>DATJXQ010000032.1:0-7289 GCA_035500015.1 Steroidobacteraceae bacterium
GGACTGGCACAACACCGGCTGCCGCAACAACCTGCTGACCGGTATCGTCAACGCCGATGACGACAGTGGCACCGGCGGCCATCCGCCGGGCCAGATCGATACCGGCAGCATCTGTCCGATCGGTGGCTTCGGCATGGACGCGCGCACCGAAGCCGTCGATGACTGGAACGAAACCGAACCGCCGGTCTTCAACTTCCTGGCCAACATGGACGGTGTGCGTTCGCTGCCTGCTGCGCGCACCTTCGGCGTCTCGATAGCGGATCAGCTCGTGAACGCGGGTCTCAGCTGGAAGAGCTACCAGGAGAGCCTGCCCGTGGCAGGCGCCGACGGCATCGGTTCGAGCAATGGCACCGCGACGGATCTGACCACGTTCGATGCCACCAGGCCGGTATCGCCGGCCAATCTGCCCGGCACGCCCACCTCGCCGGTCAGCGGTGTCGTGGCGGCCTATGCCGTCAAGCACAATCCCTTTGCCTACTTTGCGAGCGTGCAGAATGGCCGTGAGCGCGGCCTGAGTCTCGACCAGGTGGTGGGCTTCGATGGCAAGGGTGGCCTGTACTCGGACCTCGCGACAGGCCACGTGCCGTCGTACGCCTTCATCGCGCCGAACCAGTGCAATGACCAGCATGGCCGCGGCAATGGCGATGCCTTCTGCCAGTACGATCCGGGCGTCGCCGCCTACGGCGGCCTGACCAACGGCGCGCAGCTGGGACTCAATCCGGGTCTGTCCGCGCAGGCCGACACGGCCATCAAGCGCATCGTCACGAGCATCACCAGCTCCCCCGTCTGGCGCTGGGGCAACAACGCCATCGTGATCGTATGGGACGAGAACGACTACAGCGGTCTCGCCGCCGCGCCCACGGCCAAGGCCGGCTTCGCGGACGGCAATCTCAACAGGGTGGTGCTCACCGTGCAGCTCAGCTATGCCGATGGTTCGAAGGCCGTGCACAGCCAGAACTTCTACAACAGCTTCTCGCTGCTGAAGAGCATCGAGGCCGGCTTCGGGCTGCCCTGCCTCAATCATGCGTGCGACAAGGACGTCGCCGTAATGAGCGATCTGTTCGGCGCGCGTCGCTGGTAGTTTCGCGTTGAACCGGGCCCGACCGTCAATTGGCGGCCGGGCCCTGCTGCTTGCGGAGCATGCGCGGGAGTGTCATGAACAGATCCGTCAATGCCGCCATCATCGTGGCCGCCCTTGCCGCTGCAGGCTGGGCCTGGCATGCCACCACCGAAGCCAGCCGTCGGGATGCGTCGCTCGGCGCGGCCAGGCAGCAGATCGACAGGCTGAATCAGTCGCTCGCGAAAACGCGTGAGGAACTCAGTCATGCGCGCGTCCGGCTCGATGCCGCCGATCACGCCAGGCAGGCGGAGGAGGCGGCGCTCGTGACACCGCCGCTGCCCCCCATCGAGCAGCTTCAGGCGCCGCCCACCAGTCCCGTGGAGATAGCGCAGCTACAGGCGGATGAGGCCGGGGATCCGGCCGGCGGACTGGCTGACACGGTTACGCGGCTGAAAGACCGACACTGATACTGGTGGTGCCCAGGAGAGGACTCGAACCTCCACGGTGTTACCCGCTAGTACCTGAAACTAGTGCGTCTACCAATTCCGCCACCTGGGCACGGTGGGCGGCGAAATTTACGCAAGGCAGGCGGGCAAGTCAATGAATCGGGCACCCGGGTGGGCCTGACGTTAGACTGGCCGCGTCGGGCCCCTCGCGGCCTCAAGCAGAGACTTCCCCCTGAAACGATCCCGCGGCAGCAAGCCGGTTCATTCGCGGCATGGCGCAGGTCCACGCCAGTCGGCGCGGCGCACGCCGCAGTTTGGTCGCTCCGGCTCCAGGGCCCCGCCCGCGGGCCCGGCCCGCACGCTGACCGGAGTGGTGTCGGCCAATCGCGCGGGTTTCGGTTTTGTGCGCAGCGAGTCGCTCGCTGAAAGCGTGTTCCTGCCACCAAGAGAGATGGCGGGCCTGATGCACGGCGACCAGGTGCGCATCGCGGCCACGCAGGGACACGATGGACGCTGGTCGGGGAAGGTGCTCGAGGTATTGGCGCGCGGCGTGGGCGCCTTTCTCGGCACGGTGGAGATCCGTGGCCGTGCCGCCAGCGTGCAGTCGGCGGACCGCCGCCTGAATCTTGCCTGTTCCGTTGCGCCCGAAGACCTGAACGGCGCGCGCCAGGGCAGCTGGGTTATCGCGCGTGTCGTGAAGTATCCGCCGGCCGGAGGCATCGGCGTCGCCAGGGTCGAACGGCTGCTCGACCCGGAAAAGCCGGTGACGCTGGCGACGGAAGCGGCCATCGCGAAGCTGTCGCTGCCGCGCGATTTCTCGCCGGCCGCGCTGGCCGACGCGGCCCAGCACGGCACGACAGTGGACGCGCATGAGGCGGCACGCCGCGTCGATTTGCGCGGCATGCCGCTGGTCACCATCGACGGCGAGGACGCGCGCGATTTCGACGACGCGGTGTTCGCGGAAAGTTCGCCGCAGGGTTTCCGCCTGGTGGTGGCGATCGCCGACGTCAGCCACTACGTGCGCGAGGACACGCAGCTGGACGCCGAGGCGCGCGAGCGCGGCACCTCGGTGTACTTACCGCGCCGCGTGCTGCCGATGCTGCCGCCAGCGCTGTCGGATGAACTGTGCTCGCTGAAGCCCGGCGTGGACCGGTTGTGTCTGGTGGCCGACATGCAGGTCACGCGCGCCGGCCAGTTGCAGGACCAGCGCTTCTATCCGGCGGTGATGCGCTCGCAGGCGCGCCTGACCTACAGCCAGGCCTTCGCGGCGCTGTTCGAGGGCCGTCCCGAGGCGCGCGCGCAGCTCGGCCCGCTGCTGCCGAAGCTGCTGCCACTGGTGGACGTCTACCGGCTGCTGCTGAAGGCCCGCGGCCGCCGCGGTGCGCTGGATTTCGACGCGCCCGAGCCGAAGTTCGTGCTGAACGACGCGGAGCAGGTCAGCGCCATCGCGCTGCCGCTGCGCAACGACGCGCACCGGCTGATCGAGGAATGCATGGTGCTGGCCAACGTGGCCGCGGCCTGCGAGCTGGACCGGCACCATCGCCCCACGCTGTATCGCGTGCACGCCGAGCCGGATGAGCGCAAGCTCGAAGTGCTTGCCACCACGCTGCGGGCCGTCGGCGTCGGCATCGAACTACCGGCGGAGATCGCCACGCGCGACCTGCAGAAGATTGCCGGCCGCGTCGGCGATCCGGCGTTGCGGCCGTTCGTGGAGACGCTGGTGGTGCGCTCGCTGATGCAGGCCGCCTACCAGCCCGAGAACATCGGGCACTTCGGCCTCGCGCTCGGGCACTACGCGCATTTCACCTCGCCGATCCGCCGCTATCCGGACCTGGTGGTGCACCGGACCATCAAGGCCATGCTGTCGGCCGCGGACCCGGCCGGCCAGGCCTACGAAACCCTGCATCTGGACGTGCTCGGCCAGCAGCTGTCGCTGTGCGAGAAGCGCGCGGATGAGGCCGACCGCTACGTCGAGGCGTACCTGAAGTGCGTGTACCTGCGCGACCGCATCGGCCAGACCTTCGAGGCCATCATCACCTCGGTGGTGGATTTCGGCTGCTTCGTGCAGATCCTGGAGGCGGCCGCGGACGGGCTGCTGCACCTGGACAACCTGCGCGACGACGAATACGTGAAGGACGATGCGCTGCAGGCCTGGGTGGGGCTGCGCGGCAAGCGCCGCCTGCAGCTCGGCAATCACGTGCGCGTGATCGTCACCGCGGTGAACCCGGTCGAAGGGTTGATCGACCTGGACCTCGTGCCGGAGCAGCCGGCCGCGGCGCCGCGCGGCAAGAGCCGGAAAAACGGCGGCCGGGAATGAGCGCCACGGCGACGGTATGCGGCCTGCACGCGGTGCGCACCTTGCTGGCCCGGGCGCCGGCGCGAATGCGGCGACTGCAGGTGGACGCGCGCCGTGACGATGCGCGCGTGCGCGAGCTGCTGCAGCTGGCGCTGCGGGCCGGCATCACTGCCGAGCGCATCGATGCGAAGCAGCTGGCCGCGCGCCTGGGCGAAGCCGCGCATCAGGGCGTAGTGGCGGACGTCGAGCCGCTGCCGCCATGGCACGAGGACGAGTTGATTGCCGCCGTCGCTGCCGCCTCCGCGCCGTTGGTATTGGTGCTCGACGGTGTGCAGGATCCCCACAATCTCGGCGCCTGCCTGCGTAGCGCCGATGCCTGCGGCGCGCTGGCGGTGGTGGTGCCGAAGGATCGCGCCGCCGGCCTCAACGCCACCGTACGCAAGGTGGCTGCCGGCGCCGCCGAGACCGTGCCGCTGGCCAGCGTCACCAATCTGGCGCGCGCGCTGCGGCTGCTGAAGGAAGCCGGCCAGTGGATCGTCGGCGCCGACATGCATGGCGAGAAGTTCGCCTGGCAGGCCGATCTCACCGGCTCCCGGGCCATTGTCATGGGCGGCGAGGGCGACGGACTGCGCGAGCTCACACGCAAGTCCTGCGATTTCCTGGTGCGCCTGCCGCAGCTCGGCGCCATCGAAAGCATGAATGTGTCGGTGGCCTGCGGAATGCTGCTGTACGAGGCCGTGCGCCAGCGCGCCTGAGCGCGGGCTGCGGCTTTAGATCACGGTGAAGGTGGTGGTCAGCCCGGCCAGCACCGCGCCGATGATGCCGCCGGCGACCACGTCCGACGGATAGTGCAGGCCGAGCACCACGCGCGAACCGGCGATCAGCAGCGCCATCGGCACCAGGATCCACGCCAGTTCCGGAATGCCGCCGCAGATGATGGTGGTGAAGCTCACGGCATGCAGCGTGTGCCCCGAGGGGAAGCTGAAGCGGTCCAGCGGCCGGCCGGCGCACACGATGGCGGTGTGGGTAATGTAGGGACGTTCGCGCACCAGCACGTTCTTCAGCGCCCGGTACACGGCCAGCCCGGTCACGCCGGCGATCGCGCAGTGCAGCGCGATGTGGCGTCCTGCGGGGCCATAGGCCAGCGCCAGCACCGCGATCAGCGTGTACCACAGCACGCCATCCCCGACGCGGCTGGCCACCTGGAACAGCTTCAGCAGGCCGGCCGAACGCACCGCGCGATTGAAGCTGCGGCAGGCGGCGAGCTCGACCTGGTCCAGTCGTGCGAGCACTTCAACGACGCGGGCGGATGCCGTGATGCGTGCCATAAGTGGCCGCCATGGTGGATGGCCCGGGCTACCGGCGCGTGACGCCGGGGTGACGAAAATGTGTCCGCCGCCGGCTGTTTTCATCGTTGCGTCATGTGACGGCCCTACCTTGGGCGCTGATATCTGGATGTCACATGACGGAAACCGGCAAGTTCTGCCTGATTGCCGCGGCCGTGGCCGCGGCCTTGTGGATGGCGCACAAGGCGCAGTCGCGGCTGCTGCTGTCGCGCGCCAAGCATCCGGGCCTGGCCGGACATCCGCGCATGGCGCGGCGGCTGGCGCGGCTGGTGCCCCCGCTGCACTACGACGAGGCGCACTTCTTCGGCGCTGATGGCGCACCCGATGACGTAGTGGCGCGGCGGCGCGCGGCCTTCGGCGAACTGCGCGAACTGTTCCGGACCCGTTATCCGGCCACGGCCGCCGCGCTGCGCGAGCTGGCGCCGGCGGTCGCCGATGTCGACTTCACCTCGCGCTACCGCGTGCCGTTTCCATTCAGCCCGTGGCTGCGCGAGCAGTTGCCGCAGGGCACGATGCTGGCCGCCTCCGAAGGTCCCTGGCTCACCGACCTGGACGGCAACCGGAGCCTGGATCTCACCGGCTCCTACGGCGTGAACCTGCTGGGCAACGAATTCTACAAGGGCTGCATCGAGCGCGGCGCGCGCCTGGTGGCGGACCTCGGGCCGGTGCTCGGCGCGCTGCATCCCGCCGTGCAGTACAACGTGCGGCGCCTGCGGGAGATTTCCGGGCTCGATGCGGTGTCGTTCCACATGTCGGGCACCGAGGCGGTGATGCAGGCCGTGCGCCTGGCCCGCTATCACACCGGCCGGCGCCGGCTGGTGCGTTTCTGCGGCGCCTATCACGGCTGGTGGGGCGACGTGCAGCCCGGTGTCGGCAATCCGCAGACAGAGGCGGATACCTTGACGCTGTCCGACATGAACCCGCTGTCGCTGCGCGTGCTGGCCACGCGCACGGACATCGCCTGCGTGCTGGTCAACCCGCTGCAGGCGCTGCATCCCAACAGCGCCGCGCCGGCGGATTCGGCGCTGGTCGATGGTGCGCGCCGCGCGCACTTCGACCGCGCCGCCTACACGCAGTGGCTGCGGCAGCTGCGCGAGGTGTGCACGCGGCGCGGCATCGTGCTGGTCATGGACGAGGTGATGATGGGCTTCCGCCTCGGCGTGGGCGGGGCGCAGGAGTATTTCGGCGTCGCGGCCGACCTGGTCACCTACGGCAAGAGCCTCGGCGGCGGCCTGCCGGTGGGCGTGCTGTGCGGGCGCGCGGCGCTGATGCGCCGCTACCGCGAGGACCGGCCCGCCGACATCTGCTTCGCGCGCGGCACCTTCAATGCGCATCCCTACGTGATGGGCGCGATGCACGAATTCCTGCGGTACCTCGAGCAGCCGCAGGTGCGGCAGCTGCTGCGTGACGCCAACGAGCTGTGGACCATACGCGCCGCGGCGCTGAACGAGCGCCTTGCGGCCGCGGCGCTGCCGCTGCGCGTGGCGGCACTGGGCAGCGTCTGGACCTTCCTGTACGAAGCTCCGTCGCGCTACCTGTGGATGCTGCAGCTGTACCTGCGCGCCGAAGGCCTCACGCTCAGCTGGGTAGGCAGCGGCCGCGTGATCTTCAGCCTCGACTACACCGAAGCCGATTACAGCCTGGTCGTCGAGCGCATCGTGGCCGCGGCCACGAAGATGCAGGCTGCCGGCTGGTGGTGGGCGCCGGCGGTGGCCGAGCCGCGGCGCGCATTGCGCCGCGGGCTCGCCCGCGAGTTCCTTCAGGCGCGATGGCGTGCGTGGTTCGGGTCGACCAGCTCGCCGCGCAGCAGGTGGAAGGGCGCCTTGTAGTACAGCATGGCGTCGTGGAACGGATCCGTGAGGATCTTGGTCATCCACGCGAGGCCGGTCTGCGGGTCGCGCACGAAGCACAGCTGGATGGTGCGGAACAGCAGCCCGCCGACGCCGACGGCGAACCACACCAGGCCGATATTGTGCAGGAAGGCCGCCGGGGCCGACGCGGCCGGCAGCAGGCCGCCCAGCGTCGGGTCGGCGAGCATCACCAGCGGCACCAGCGCCCAGATCGTCATCAGCACCACCTTGCGGCGCAGGTTGTAGCCAACCTTGATCTCTTCCTTGTATTCGTGGGTGGCGCGGTTGATC
>DATJXQ010000033.1:0-2596 GCA_035500015.1 Steroidobacteraceae bacterium
TTTCCAGTGCCAGCTGCAGGTCGGGACTGGTGAGGAAGGAGACGCTGATGGCTTCCGGAAGCGTCAGGCTGCCGGCGAGCATGCCTTCGGCGCGCTGGCGCGCCTCGGCATCGGCCTTCTCGTCGAGCCGCCACTCCAGCGGCGCAGCGACCTGCCCGGCCACCAGCCGCGCGGTGGAATCCAGATTCTCGCGCTGCGACGGAACCGAACAGCCACCGGCGATCAGCAGCAGTCCCAGGCACGGGAAAAGCTGCGCTGCGCGGCGGTACCTCTGCATGGGCGGCCACTATATAGTGCCGCGACCCTGAGGGCACCATCACCCATGACCGCACCGCCGCGCATACTGCTGACCCGCCGCTGGACCGATGAGGTCGAGCACCATCTCGCGGCCCGCTACGACGTGACGCGCAACCCGGCCGATGTGCCGCTCACCGCCGCAGAGCTGCGCGCCGCGATGTGCGACTACGATGCGCTCTGCCCCACGGTGACCGACCGCATCGACGCGGCGGTGCTGGACGTGCCCGGCAGACGCGTGCGGCTCATCGGCAATTTCGGCGTGGGCTACAACCACGTCGACATCGAGGCGGCACGCCGGCTCGGCATCCGCGTGTCCAACACGCCCGACGTGCTCACGGAAACCACCGCGGACCTGGCGATGCTGCTGCTGCTGATGGCGACGCGACGCGCCGGCGAAGGCGAACGCGAACTGCGCGCCGGGCGCTGGACCGGCTGGCGTCCCACGCACATGCTGGGCACCAGCCTGGCCGGCAAGCGGCTTGGGCTCGTCGGCTTCGGCCGCATCGCGCAGGCCACCGCGCGCAAGGCACACGCGGCGTTCGGGATGCGCATCGCCTACCATGGCCGCCGCCGCGCTGCGCCCGACGTCGAAGCACAGACCGGAGCGGAGTTCTTCACATCCCTCGATGACCTGGTGGCAGGCTGCGACGTGCTGTCCCTGCACTGCCCCGGAGGTCCGGAAACCTTCCATCTCATCGATGCGACGCGGCTGGCGCGCATGCGGCCATCCGCGGTGCTGATCAACACCGCCCGCGGCCCGGTGGTGGACGAAGCGGCGCTCGCCGCCGCGCTGGCGGAGAAACGCATCGCCGCGGCCGGACTGGATGTCTACGAACACGAGCCGCGCGTGCACCCCGACCTGCTGGCGCTGGAGAACGTCGTGCTGCTGCCGCACCTGGGCAGCGCCACGGTGGAAACGCGCACCGCGATGGGCATGCGCGTGGTGGCCAACCTCGATGCGTTCTTCACCGGCCAGCCGCTGCGCGATCCGGTGGCCTGAGCGCTGCGGCGATCCGGCAATGAACGACTGGATCGCAAGCTTCCTGCAGGAACAGGGGCTGCCGGCGGACTACCGGCGAACCATCGATGGCGCACTGCGACCGCTGGCCGGCAGCGTGGCCGCGCATGCGCGGCTCGCCGACCAGACGCTGGTGGTGGGGCTGTGCGGCGCGCAGGGCAGCGGCAAGACCACCGCAGCGGCGGTGCTCGCCGGTTTGCTGGCCGTCGAAGGATTGCCGGCCATTGCGCTGTCGATCGATGACTTCTACCTGCCGCGCGCGGAACGCGTGGTGCTGGCGCGCCGCGTCCATCCCTTGCTGATCACTCGCGGCGTACCAGGTACGCACGACGTGGAACTTGCGCAGGCCACCATCAATTCGCTGGCCGGCGCGCAAACGACCTGGATCCCGGTATTCGACAAGGCCACCGATGACCGGCTGCCACGCATCGCGTGGCGCGAGGTGGCGGAACGGCCGCGCGTGGTGATTCTCGAGGGCTGGTGCGTTGGCGCGCGACCACAGAGTGCCGGCGATCTCGCCGTACCGGTGAACACGCTGGAACGCGAGGAAGACGCCGGCGGCATCTGGCGTGGCTACGTCAACGCCGCGCTGCACGGCCCGTATCGCGAACTGTTCGCGCGGCTGTCGGTGCTGGTGCTGCTGGCGGCGCCCTCATTCGACGTGGTGCGCGAATGGCGCGGAGAGCAGGAACGCAAGCTGCGCGCACGCACCGTGCGCGAAGGCGGTGACACGAGTCGCCTGATGGGCGAGGCGCAGCTGGCGCGCTTCATCAGCCACTACGAGCGCGTGACGCGGCACATCCTCGCCGAAATGCCGGCGCGCGCCGACCACCTCATTGCGCTGGACCGGCAGCGCAACGCGCAGTTGCTGCGCTGATCCCGGGCCGGCTTCTGCCGCGCCGGTCCGCCTCATTTCTTCGCCGGCGGCTCGACATGCCCGCCGAAACCCAGGCGCATCGCCGACATCAGCTGGTTCTGGAAACCCGCGGCGCCGCGCGAGCTGAAGCGCTCGTACAGCGCCGCGGTCAGCACCGGTGCGGGGACGGCCTCGTCGATGGCCGCCTTGATGGTCCAGCGGCCTTCACCGGAATCCGCCACGCGGCCACTGAAACCGGCGAGCTCCGGGTCTTTCGCCAGTGCCGCCGCCGTCAGGTCCAGCAACCAGGAGGAGATGACGCTGCCGCGCCGCCACAGCTCGGCGATGTCGGGCAGATTCAGCTTGTATTGATAGTGCTCGGGATCGCGCAGCGGCGTGGTTTCCGCGTCGATGCCGTGTTCGCG
>DATJXQ010000034.1:0-6643 GCA_035500015.1 Steroidobacteraceae bacterium
AAGCTGCGCAGCGTGGTGATCGACCGCAGTTTCATCGATGCGGCCGGCACACGCTGGATCGTGGACTACAAGACCGGCATGCACGCGGGCGGAGACCGGGAAGAGTTCGTGGCGCGGGAGATGGACCGTTACGCCGCGCAATTGCGGCTTTATTCCCTGCTGGCCCGCGGTCTGGGATCCGAGCCGGTGCGCACCGCGCTGTATTTCCCGTGGCTCGGCGAATTCCGCGAGCTGGTCGCGGCTACCTGAAGCTGCCGGCCGCGGACAGCGGATAGTTGCCGGCGGCGTCGGGCGCACCCAGCGCATCGAGATCATGCGTGATCTGCGCATCGGAACCGGCGCGCGCGGCCACCGTGCCCGTCAGTGACCAGCGCCGGTCGTCGGTCAGCTCCAGTGTGGCATGCAGGCGCAGCGGACCGCCCGTGTCATCGACACTCCCCCTGAACGGCGGTCCGGCTGCCGGCGGAAAATCCAGCCGGTAGCTGCCCAGCTCCTGGCCCTGCTGGTCCCGCAGGTCGGAAAGCTGGATCCGGCCCTGCAGGTGGCGCAACTGGTTTGCCTGCCAGTCGAGTTCGAATTGCTCGATGTCGGCGCGTCCACGCCAGCCCCGCGGCAGCGCATCGGGAGTCTGCGGATCGAGCAGCGCGCGCGCCGACACATCCCGCAGCACGAGCAGGCCATCATGCGTGAATTCGACGTGCCCGCTGGCATCGCCGCGGGCGTCCGTGAGGGCCACCTCCGCCGACAGCCGCAGGTGCAGCAACGGCGCGAAATGCAGTGTCCACGTGGCGGATTCGATCGTGGCAGCTGGTTTGCCCGGCGCGGCCAGCAGCAGCTGCCGGCACTGTCCGTGCCATACCGTGCCGCGCCAGTCGCGGCACTGCACGACGGAGGGCAGAAATCCGGCGATCCAGCGCGCCGGCCACATGGCCAGCATCGCCGCGATGAAAGCCAGCACCCCGAGCAGCAGGACGCGCCGGTTCACGCACCCGGCCGCAGTTGCACGGAGGCATTGACGAGGCCGGAACCATCCTTGCCGGTGATGCTGGCATCCTCGATATGCAGCCCCTGCTGCGTGCTCAGCCGGTGCAGCCAGCCCACCAGCAGGTTGAAATCGGCGTTCTCGAACTGCACGCGCAATGCGTCATTGCCTGCCGGAGTGCTGCCGGTGAGTGCCTTGCCCAGACCGGATTCGCGCGCCGCGCGGTCGATGACCACCACCAGGGAATCGTGGCCGGAGGAGACCGGCTGCTCAGGCCCCGCCGCGGCCAGCGTGGGGCCGATGCGCTGCATCCACGCAAGATCCTGCTGCTGCTGGCGCAGATGGTCGCGCGCCTGGTCGAGGCTGCGCTGCAGCGGCAACACGATCAGCAGTATCAGGATCAGTCCCGCTGCCACCGCGCCGGCGAGCAGGATGCGCCGATCGCGCGGCGGCAGCTTGCCGTACCAGTCGAGCAGCGGCAGTTTCATGAGCCCGCCTTTACTGAAATCTGTCCGGCGTAGCGCTCGCCCTGGGACTGGCCGGAAAGTATCTGCACGGCATAACCGCCGGCGCGCAACGCCTCGCTGAACTGTTCCAGGCCGTCGGCGGTGGGCGCACTGGCCTGCAGCTGCAGCATGCCCGGCTTGAAGGTGAGCGATTCCAGCCGGGTCGCAGGCGCGTTCTGCTGCGCGGCGGCCAGCGCGGCGAGCAGCGGCAGGAATTCGCCCTTCTGCGCGGTGCCCGCATTGATCTCGTTGTTACGCCGCACGAACTGGGCGTGGGGATCGGGGCCGGGACGCTGGCCGGGGAATACACGCGCATACAGCTGGGCCATGGATTGGTCCAGCTCCGCCGATTCGCCGTGCAGGCGGTGCAGCTGCCACCACGAGGCGCCCACGTGCAGCACCACCAGCGCGAGCAGCATGAGTGCCGCGCCGCGCCACCGCTCCCAGCCGGCGGCACGCGACTGCGCGGGACGAAAGGCGCCCTGCAGCAGGTTGATGGGGCGGGCCTCGCCCAGGCTGCGCGCGTACAGTGCAAGCAGTCCACCGGCGTCCAGCTGCACATTGAACGAAGCCACGCGTTCGCGCAGCAGCTCGAGCGGGCCCGCATGGCGCGCCCATTCATCAGGAGCCGCGTGGATCATCAGGTTCGCGCCGGCCACTTCGGCGGCATCGCCCAGCAGCATCTCCAGCGCCAGCGCCGGATCATCGGCGGGCATCAGCAGGGGCGGGGCGCCCTCCCGCCGCAACAGCAGCTGGTCGTCGACCAGCACCATGGTCACATGGCCGGGCATGACCGGCGCGAGATCGCTTTCGGCGAACACCGCGGCGGGCTGCAGCCGCAGCGCGGTGGCGCGCGCCAGCCAATGCGCCATGCGCTGGCGGTTGACGACCGCCACGGGCACCAGTCCGCTGGCGGAATCGCGCACGCCCACCGCAAAGTGCAGCTGTTCCAGATCCTCGGAAACCAGGTCTTCCAGCGCAAAGGGCGCCAGCTGCAGCAGCCGCGCCTCGTTGGCCGCCGGCAATTGCACCTCGAAGCGCGATACGTCCGCAGCGGGCGCCAGCAGTGCGACCCGCCGTCCCGCCGCCATGGCAGCCAGATCGTGCTCGTCGGCGGGAGCAGACAGCAGTTTGCCGGATTCGTCCGCAGCGGCCCAGTGCAGGGGCGCATCATCTTCCTGCGCCGGCAGGCGCAGCAGCAGCCATTCAGTAGTCGCCATCTTGCCCCACGGTTTTATTCTGTACCGACGGTACGCGCCACGGCCCGCGCCGTGCGGCCATTCCGGTACATCAGACTGTACAGGTCGAACTCGGCAGTGCCAATACGCACCACGGTCTGCAGCTGGAACCAGTTGGTGCGCTGCGTGGTCATCTGCCGCAATGCCGTCCTCGACGAAGCATCCGCCTCGTTCAGCAGCGATTGCTGGGACGGAAAGCAGTCGCCACCGCGCTGACCGAGCAGCTGCTGGGGTGTAAGCAGGCTGTATTCGCTGTGGCTGGAATCCTTGGTCACCGCATACAGGGCGTCCAGCACGAAGCCGTCGGCCATGCACACATTGATGGTGCGCACCGACGGTGGCAACGCGGTGATGTGCGGTTGGAGCTTGAGATACACGTCGCGCGTGAAACCGGGCAGCTGCATCAGCTCGGAAGTGCTGGTGACGGCGATATTGGCCGTCAAATGTGGAGGATCCATGGACATGTACAGGCTGTCCTCGCCGCCCTGCGGCTGGGGCGTGACATCCGGGTCTATCCAGTCCACCACTTCATCGGCCAGGCTCGGGTCAATCTGCAGCAGCGCGAGCAGCCGCGTGAACACCTTGTACGCGTTCTCGTTGCGGCTGTATTTCAGGTTGGCGGTGGGGTTGGTGGTGGAAGTCGTGGTCACGGACACCAGCGTGTTGATGTTGAAGCGTCCCTGCAGATCGTACAGCTGGGCCAGCAGCACGGTGTCCGGCGCGGCCTGCAACGGATCGGTGGGCTGGGCCCAGGCATCCTGCGGCGTGTCGGTCTGGTTGGTGTCCTGGCTCAGGGCATAGGCAGCCAGCGCCTCGGCGCCCTGGCCCAGCTGCATGGCCTCCTCCATCGCGAAAGCGGTCGCCGCGCGGCGTGCCGCCAGCCCGGTGTCGAAGAACATGGCCGCCGCGACCACCGCGGCCAGCGCCATCAATATCAGCGCCGACAGCAGGATCACGCCGCGCTCTCCCGCCCGGGGCATCACCCTGCCACCTCGATGAGGCGCGTCAGGGTTCCCCAATCCGAAAGCGTCAGCGATACCTCGACCGCGATCGGCCGCCAGCGCAGCTGCAGCTCGCCGCTGGTGTTGCTGTTGGTCGACGGCGGCGGCCAGCTGTCCTGCCAGGTGAGGCTGTCGTCCATGTAGCGCAGCTGGAAATCCTTCACGCCGTCCAGCAGCTTGCGTGACACCGGCCCCGGCAGGAGCTGCGAATCCAGCACCAGCCAGCGCTCGCGGTAGAGCACGCCGTCGCGCAGCACGTAGTGCACGCGCTGCAACGTGGAGCGCTGCTCGCCGGCCGGATTGGTCCAGCCCCCGCAGGTGAACACGACCTCGGGGCTGGCCGCGGTCGCGCCGATCAGCGCCGCCTGGTAGCCGTCGCCCACCGGTTCGCGGATGGGTCGCGGCTGCAGCTGCGTGAAATCCTTCACCAGGCTTCCCATGGCGAGCTGCAGCGCCGCGAGCCGCGCGGCGCGGGTGCGGATGAGGTCGCGGTGGTTCAGCGCCTCGCGCATCGCGCCAAACGCCATGACCGCGAGAATCGCCGCGATCATCACCGCGACCATGATCTCGATCAGCGTGAAGCCGCGGCTGCGCTTCAAGGCTGCAACCCCGTCGTTCCACCGCCACCGCCACCTCCGCCAAACTGCACGCCGCCGGCCAGGGTCCAGTCCGGCGTGCGGCCGCTGGGTTTATCCACCGAGCTGCTGACAAAACCGTCGGCGGTGCCGATCGCCGCCATGGGCTTGTCCGGATCGGGGGCGTCCGAATCCATCGCGGGCTTCTGCCGCGCCACGCGCACCTCCACCCGCAGCAGGCCATCCACGCCCGGATCGGAGACTTCCTGCTCCCAGCGCCAGGTATTGCCGGCGTAGTCCAGGGTGCCGCTGGTGATCCCAACGGCAGGCTGCGTGCCCGACAGCCGCTGCGTGGCGATCTGGTTCAGTGCGATCCACTGCGCGAAGGATTTGTCGCGCAGCCGCCCGATGGTGTCAGCGGAAGAGGTGAGGGTGGTCAGCAGCGCGCCGATGCCCAGCGCCACCACCAGCACGGCGATCAGCACCTCGACCAGCGTGAAACCGCGGGCGCGCTGCGGGACGGCGTTCATGCGGCGCCGGTGGCGGGCAGGTTGTGCACTTCGATGCTGTCCTCGCTGGCGCCGGGCTTGAAGGTGACGCCGGCACCGGCCGGTTCGCGTCGCAGTGTCAGCTCGAACAGGTTCAGCTCGCCGCTCGAATACAGCAGCAGCTGCGGCGACAGCTCGTCCGGCTGCGCCTCCTGGGCCGGCAGCACGATCTTGCGGCCATCCACGGACAGCGTCAGATCGATGCCGTGGGGCATCAGGCGCGCCCGCATCTGCCGGTCGTCCTCCTCGCGTCCCCACAGACCGGTGCGCGGGTCATAGACCAGGAATTCATAGCCACCCTGGAAGCAGCGCACGCCGAACTCGCGGCTCTGCAGGGCCGCCTGTTCGCGCACGTAATCGGTCAGCGCCACGAAGCGGTCGCGCTCGGTCTCCAGGTCCCGATCGCCGTGCGCGATGCCGATCGACAGCACGAAACCCGCCAGCATGATGCCGATGATCAACATCACCACCAGGATTTCGATCAGCGTGAAGCCACGCTGCAGTCGGCGATACCTACTCCAGGTTCCAGTTGCCGATGTCGGCATTGTACTTTTCCCCGCCGGGCTGGTTGTCCGCGCCCAGCGAATACAGGTCGTACGCGCCCCCGTGCGTGCCCGGGTTCTCGTAATGGTAGGGGTTGCCCCAGGGATCCTTGCTGAGGCGCTTCACGTAGCCCTGGTCGTTGTAGTTCGTCAGGTTCGGGTCGGGGGGCTTGGTCACCAGCGCCTGCAGGCCCTGTTCGGTGGTGGGGTAGTTCTGGTTGTCAAGCTTGTAGATATCCAGTGCCTGCTCCAGCACGTGGATGTCCTGTTTGGCTTTCTCGACCTTGGCCTTGTCGACGTTGCCCATCAGCGTCTGGGTCACCACGGCGGCGAGCAGGCCGATGATGACCACCACCACCATGATCTCGATCAGGGTGAAACCGCGCTGCCGTGCGCCACTTCCGCGAGTCATACTGCTACCTGCGTTTGTGAACCGGCGCCGATCATAACAAAGGACATGTCAAAACCTGTGCAAGCCCATGCCCGCCGGCCCGGCCTCGCCCGCGCGCTGAACGCGGATGGCCGCCATGGTTTCGCTCTGCTGACGGGCCTTGCGGTGCTGCTGGCGCCGCTGGCAGGTGGCGCGGGTCTGCGCGCGGCATGGCGCTACGACCGGACCGCGGTTGCGGCCGGCGAATGGTGGCGGCTCTTCACCGCCCACCTGGTGCATCTGGACGCCCATCATGCGCTGCTGAATGCCGCGGGATTCGTGCTGCTCTGGGCCCTGTTCGCGCGCAGCTATCCGCCGCTGCAGTGGCTGCTCGGCATGCTGATATGCGTGGTGGTCATCGATGCGGGGTTCTGGCTGCTTTCTCCCCGGCTTGCGTGGTATGTCGGTGCGTCTGCGCTGCTGCACGGCGTGTTTGCCTGTGGCTGCCTGGCGTGGATCAGGCGCGGCGAGCCCCTGGGGCTCCTCGCCCTGGCGGCACTGGCGGCCAAGCTCATCTGGGAGCATTTCAGCGGTCCGTTGCCCTTCATGGGGGGCCGGCCGGTGGTGACCGTTTCCCACCTCTACGGCGCAGCCGGCGGAGTGGCGGCCGGCCTGCTGCTGCGTCCCCGGCACGAGCCGCTATACTGAGCGCCCATTTTTCCGGGGGTAGTGGATGCGGCGAGTGTTTGTGTTCCCGGGACAGGGATCCCAATCCGTCGGCATGCTGGGTGAACTGGCCGCGCGCGACCGCATCATTGCCGATACCTTCGCCGAAAGTTCCACCGCGCTGGGGTACGACCTGTGGCAACTGGTCCGCGAAG
>DATJXQ010000035.1:0-32134 GCA_035500015.1 Steroidobacteraceae bacterium
TGCGCACGTACAGCAGGCCCAGCATGTGCTTCGCATCGGCGGATTCCGGATAGGCGGCCACGGCGTCGTGCAGCAGCGTCTCGCCGAGATCGTCGTGATCCTCCGCGCGGTAGACATCGGCGAGGTTCAGCATGGCCGGCAGGTAGCGCGGCGCCAGCTTGCGCGCGCGCCGCAGCGAGAGTTCGGCTGCACTCAGGTCCCCCTGCGCCGCCTGGAAGAGGCCGAGGTTGCTCAGCGATTCGGGCATGTCGGCGTTGTAGAGCAGGCTCTGCCGGTATTCGTCGAACAGCTCGCCCAGCGCCGCGCGCAGTTCGGACGGCGCGGCGGTCAGCGGCAGGTCCGCCAGCTGCTGCGCCGCCGCCATGCGCACGGACTTGGACGGATCGGCGAGCACGGGTTGCAGGCGGCGCAGCCGCTCCTGCGGGTCCGCACCGGTCAGCGCTGCCACGGCGGTGGCGCGCACCAGCGGATCGGGGGATGTCAGCGCGGTACTGACGGCGTCGAGCTGCTGCGCCGAGGGAAAGCGGCTGCTGTCCAGCAGTACTGCGGCACGCAGGATCGCCGGCCTGCCCGCGTCCCGCGCGTAAGCGAGCAGGTCGGGCAGCACGGCGGCATCGTTCTTCCACGCGGCCGCGCGCAGCGCCGTGTGCGGGTAGTACGGCTCCTTGCGGCCGGTGCGCTTCGTGACGATGTCCGCGGCCCACTGGTCGGTCTTGTCCTTGTGGCACTGCGTGCAGGCGTCGGGCACGCCGTAGCGGACGCTGGCCACGGGATCGGGCACGCGCAGGGAATGATCGCGCCGCACGTCCACCACCATGTACGTGTGCTGCGGCATGTGGCAGTTCACGCACTGCGCGCCCGGCGAATCCTCCTTGTGGAAGAAATGCGCCTCGGTCTGGTATTTCTGCGGCTGGTGGCACTGCAGGCACAGCTGGTTGCCGGCGAAGCGCAGCTTGCCGCTGTGCGGCTCGTGGCAGTTGCTGCACGACACGTGGTTGGCGTGCATGCGGCTCTGCAGGAAGGAGCCGGTCTCGTACACCTCCTCGCGGATCTGGCCGTCGGCAAAGTAGCGTCCCTGCAGCAGCGGGCTCAGCGAGTAGTTGTCGAAGAAGTCGCGCGCCACGTCGGGCTGCTGCAGCTCGGAGCGGCGGGAATGGCAGCCGGAACATACCTGCAGCTGCCCGCTCAGCGGCGTATCGGCCAGCTGCGGGATATCCAGCACGCCATCATGCGGCGCCCACAGCTTGCCCAGCGAGGTCGTCAGTCCCTTGTCCGGCAGTGAGCGATCGCCTTTGGCCCAGGCCACGTGCCGCGAGCCCTGGCCATGGCAGGCCTCGCAGCCCACGTTGATCTCCTGCCACGTGGTGGCGTAGCGGTCCGTGTCCGGGGAATAGTTCTTGACCAGGTCGGTCGAATGGCAGCTGGCGCAGCGCGAATTCCAGTTCTGGAAAGCCCCGGTCCAGTGCAGCGCATCATCGTGCGTGATGTGCTCGTCCGGATAAAGGTGGAACCAGTGCTGGCCGCCCTGCGCGGCGGGACGGCTGTCCCAGCTCAGGGAAAGGGCCTGCATGCGCCCGTCGGGGAAGGCCACCAGGTACTGCTGCAGCGGATAGTGGCCGAAGGTGTAGGCGACCTGGAAGGTCTGCAGCTGCCCCTGCGCGTTGTCGGTTTCCACGTAGTACTTGCCGTCGCGCGTGAAGAAGCGCGACTTGGTGCCGAAGTAGTCGAAGCTGGCGTCCTTGAAATCCCCGAGTACGGACTGCGCGTCGGGGATTTCCATCGCGTGCCGGTGGTCGCTCTGCTGCCAGTTGCGCCACTCGTCCTGGTGGCAGGCGGCACAGGCGGCGGTGCCCACGTACGCCAGGGTGGGCGCCGGCCGATGCCGATGCAGCATGAGGAAGGCGGCCGCGCCGCCAATTGCAAGGCAGGTCGTGGCAATGAACAGGAAACGACGCATGGGCATCATGGGAATGAACCGGGGCGCATGATAGCCGTATCGGCGGGCGGGATGCCGCCGGGTCGATTACGATTGCCGCCACCACGCTGGGGGATATCCACGTGGCCCTGGAAGTTCAGCGCGCGCCGATCACCGCGCAGAACTTCCTGCGCTACGTCGATGCCAGGCGTTTCGATGGCACCACGTTCTACCGCGCCGTGAAGCTCAGCGACGATGGCAAGTACGGGCTGGTGCAGGGCGGCCCGCAGAACGACCCCAAGCGGACCTTCAAGGCCATTCCCCACGAGGCGCCGGCGACCACCGGCCTTTCGCATGTCGACGGTGCGATCTCGATGGCGCGCGCCGCGCCGGGTACGGCGCAGGCCGACTTCTTCATCGTCGTGGGGGACCTGCCCGCCATGGACGGCAAGCCCGATGGCAGCGATCCGGGCTATGCCGTGTTCGGGCATGTGACCCAGGGCATGGATGTGGTGCACGCCATCCTGGAGCAGCCGCGCGGCGAGCAGGCACGCAATCCCGTGATGCGGGGCCAGATGCTTGCCCAGCCGGTAAAGATACTGACGGTGCGCCGCGAGCCTTGAGGCGCCGTTCGTTCAGCGATAACCTCGCACGCTCGATGCCCTGGACTACTGGTTTGTCCCACGTTTCCACTTTGCGATGGAGTACCGCATGAAAATGTCGAGCTCGATTTCCCTGGCCGTGGCCGCGTTGCTCGCGGCGGCGGCCGCCCAGGCCCAGGCTCCCGGCGGCCCGCCTCCGGGCGGCGGCGGACCTGGCGGCGGCGGTGGTGCCCCCACTGTCCAGACCATCATGGCCAACAACGATCTGAACAAGGACGGCATCATCACCAAGGATGAGGCCACCAAGGCCGACAAGCAGTTGATCAAGTCGTGGGATACCTACGACCTGAACAAGGACGGCAAGATCGACGCCGAGGAACTGACCAAGGCGCTGGCCCAGGTCATGGGTGGCGGTGGCGGCGGACCCGGCGGCGGCGGCCGTGCGCCTGGTGGCGCTCCGCCCGCTGCCACGCCGCCGGCGTCGAAGTAACGGCACGCCGGCAGCTTGAGCCGCGTACTGATCACCGCCGGTGCCGGCGGTATCGGCCTTGCGATCGCGCGCGCCTTCCATGCGGAGGGCGCGCGCGTTTTCATCTGCGACATCGATGAGGCCGCGCTGGCGCGCGCGGCGACGGAGCTGCCCGGCCTGATGAGCCGGCGCTGCGATGTCGGCGACCGCACCGCCGTCGGGGCGATGGTCGCCGACGCCGTGCAGCGCCTCGGGGGCCTCGACGTGCTGGTCAACAACGCCGGCATCGGCGGACCGACGCAGCCGGTGCACGAACTGGACCCCGCCGACTGGGACGCCGTGTTGCGCGTGAATCTCACCGGCGCCTTCGACGTGGCGCGCCACGCGATTCCGCACCTGATCCGCGCCGGCGGCGGCACCATCCTCAACATGGCTTCGGCGGCCGGGCGCTTCGGGTATCCGAACCGCAGCCCGTATGCCACTTCCAAGTGGGGCCTGATCGGCCTCACCAGGACGCTGGCGATGGAGCTGGGCGAGCACCGCATCCGTGTGAATGCCATTGCCCCCGGTGCGGTGGCCGGCGCGCGTGCCGAGCGTGTGTTCCAGGGACGCGCGCAGCTTTCCGGCCGCTCGATCGAGGAAGAGAAGCTGCTGGGTCTTGCCAACCAGTCGCTGAAGGAACTGGTGGATCCGGCGGACATCGCGCAGCTCGCGGTGTTCCTGGCCTCGGACGCCGGCAAATCCATTTCCGGACAGGTGCTGCCGATCGACGGCAACCTGCAGCGGGCCTGAGGGGCCGCGAACGATGAGCCGGAAGGAGTGCGGCCGCGTCGTTGCGCCGGCCGCGCAAAAGCGGATCATCACGGCATGGACGCCGCATTCCCGCGCGCCTTCAGCGCGGATTACCTGGGCGATGAAGCACGGCTGATCCATGCCGCGGCCGACCGCGCGCAGCTCACGGCAGAGCAGGCCGCCCGCGTGCAGGCGCTGGCGCAGTCGCTGGTCACCACGGTGCGCGCCGCGCGGCGCAGCCAGCCCGGCCTCGATGCCTTCCTGCAGCAGTATTCCCTCAGCTCGAAGGAAGGCGTCGTCCTGCTGTGCCTGGCCGAGTCGCTGCTGCGCATTCCCGATGCACAGACCGCCGACCGGCTGATCGCCGAGAAGATCCGTGCCGGCGACTGGGGCGCGCATGCCGGGGAATCCGTCTCGCTGTTCGTCAATGCCACGACCTGGAGCCTGATGCTCACCGGGCACATCGTGCGGCCGGAGGAGCAGCCGGCGGAGGCCGGCCGGTTCGTGCAGCGCCTGGTGACGCGGCTCGGCGAGCCGGTGGTACGGGCGGCGCTGGGCCAGGCGATGAGCATCCTCGGCACGCAGTTCGTGATGGGCCGCTCGATCGGCGAGGCGCTGCGCCGCGCACGCGAGGAGACTGGACGGCGGTGGCGCTATTCCTTCGACATGCTGGGCGAGGCGGCGCTGACCTGGGCCGAGGCCGACCGCTACTACGATGAATACCTGCGCGCGATCGATGCGATCGCGGTGACCAACATCACCGCGGAGGAGGCCGCACGCGCCGGCGTGTCGCTGAAGCTGTCCGCGCTGCATCCGCGCCTGGAGCCGGGCCGCGCGGAGCGTGCCGCCGCCGAAGTCCTGCCGCGCGTGCTGGAACTGGCGCAGCGCGCGGCGGACCTGGACGTGCCGCTGACCATCGACGCCGAAGAGGCCGAGCGCCTGGAACTGATGCTGGCAGTGGTGCGCGGCGTGGTGGAGACCGGTTACCTGGAAGGCTGGCGCGGCTTTGGTCTGGCCGTGCAGGCTTACCAGCGGCGCGCGCCCGCGGTGCTCGAATGGCTGATCGATCTCGCGGCGCGCAACCGGCGCCGCCTGAACATCCGCCTGGTGAAAGGCGCTTACTGGGACAGCGAGATCAAGCTGGCGCAGCAGCGCGGCCTGGCCGGCTATCCGGTGTACACACGCAAGGCCGGCACGGACGTGGCGTGGCTGGCCTGTGCGCGGCGCCTGATCGCCGCCGACCCGTGGCTGATCCAGCCGCAGTTCGCGACGCACAATGCGCATGCGGTGGCCTGGGTGATGGCCGTGGCCGGCGAGGCGCGGCGCGATTTCGAGTTCCAGCGCCTGCATGGCATGGGCCGCGAGCTGTACGCGGCGGTGGATGCGCCGTGCCGGGTCTATGCACCCGTGGGCTCGCATGCCGAGCTGCTGCCCTACCTGGTGCGCAGGCTGCTGGAGAATGGCGCGAACACCTCATTCGTGCACCGGCTGGTGGATGAGCACTTGCCGGTCGGGGAGGTGGTGCGCGATCCGGTGCCCGAAGTGCGGGCGCTGGCCTCGATTCCGGATCCGCGGATTCCCGCGCCCCCGGAGTTGTATGGCGCGCAGCGGCGCAATTCCTCAGGGCTCAATTTCGGCGATTCGGCGGCGGTGGCGGTGCTGCGTGCCGAAGCGGCGACGCTGGCCACGCGCCGCTATCGCGCCGGACCGTTGATCGCCGGCGTGCACGGGCAGGGCGCGGCGCGTCCGGTGCTGAACCCGGCGCGCAACGACGACGTGGTGGGTACGGTGAACGATACGCGCACCGAGGAGGCGCTGGCGGCGCTGGGCCTGGCCGCCGGCGCCTTTCCCGCCTGGGAGGCGACGCCGGCGGCCGAGCGTGCGCGGCTGCTGCGCCAGGCTGCCGACGCCTTCGAGGCGCAGCGCGTGGAGCTGATGAGCCTGTGCGTGCGCGAGGCCGGCAAGACCTGGCCGAACGCGCTGGCCGAGGTGCGTGAAGCCGTGGACTACCTGCGCTACTACGCCGCACGGGCCGAGGCTGATTTTGCGGCGCCGGTGGCGTTGCCCGGTCCCACCGGCGAGCGCAACGAGCTCCGGTTGCAAGGGCGCGGACCTTTCGTGTGCATCAGCCCGTGGAATTTTCCGCTGGCCATCTTCACCGGCCAGGTGGCCGCCGCGCTGGCTGCCGGCAATACCGTGCTGGCCAAGCCCGCGGAGCAGACGCCATTGGTGGCCGCGCGCGCCGTGGAGCTGCTGCACGAGGCGGGCATTGCGCGCGAGGTGCTGGCCTACCTGCCCGGCGACGGGGCAACGCTCGGCCGCGCGCTGCTGGCCGATCCGCGTGTGGCCGGCGTGGCCTTCACCGGCTCAACCGAAGTGGCCCAGCTCATCAACCGCCAGCTGGCCGCGCGCGACGGGCCCATCGCGGCGCTGATCGCCGAAACCGGCGGGCAGAACGTGATGCTTGCCGACAGCTCGGCGTTGCTCGAGCAGATGGTGCTGGATGTCGCTGCCTCGGCCTTCGACAGTGCCGGCCAGCGCTGCTCGGCCGCGCGCGTGCTGTTGCTGCAGCAGGACATCGCCGAACGCACCATCGGGCTGCTGCGCGGTTACATGGAGACACTGCTGGTTGGGGATCCCGCCCTGCTGGAGACCGATGTCGGCCCGGTGATCGACGCCGAGGCCCGTGCCGGCCTCGAAGCGCACGTCGGGCGGCTCGCCCCGTCGGCGCGCTGGCTGCAGCGCGCCGAACTGCCGGAGCCGGCCGCCCGGCGCGGACATTATTTCGCGCCGGTGGCGCTGGAGATCGATTCGCTGGCACCGCTCAGGCGCGAGGTCTTCGGTCCGGTGCTGCATGTGGTGCGCTATCGCGCCGCCGACCTCGATGCCACCATCGATGCCATCAACGCGCTGGGTTACGGCCTCACCCTGGGCGTGCAGACCCGCATCGATGCCACCGCGCGCCGCGTCGCCGCGCGCGCGCGCGTGGGCAATGTGTACGTGAACCGCAACATGATCGGCGCCGTGGTGGGCGTGCAGCCATTCGGCGGGCTCGGGCTTTCCGGCACCGGCCCCAAGGCCGGCGGCCCACACTACCTGCACCGCTTCGCCACCGAACGCTGCATCAGCACCAATACGGCCGCCGTCGGCGGCAACGCCAGCCTGCTGTCTCCCGGAAATCAGGCCGAACAGCCCTGATTTGCGACGCCCGCTGTGGCGTCCCGCGGCGCATTCTCGCAGCCAGTTGTCGATCGACAGCCACCTGCGCCACATGCACGTCGGGTTGTCGATCGACAAAGGGTGCGTCACCCCGTGCAGCGAGCTGTCGATCGACAACGGTATTTCGCGCGAGGGGGGGCGTGTTGTCGATCGACAACCGGGGTTGGGCTTCACGAGAAACAGGTCATGCAGTTCGCTTTCACGCTCAAGTACCAGCTGGCAACTCCATGGCGCCGCGGCGATGACGCTGTCCTGGCTCCCGCCCTGGCGACGGCGGGCGTGCAACTGGTCAGGCGGCGTCGCGACCGGCTGCGGCTGGATTTCCGGCGCGAAGGCCCGGACGTACGCCTTGCCATGCGGTGCGCCATCGCCGAGATGGGCAGGGTCATTCCGGATGCCATGCTCGCCGAGGCGGCGCCGGACTACGTGGGGCTCGGTGCTCTCGCCAGGTTGTTTGGCTTGTCCCGCCAGGCCATGCGGCAGGTGATGGTGAGTCGTGCAGGGCGCTTTCCGCATCCCGTGCACGAGGTGCACGCCGCCGTATGGCATCTGGCAACCATCCTGGAATGGATGGACGCGATGCGGCTGTATCGCTTCGACCTGCCGCTGCTGGAGACCGCGCGGGCGGCGCAGGCGATCAACCTGGCGCTCGATGCACGGCGCATGCGTGAAGTCCGTCGCCATACGGCGCGGCTGATCGAGCTGCCGCGGGAGATCGCCGCATTGTTGCGGCACGCGGGCCTGCCCGCCTGATGGTCAGGCGCCGGCCGGCACCTGCAGCCCAAGCTCCAGCAGCGCCTGCCAGATGCCCGCCGGGTCCTCGGCAAAGCGGAACAGCTGCAGATCCTCCGCATCCACCATTCCCTGGGCGACGAACTGCTCGAAGCTGACCACCGAGCGCCAGTAGGCTTCGTCGAACAGTACTACCGGCAGGCGCGCTACCTTGTTCGTCTGGCGCAGCGTCAGGATCTCGAACAGCTCGTCGAGCGTGCCGAAGCCGCCGGGGAATACCACCAGCGCATGCGCGCGCATGGCCAGGTGCATCTTGCGCATCGCAAAGTAGTGGAAACGGAAGGTCAGGGTCGGCGTGGTCCAGGCATTGGGCAGCTGTTCCTGCGGCAGCGTGATGTTGAAGCCGATGGTGGGTGCGCCGCTTTCCACGGCGCCGCGGTTGGCGGCCTCCATGATGCCGGGGCCGCCGCCGGTGGCGATGACGTTGTCGCGCACGCCGCCGTTGTGCAGCCGCGCGCCGCCGCGCTCGGAGGCAAGGCGGCCGAACTCGCGCGCCGCGGCATACCACGCGGCCTGCCGGCCGGGCCCGTCCTCGCGCACCCGCGCGCTGCCGAATACCACGATGGTGGAGCGCACGCCCCAGGCGCGCAGCGCCTCGTCGGCCTTGGCGTATTCGAGCAGGAAGCGCACGCCGCGCATGGAATCGCCCAGCAGGAAGTCCTGGTCGAGCGCCGCGAGCCGGTAGGAAGGAGAGGAAGTTTGCGGAGTTTCACTGGCCATCGCGGCAGAATACACGCGAATGAAATGGCGCACCGACCTCACCTGCCTGGCGCAGATCGGGCTGATCCTGCTGTTCTGGCTGGCGGGCTCGCTGCTGGTGCGGCTGCTGCGCCTGCCTTTCCCCGCCAGCCTGCCGGGCCTGGCGCTGCTGCTGCTGGCGCTGGCCGCGGGCTGGCTGCCGCCGCGCGGCATCGCGCGCGGCGCGAACTGGCTGCTGGCGCGCATGCTGGTGTTCTTCGTGCCGGCGGTGCTGGCGGTGCTGGATCATCCGGAATTCGCCGGTGCGCTGGGCCTGAAGATTCTGCTGGTGATCGTGGCGGGTACGCTGGCGGTGATGGGCGTGACGCTGGCGGTGGTGCGGCTGGTGCATCGTGAAGGCTGAGCTGGCGCGCGGCATCCTCTGGTCGCTGGTGACGCTGGCGGTCTTCTTCGGAGCGCGCCGCCTGCACCGGCGCTTTCCGCGTCCCTGGCTGGCGCCGCTGGTGGTCACGCCGCTGGCCGTCGGCATCGCCATCGCGGCCGCACATGAGAGTTATTCCGTTTACTTCGCCGGCACGCGCTGGCTGGTGTGGATGCTCGGCCCCGCGACGGTTGCCTTTGCGGTGCCCATCTACGAGCAGCGCGCGCTGATCCGCGCACACTGGCCGGTATTGCTGGCGGCGATGCTGGCGGGCAGCCTCACCGCGGTGGCCAGCAGCTGGTGGCTGGCAACACTGCTCGGGCTCGATCCGGTGCTGCGGCAGAGCCTGCTGCCGCGCTCGATCAGTACGCCGTTCGCGATGGAAGTCTCGCGCGGCCTTGGCGGCGTGCCGGCGCTGACCGCGGTGTTCGTGGTGGTCACCGGCCTGCTGGGAGCGGCGCTGGGCGACGGGCTGCTGGCGCTCATGCGCACCCGCTCGCCGCTGGCGCGCGGCGCGGTGTTCGGCATCGGGGCCCACGCCATCGGCACGGCGCGCGCGCTGCAGATCGGGCAGCGCGAGGGGGCCATCGCCGGCCTCGCCATGGTGCTGACCGGGCTGCTGAATCTGCTGGCAGCGCCGCTGCTTGCGCCGCTGTTGCGCTGGCCCTAGGCTTGCGGAACTCTGGCGGGCGTCCGGCAAAACGGGGGTACGAAATGCAGTCTTCGAAGGGGATCAACAGCAGCGTCGTGGCGCTGGTGGCGTGCCTGCTCGGCACCGCCGCGGTGCCTGCCGAGAAAGTGGAGCAGACACCGGATTTCACGGGCGTGTGGGGCACCGCCGGCGGGCCGGGCATCGGTGGTGCCACGCGGACTGCACCGCGCCAGGCGCCGAAGATGAAGCCGGAAGCCCAGAAGCGTGTCGATGCCTACCAGAAGCTGACGAATGGCACCAACGATTCCCCGTACGCCTGGTGCACGGGCCTGGGCATGCCTGCTTCGATGATGAGCTCGGGCGGTTACCCGATGGAAATCCTGCAGGGCAAGGGCGAGATCATCATCATCTACGAAGCGATGAATGAGATCCGGCGCGTATATTTCGGCGACCGCAACATGGCCGAAGCGGATCGCGTGCCGAGCCGCAATGGCTATTCCAGTGGCCACTGGGAAGGCGATACGCTGGTGATCGAGACCGACAACCTGGTGGACCAGGTGGACCAGCGGGGCACCTCGCATTCTGACCAGGCCACCATCGTCGAGCGCTACCACCTGGACGGCAAGGATGCGCAGGGGCGTCGCATCCTCGCGGTGGAAATGACCATGACCGATCCGGCCTTTTATGAGGGACCGGTTGTTGCCACCAAGCGCTGGGCCGAGATGCCGAATGGCCACGCACTGACCTATGACTGCACCGAGTCCACGTGGATGGACCGGGTGGAACAGATGGCCAAGGAGAAGGGCGTTCCCGTTCCCTGAGGATTTCACTGCTTTACGAGGTGACTGAAATGAACACGATATTGCGCAGACTTTCCGCTTTCCTTGCGGCCTCGCTGCTCGCCGCCACGGCCGGCGCGCACCACTCGGCCGTGCAGTTCGATTTCGGCAAGAGCATCAAGTACACCGGCGTGGTGAGGTCCTTCACCGCGATCAACCCGCACATGAAGATGACCATCGAGCTGCCGAACGCCGACGGCAAGGGCACGCATGAAGTGAGGTTCGAGGGCCACAGCCTGAACAACATGTACCGGGACGGTTACCGCAAGGGCATGGTCAACATCGGCGACACCATCACGGTCAACTGCGCGCCCTTCAAGAGTGGCGAGGAAGGCGGCTATGTCGTCAGCGTGGAGAAGCCCAATGGCGACTTCATGTTCGGCATGCGCTCGCGGGGCGCCGGCGACACGCAGCGCATCGGCGAACAGGTCCGCAAGGACGCCGAAGGTAAGTAAGGCAGCGAGGACATAGAGAGCAGCATGGCAAGGATCATCGGCGGGATCGCGACTTCCCACACCCCCACCATCGGCTTCGCGCTGGACGCGAAGAAGCACGAGGATCCGGTATGGAAGCCGATATTCGAGGGCTACAGGCCGGTGCAGCAGTGGCTGGCCGACCGCAAGCCCGACGTGCTGCTGTACATCTTCAACGACCACATCACCTCGTTCTTCCTCGACCACTACTCGCACTTCGCGCTGGGCGTGGGCGAGGAATACGCGCCGGCGGACGAGGGTGGTGGGCCGCGCAAGCTGCCCGCCATCCAGGGCGACCCGAAGCTGGCCGCGCACATCGCCGCGGGTCTGGTGGCCGATGAGTTCGACCTGTCGTACTTCCAGGGCAAGAGCCTGGACCACGGTGTGTTCTCGCCGCTGTCGCTGCTGCTGCCGCACGAGAACGGCTGGCCCTGCCGCATGGTGCCGTTCCAGTGCGGCGTGCTGAACCCGCCGGTGCCGACGCCGCTGCGCTTCTACAAGCTGGGGCTGGCGCTGCGCAAGGCCATCCTGTCCTATCCGGAAGACATCAAGGTGGCCATCGTGGGCACGGGCGGCCTGTCGCACCAGGTGCATGGCGAGCGCTGCGGTTTCAACAACACGCCCTGGGACATGGAGTTCATGGAGCGCCTGGAGAAGGATCCGGAAGGCCTCACGCGTATCACTGTCGCCGAGTACGCCACGCTGGGCGGCATGGAAGGCGCCGAGGTCGTGATGTGGCTGATGATGCGCGCCGCGCTGTCGAAGAAGGTCACCAAGACACACCAGACCTACTACCTGCCGTCGATGACGCCCATCGCCAGCGTGATCTTCGAGAATGCTTCCGACGAGCCTCTGGATGAGCCCGTAGAGCACTACCGCAAGCGCATGACCGAGCAGTACGAGGGGCTCGAGAAGCTTGCGGGGACTTATCCCTACACCATCGAGCGCAGCGTGAAGGCCTTCCGCCTGAACCGCTTCCTGCACGAGCTGGTGCATCCGGAGTTCCGCGCGCAGTTCCTGAAGGATCCCACTCCGCTGTACGAACAGCACAGGCTCACGCAGGAAGAGCGCGACCTGGTCACCCGCCGCGACTGGCGCGGACTGATCCACTACGGTGTGATCTTCTTCCTGCTGGAAAAGCTCGGCGCCGTGGTCGGCACCACCAACCTGCACATCTATGCGGCCATGCGCGGCCAGTCGCTGGAGGATTTCCAGAAGACCCGCAATGCGCAGGTGCTGTACTCGGTGGCCGGCACGGACAAGGGCAAGACGGACTGGGACAGGAAGCCGGCCAGCGCCTGATTCCCTCCGGTTATAGCGATAAGCGCTTCGGGGCTTTTTTCCACATGAAAAAGCCCCTAGCCTTGCGCTCCCCATGGCTGTCACCGCAAACGAACGCGTCCTCTCGGTCCATCACTGGAACGACAGCCTGTTTTCGTTCCGCACCACGCGCGATCCGGGCTTCCGCTTCGAGAACGGCCATTTCGTGATGCTGGGCCTGCCGGTGGAAGGCCGGCCGCTGCTGCGCGCCTATTCCATCGCCAGCCCGAACTGGGAAGAGCACCTGGAGTTCTTCAGCATCAAGGTGCCCAATGGCCCGCTGACCTCGCGGCTGCAGCACCTCAAGGTGGGCGATGAAGTACTGATGAGCCGCAAGCCCACCGGCACGCTGGTGATCCACGACCTCAAGCCCGGCAAGCACCTGTACCTGCTGGGCACGGGCACGGGACTCGCGCCCTTTCTTTCCATCATCCAGGACCCGGAGACCTACGAGCGCTTCGAGAAGGTCGTGGTCGCGCACGGCGTGCGCAAGGTGGAGGACCTGGCCTACCGCGAGTTCATCGAGCGCCACCTGCCGCGGCACGAGCTGCTGGGCGAGATGATCCGCGACCAGCTGATCTACCACCCGACGGCGACGCGCGCACCGTTCCACATCGAGGGCCGGCTCACCGACCAGATCATCGACGGGCGGCTGGCAAAGCTCTGCGGCCTGCCGCCGCTGGACCCGGCGGTGGATCGCTTCATGTTGTGCGGCTCTCCGCATATGCTGGCGGACACGCGCCGGCTGCTCGACGAGCGCGGCTTCACCATCTCGCCGCACATCGGCGAGCCGGGGGATTACGTGATCGAGCGCGCCTTCGTCGAAAAATAGCCGCGGTCCACTGCGGCGGAAGGGGAGCATGCAGCAGAATTCGCCGCGCACGGTGCTGTTCGCCAGCTTGATCGGCACCACCATCGAGTTCTTCGATTTCTACATCTACGCCACCGCGGCGGTGCTGGTGTTCCCGAAGCTGTTCTTTCCGGCCTCGGATCCGAACACGGCCACCTTCCAGTCGCTGGCCACCTTCGCGCTGGCGTTCTTCGCGCGGCCGCTGGGCTCGGCGGTGTTTGGCCACTATGGCGACCGCATCGGCCGCAAGGCCACGCTGGTGGCGGCGCTCCTGACCATGGGTCTTTCCACCGTGGCCATCGGCGTGCTGCCCACTTACGCGGGCGCGGGCATCGCCGCGCCGGCGTTGCTGGCGCTGTGCCGCTTCGGGCAGGGTTTTGGCCTCGGCGGGGAGTGGGGCGGCGCGGTGCTGCTGGCCACCGAGAACGCGCCGGCCGGCAGGCAGGCCTGGTACGGCATGTTCCCGCAGCTGGGCGCGCCCATCGGCTTCATTCTTTCCTCCGGCGTGTTCCTGCTGCTCACGCACAACCTGTCGGACGCCGAGTTCGCGGCGTGGGGCTGGCGCGTGCCCTTCCTCGCCAGCGCCGCGCTGGTGTTCACCGGCCTGTACGTGCGGCTGCGCATCGTCGAGACGCCGGCCTTCCGGCGCGCACTGGAAAGGAACGAGCGCGTGCACGTGCCCATCGCCGCGGTGCTGCGCACGCAGGCCGGGCACCTGGCGCTGGGCACTTTCGCGGCGGTGGAAACCTTCGTGGTGTTCTACCTGATCTCGGTGTTCGCGCTGTCCTGGGGCACCGGCCACGGCTGGACGCGCGAGCAGTTCCTGTGGCTGCAGATGGGCGCGATGGTGTTCTTTGGCCTCGCGATTCCGCTGTCGGCGAAGCTGGCGGACCGCTTCGATCCGCGCTCCGTGCTGATATGGGCGACGTTGAGCATGGTGGTATTCGGGTTCGCCTTCGCGCCGCTGCTGGCTGGCGGCAGCGCGGCGTCCGTGCTGCTGTGCCTGTCGCTGGGCCTGGCGCTGATGGGCATGACTTACGGCCCGCTGGGCGCGGCGCTCGGCTCGTTGTTCCCGACCACGCTGCGCTACACCGGTGCCTCGCTGGCCTTCAACTTCGCCGGCATCCTCGGCGGTTCGCTGACGCCATACGCGGCGAAGTGGCTGGCGGATCATTTCGGGCTCGCGGCCGTGGGCTGGTATCTGTCCGGCGCCGGGGTGATCACGCTGGCCGCGTTGCTGCTGCTGTCGAGCCGCGCAATGGCCACGCGGCACTGAGATCGGCGGCATACTCAGTGGCATGAGCGAGCTGGTTTATTTCGAGGACCTGCAACCCGGCATGAGCTTCACCGGCGCGCCGGTGCAGGTCACCGCGGAGGACATCAAGGCCTTCGCGGCGCAGTTCGATCCGCAGCCCTTCCATCTCGACGAGACCGCCGGCGCGGCGAGTTTCTTCAAGGGCTTCGCGGCTTCCGGCTGGCACACCGCCGCGCTCGGCATGCGGATGATGGTCAACAGCGGGCCGAAGCTCGCGGCCGGCTACATCGGCGCCGGCGGCGAGATCGCCTGGAAGAAGCCGGTCTATGCCGGTGACACGCTGACGCTGCGCGGCGAATTCATCGAGTTGAAGCCGTCGCGCTCACGGCCGGATCGTGGCATGGCCGTAGTGCGCTGCGAGACCTTCAACCAGCACGGCGAGCTGGTGCAGGTGATGACGGCGCAGGTGGTGGTGTGGCGGCGGCCGGCGTCATAGATTCCGGCCGGTGCGGTAGCAGCTGTGAGTCGAAGCCCTGGGCGCGTCGTCAGGTGGCGTCTAGACAAAGGCCTTACGTAACTTGCGCAGCCGGCGCAAGTGCTCGGAGTGCACTTTTCTCAGCACGCGCGTGAAATCCTGAGTGCGCTGAAGATGTCCGCTGGCCTTGTTGCCGGGTGGTTCCGCAACACGCAGTAGCAGAGTTTCGAGATCTTTCAAGTATCCAACTCTGTTGATCCGGAAGATCGCGAAGCTATCCCACCTGCCTTTCTTTGACTTTGCATGTCCACGAATACGGCCATGCAGATTGGTCGCGAGCCCCACGTAGTAAAGTTTCTTCTTCTTGTACAACGCATAGACACCGGCGTAACCACGCATGATGTCGTTAAGGCCCTCTTCAAAAGCCGGATCACTAAGAAGCTCGATAGGAAGAGCCTTCGACATGCCCTTTATTAGCGTGCCCTTGTTCGATGGTCTTGAGCGGCGGGCTTGTTTTCTTGTTTTTCTTCCTGGCATCGCGACGCCCCGTCGACCACTGGCCCTCCGCATCACTATAGCAGGAAGTCCGCTAGACTGCCCTCATGAGCGAACCTTCCCGCCTGCAGTTCCAGCCGCTCATCGACATGAAAGGCGCATTGCCCGCGCCCGCGGAGTGGCGCCCGCCCGGCGACCGCATCGTCTCCGGCGATCCGCTGCAGCGTGCCTGGGATCTGTTCGCCAGCGCCGACGGCCGCTTCCACGCCGGCATCTGGGAGTGCTCGGTGGGCAAGTGGCGCGTGGTGTTCACCGAGAACGAGTTCTGCCACCTCCTCGCCGGCGAGATCGTGGTGACGGGCGATGATGGCTCCGAGCGCACCTGGCGCGCGGGCGATGCCTTCGTCTCGCCGTCGGGCTTCACCGGTTACTGGGACGTGCGCGCGCCGGCGCGCAAGTACTACGTGGTCTACGAGTAGCGGCGATGCCCAGCGACGTCGACTTCATGCAGCTGGCCATTGCCGAGGCGCGCCACGCGCAGCGGCGCGGCGAGGTGCCGGTGGGCGCGGTGCTGGTGAAGGACGAGCGCGTCATCGCCGCTGGCGGCAATGCGCCCATCGCCACACACGACGCCACCGCGCATGCCGAGATGGCGGTGCTGCGCGCGGCTGGCGCGGCGCTGGGCAACTACCGCCTCGACGGCACCGTGCTGTACGTGACGCTGGAGCCCTGCCTGATGTGCGCGGCCGCCATCGTGCATGCGCGCGTGCGGCGCGTGGTGTTCGGTGCGTTCGATCCGCGGGCCGGCGCGGCCGGCGGCATGATCGACGCCTTCGCATTGAAAGGCCTGAACCATCGCGTGGACGTGTTCGGCGGCGTGCTCGAAGAGGAATGCGGCGCGTTGCTGGCGGAGTTCTTCGGTCTGGCGCGGGCCTGAACGTGCAACTCACGCAGTACACCGACTACGGCCTGCGCACGCTGCTGGCGCTGGCGCTCAATCCCGGCGAATGGCAGACGGTCACGGTGGTGAGCAGGGCCTACGGCATCTCGCGGCACCACCTGGTGAAGGTGGCCGCGCGGCTGGCCGAATGCGGCTACGTGGAAACCCAGCGCGGCCGCGGCGGCGGCATGCGCCTGGCGCGGCCGCCGTCGAAGATCGTGCTCGGCGCGGTGGTGCGCGACATGGAGGCCGAACTCGGCGTGGTGGAGTGCCTGGAACAGGGCGGCGGCCGCTGCGTGATCACGCCGGCCTGCGGACTGAAGGGCGTGCTGGCCGAAGCGACCGGCAGGTTTCTCGAGGTGCTGGACCGCTACAACCTGGATGACCTGAAACAGCAGCGCGCGCCGGTGGCGCGCCTGCTCGGCATCCCGCTCATCGCGGAATCGCGCGCTTGAGTTGCTGGTAGGCGTCGTACACGCGGCGCCACAGCGGCCCCGGCACTCCGGCGCCGACGGGCTTGCCATCCAGCTTCGTTACCGGCTGCACCTCGCGCGTGGCCGCCGCCAGCCAGATCTCGTCCGCGGTGCGCAATTCGGCTTCGCTGATGTGCGCATCGCGGCGCGGAATGCCGAGTCCGTCGGCGAGTTCTTCCACCACGCCGCGCGTCGTGCCCGGCAGGATGCGCGTGGAATTCAGCGGGGTCAGCAGCACGCCATCCCTGACGACGTGCACGGTGGAGGCGCTGCCCTCCGTCAGCTTGCCATCGCGCAGCAGGATGGTTTCGGAGGCGCCGGCATCGCAGGCGAGCTGGCGCAGCAGCACATTGGCCAGCAGCGCCACCGACTTGATGTCGCAGCGCGCCCAGCGCGTGTCCTCGCCGGTGATGCAGACGAGGCCGTCGCGCAGCGTGCTCTCCGCCACCTGCGGCCACGGCGAGCAGTAAGCGAATACCGTGGGCGGGATGTCGGGCAGCGGCGCATGGTTGCGGCCCCACTCGGCGCCGCGCGAGAGCTGCAGGTACACGTACTGGTCGCCGCCGCCATTGGCGGCGACGAGCTCCTCCAGCAGCGCGAGCCACTGGGCATCGGTATGCGGATTCACCAGGCGGATCGCGCCGGCGCTGCGGTCCAGGCGATCCAGGTGCGCTTGCGGCCGGAACAGCCGGCCGCCGTACACACGCAGCACCTCGTACACGCCGTCGCCGAACAGGAAGCTGCGGTCCAGCGGCGAGATGCGTGCCTCGGAGAGCGGCAGCTGCTCGCCGTTGAGATGGCACCAGTGGAGCGGCGCGGCCACGATCAGCTTACTGGAACCACAGCTTCACGCTGTCCACGGCGCGGCGCCAGATGCCGCCTTCGTCCACCCTGGCCAGCGCCACCAGCGGCACGCGCGCCACCACGTCGTTGCCCACGCTCACGGTGTACTGGCCCACGCTCTGCCCGCTGGCAATGGGCGCGATCAGCGGCGCATTGACCGTGGCCTGCTTCGTGACCTGGCCGGCGGTGCCGCGCGGCACGGTGACGCTGATCGCCGCGCGGCTGCCCACGGGCACGGCGGCCGCCTCGCCCTTGTATACGGCGGCGTTCTGCACCACCGCGCCCGCATCCAGCAGCTTGACGGTCTCGTAGAAAGTGAAGCCGTAGTTCAGCAGCGCGGCGCTGGCGTCCTCGCGTGCCTTGACCGAGGGCGCGCCCAGCACCACCGACACCAGCCGCATGCCGTTGCGCTTCGCCGAGGCCACCAGGCAGTACTTCGCGCTCTCGGTGTGCCCGGTCTTCATGCCGTCGACCGATGGATCCTTGTCCAGCAGCCCGTTGCGGTTGAACTGCCGGTGCTTGTTCCAGGTGAACTCGCGCTGCGAGTAGTACTTGTAGTACTGGGGAAAGTCGCGGATCAGCGCATTGGCCAGCACCGCGATGTCGCGCGCGGTGGAATAGTGGTTCGGGTCCGGCTTGCCCCAGCTGTTCATGAAGTGCGTGCCGGTGAGGCCCAGCCGCTTCGCGTATTCGTTCATGATCTGCACGAAGCCATCCTCGGTACCGCCGAGCTTCTCGGCCAGCACGATGGTGGCGTCGTTGCCGGATTGCACGATCATGCCCTGGATGAGGTCGTCCACCGGCACTTCCGAGCCGAGTTCGAGGAAGCTGGTGGAGCCGTCGGTCACCGCGCGGCCGGTGCGCCAGGCATGCTCGCTGACCTTCACCGTGTCGGTGAGCGCCAGGCGCTTGTCGCGCAGCGCCTCGAACACGATGTAGGTGGTCATCAGCTTGGTGATGCTGGCCGGCTCCATGCGCTCGTCGCTCTTCTGCTGGGCCAGCACGCGGCCGCTGTCGTGGTCGAGCAGGATGTAGCCATTGGCCGCAACCGGCGGCGGCGTGGGAATGCTGGGCGCGGCGGCGAAGCAGGGCAGGCAGGCGGTGAGCAGCAGGGCGGTCAGGAAGTTCTTCATCGCGGGCGGTTCTCCGGAAAGCGGTTCGTCATCGGGCCGTCATTCTGTGACAAGCAGGGTGGCAATGCCCAGCTTCGTGAGCTGATCGGCGAGCGCGTCGTAGGCATCGACATCGGCCACCGGACCGACGCGCACCCGGTACAACCGCTCGCCCGGGGCCGGCGCGACGATGGCCGCGTCCGCGATGCCCGCCGCGCGCAGCCGTGACAGCATCTGCCCGGCATTGTCCGCGACGCTGAAGGCGCCGGCCTGCAGGAACAGCCGCGGCGGTGCCAGCGAAGGCGGCGCCGGCGGAGTCACCGCGCGGGCGATTTCCTGCGGCGCGCCGGGCGTGATGACTTCCACCTCGACGAAGGCGGTGCCGGTGCGCGTCATGTCCAGCTTGTATGCAGCCGTGTACGACAGGTCGATGAGGCGGTTGTCCACGAACGGACCGCGGTCGTTGATGCGTACCACCACGCTGCGGCCGTTGGCGAGGTTGGTGACGCGTGCATAGGCGGGAATCGGCAGCGTCTTGTGGGCTGCGGTCATCGCGTACATGTCGTACGGCTCGCCGCTGGCGGTGGCATGCGCGTGGAAATCCGGTCCGTACCAGGAGGCGACGCCGCGTTCCTTGTAGCCCTCGGCCGTGGGCAGCAGGGTGTAGCGCTTGCCGAACACCTCGTACGACACCGGGTTGCCGTGCTCGCTGCGCGGTTCGATGCGCGGCACGGCATCGGGAATGGCGTCGAGGCTGGCCGGCGGCGGCGGTGCCTTCGAGCGCTCGGGCAGCGCGCCGCGCCGCGGCGTGCCGGCGCAGGCGCCCAGCGCCAGGCTCGCGACGACCACCAGCGCGGCGCGCATCACTGGCCCTGGGCCACCAGGGCATCAGGGCGCCCGCTGCCGGCCTCCGCGGCCTTGTACCGGGCCGCGATTGCATCGGCGAGGTCGCTGACGGCCATCGCGTACAGCAGGCTGCGGTTGTAGCGCGTGATCACGTAGAAGTTCTGGTAGCCCACGCGCCAGGCCGTGCCGTTTTCCAGCGCCGCGGGCACCAGCATCGCCGCGGCGGAGCCGGGCAGCGTGGTGTCGAAGCGGTAGCCGCGTTCGCGCAGGCTGTCCACGGTGTCGGCGAGTTTCGCGGTGGCCGCCGCGGGATCATCCGGCGGCATGTCGTTGCAGGCATCGGCCAGCACCGGCTCGCCGGGATGCCAGCCCTGCTCGCGCAGGTAGTGCGCGATGCTGGCGAACACATCCGGACCGTAGGTCCACAGGTCGCGGCGGCCGTCGCCGCTGCCGTCCACCGCGTAGCGGCGGTAGCTGGAGGGCATGAATTGCGGGATGCCCATCGCGCCGGCGTAGGAGCCCTTCGGCTCGCGCGGATCCAGGTGCTCCTCGCGCGCGAGCAGCAGGAACTGCGCGAGCTCCTTGCGGAAATACTCGGCGCGCGGCGGGTAGTCGAAGGCCAGCGTTGCCAGCGCGTCCAGCACCCGGTAGCCGCCCACCTGCCGGCCGTAGAAAGTCTCCACGCCGGTGATCGCCACCAGGTACTGCGCCGGCACGCCGCTGTCGCGCTCGATGGCCTGCAGCGCCTCGCGGTTCTGCTGCCACACGGCCACGCCGCCGGCGATGCGTTCCTCGGTGAGGAAGCGCGTGCGGTACTGGTACCACTGCAGCGCGGTTTCCGCCGGCCGCTGCATGATGTCGATGATGCGCGCCTGGGGCTCGGCGTCGCGCAGCACCTTGAGCAGTTCCTGCCGGCTGAAGCCGTAGTCGTGGTGCATGCCGGCGATGAACTGCTTCACTTCGGGCCGCGTGACATCCAGCCCCGTGGAGCGCGGCGCGCCCGGCGCCGCCGGCACCGCGGCAGCGAGCATGAGCAGCGCGGCGAGGGCCGCGCGCGGCGGCGGAATTCTCATGGCCCGTCTCCCGTCATGAGCCCACGAGCTTGCGGTGCGAGTACAGCGCCATCAGGATACCGAAGCCGGCCAGCAGGGTCACCATCGAAGTGCCGCCGTAGCTGACCAGCGGCAGCGGCACGCCCACCACCGGCAGCAGTCCGCTGACCATGCCGGTGTTGATGAACACGTATACGAAAAAAGTCAGCGCCAGGCTCGAGGCCAGCAGCCGCGCGAAGGTATCCTGCGTCTGCGAGGCCAGGTACAGCGCGCGCCCGACCACGAACAGGTACAGCGCCAGCAGGATGCAGATGCCGAACAGCCCGAACTCCTCGCCGATCACCGCGAAGATGAAATCCGTCTTGCTTTCGGGCAGGTAGGCCAGCTGCGCCTGGCTGCCGTGCATCCAGCCCTTGCCGAACAGGCCCCCCGAACCGATCGCGATCGTGGACTGGATGATGTGGTAACCGGCGCCCTGCGGGTCGGTGGACGGGTCGATGAAGGTGAGGATGCGCTGGCGCTGGTAATCGTGCAGCACGTACATCCATGCGAGCCATGCGCCAAGGCCGCCGGCCAGCGCGGCGCCCGCCATGATCCAGATCGAAAGACCCGCCATCACCACCAGCAGCACGCCGGCGATGGCGATGAGGACGGCCGTGCCCAGGTCCGGCTGCGCGGCCGTGAGGCCGACGGGAACCAGGATGATGGCGGCAAGTACCCCGAGGGAGGCCGGTGAGGGCGGCAGCGGCCGTTCGTGCAGGTACCACGCGCACAGCATGGGCACTGCGAGTTTCATGATCTCGGAGGGCTGGAAGCTGAACAGCCCCAGGTCCAGCCAGCGCTGCGCGCCCTTGCTGATGTGGCCGAGCACGTCCACCACGGCCAGCAGCACGATGCCGAGCGTGTACACCCACGGGGCCGAATTGCGCAGCTGCTGTGGGCGCAGGCGCGCCAGCGCCACCATCGCGATGCCGCCCATGCCCAGCCGCGCCACGGCGCGCAGCACCACGTCCCACTTCTGGCCCGAGGCGCTGTACAGCACGATGAAGCCATACAGGCAGACCAGGCCCAGGCCCGTCACCAGCGGTCCGTCGAGCTGCAGCGCGGACAGCAGGCGCGCGGCCGTACCCAGCGTGCGCCGCGTGGTGTTCCCGGTGTCGGGGCTGATGCGGATCATGCGGGCGGTACCTTGGCGGCGGCAGCGGGCGGTGCGGCGGGTGCGGCGGTTTTCAGCCGCGGCAGCAGGTAGGCATCCATGATCTTGCGCGCGATGGGCGCGGCGGCGCTGGCGCCAAAGCCACCGTGCTCCACCAGCACGGCCACGGCGATCTGCGGATCCTCGGCGGGCGCGAAGGCGATGAACCACGCATGGTCGCGCAGGTTTTCCGGCAGCGTGCTTCCGAGGCGCTCGTTCTGCGCCACCGAGTGCGCCTGTGCGGTGCCGGTCTTGCCGGCGATGTGGTACTCGGCCGAGGTGGCGATGGCGCGCGCCGTGCCGATGGTCATGGTCTGGCGCATGCCGTCCATGATCACGTCCCACTGTTCCGGCGTGCCGCCCTTCACGTGCGGCAGCTCGATCGGCGCGATGGCCGTGGTCTCGCCGGTGGCCGGGTCACGCAGGCCGGTGACCAGTCGCGGCTGGAATACCGTGCCCTTGGCGGCCAGCACCGCGGCGATGTGCGCCTGCTGCATGGGAGTGACCAGCATGTCGCCCTGGCCCACACCGACGTTCACCGAATCGCCGGGATACCAGATGCCCTCGCTGCGGTCGCGCGAATTGCGGTACTTCGCCGCCTTCTGCTCGCGCGAGGGCAGCAGGCCGGCCTCCTCGCCGGAAATGTCGATGCCGGTCTTCGCGCCGTAGCCGAACGGCGCCAGGAAGTCGTGCATCCGGTCGATCTGCAGCTTGTACGCCAGCTCGTAGAAGTAGACGTCGCAGGACACGGCAATCGCCTTGCGCAGGTCGACCGCGCCATGCACGCCACCCTTGCCCTCGCGCGCGATGCGGCTGCTGCCCGGCACGTGGTATTCGCCCGGGCAGTAGTGCACGTCCTCCGGCTTGATTACGCCGTAGGCGAGGCCGGCCATGCCCATCACCGGCTTCACGGTGGAACCGGCGGGGTACTGGCCGCGGATGGCGCGGTCGAACTGCGGCCTGGATTCATCGTTCAGCGCGGCGTTCTCGGCGCTGGTGATGCTGCGGCCGAAGATGCCCGGATCGAAGCCCGGCAGGCTGACGAAGGCCAGCACGTCGCCGTTGCGCGGGTCGATGGCCACCGCCGCGCCGCGCCGCCCGTCGAAGGCGGCTTCCGCGGCCTGCTGGGTGGCCAGGTCGAGCGAGGTGATGACATCCTCGCCCGCGTGCGGCTTCGCGCTGCGCAGCGTGTCCTTCAGCTCGTGGTGGCCCTGCACCGAGCGGCCCTGTGCGTTGACCAGGATTTCGCGGAAGCCGTTCACGCCGTGCAGCTCGCTCTCGCGCGACTGCTCCACGCCCAGCTTGCCGATCAGCGTCGTGCCCTCGTAGGCGCGCTGGTCGATCTTCCCCAGGTCCTGCGCGTTGATGCGGCCCACGTAGCCCAGCGCGTGCACCGCCAGCGCGCCATAGGGGTAGTAGCGCGTGGTGCGCTGGTGGATTTCCACGCCGGGGAATTCATGCCGGTGCACGGCGAATGCGGCGATCTCCTCGTCGCTCAGGCTCAGGTGGATCGGCACCGAATCGAAAGTGCGGTTGGCCAGCACGGCGCTCCGCGCTTCGGCGACGTCCGCGGCGGGAATGGCGCCGATCTTCGCCAGGCCCGCCAGCGTGCGGTCCAGCGCCTTGAGGTCCCCGACCTGTTCGCGCACCAGCTCGAGCTGGTAGGAAGGCCGGTTCTCGGCCAGCACCTTGCCGTTGCGGTCCAGGATCAGCCCGCGGTTGGCCGGGATCGGCTCCAGGCGCGCACGGTTGCCTTCGGCCTGGTCCGTGTAATAGCCGTAGCGGACCACCTGCAGCAACACCAGGCGTCCCAGCAGCAGCAGCACCAGGCCGACGATGACGAAGCCTGCCAGCGCGCTGCGCCGGAAGAAGGAGCGCTGCTCGGCGCGATGATCCTTGATGCGTACGCCGCTGACCATGTCTGCCTAGCGCGGCGAATGCAGGCGGCCGAGCACGCCGACCACCACGGGCCACAGCAGTGCATCGACGGGTACGTGCAGCCAGCGCATCCAGTTGCCGGTGCCGTGGCCGCCGAAGCCGTCGATGGCCCACAACGTGGCCTCGTACAGCAGCAGCGCGATGAACACGAACATGGATTGCTCGAACAGCGGCTTGGAGCGTGTCAGCAGATGCAGCTTCAGCGCCAGATAGGTGAGCAGCGACAGCGCGAAGGCGTGCTGGCCCAGCTGGCCGCCGCCCAGCACGTCCAGCGTCAATCCGGCCAGGAACCCCAGCAGCATGCCGCCGGCCAGCGGCGCCATTGTCGACCAGTACAGCACCACCAGCACCAGCAGGTTGGGCCACAGGATGGACAGCAGCTGCGGTACCGGCAGCAGCGACAACACCAGCGCGATCAGCGCGGTGATGTACACCAGCAGTCGCGAATCGCGCGTGCCGCCGAGGATCATTGCGGCGGCTCCTTCGGCGCGGGAGCCAGTACGCCGCCGTGCGGCCCGACCCCCGGCAGGATCTTCCTGGCCGGCGGCGCGGGTTTCGTCGCCGCCGCCGCCGCGGCCGGCTTTGCCGGCGCCGGTGGCTGCGTAACCGGATCGGCGATCGACGGCGCGGGCAGCGTGTCGAGCATGGCGTGGCTCATCGGCGCCGCGGGATTGGCCGCATTGAACCACAGCGCCAGCAGCTGGCGGCTGCGATCCAGCTGCGCGCTCAGCCGGATGCGCACATGCGCCGTGAGCGTGTCCGGGTCGCGCTTGTTGTCGATGACTTCCCCGACCGGGATGCCCGCCGGGAACACTCCGCCCAGGCCGGAGGTGACGATGAGATCGCCGACCTTCACATCGGTGGTCACCGGCAGGTCGGGCAGCTCCAGCTCGCGCGTCTTGCCGGTGCCCACGGCGATGGTGCGCTCGCCGCTGCGCAGCACCTGCACCGGCACCGCGGCTTCCGGATCGGTGATCAGCATGACCTCTGCGCTCCACGGGCCCACGCGTACCAGCTGGCCCGCCAGGCCGCCGGCATCCACCACGGCCTGCGAGCGATACAGCCCGGCGCGGTCGCCGTGGTTGATCACCAGGCGCTGGCGGTAGGGACCGAGGTCCGCGTCGACGACGTCGACCAGCAGGCTCTTCGACACCAGCGGCGGCGGCATGGCGGCAAGGCCGCGCAGGTGCGCGTTCTCCTGCTGCAGGGCCTGGAAGGTCTGCGTGCGCAGCGTGAGGTCGCGCACCTGCTTTTGCAGCGCGTCGTTCTCCGTGCGCAGGCTGGCGCGGGTGCGGAACATCTCGGCCGCGGCGCCGGCCAGCCGGCCGGGCGAGCCCACCGCCACCTGGATGGGATAGGCGACGGCCTGCAGCGCGTAACGCAGGTGCTGGCCCCAGCCGTCGCGCTGGTCGAAATACATCAGCAGCAGCGACAGCAGCGCACAGAAGAAGAATCTTCCGCCCGGCGCATTCTCGCGCGCGGAAGGGGAGTTCAGGCCACCGCCGGCGAAGGCCACGCGGGGCTCCCCTTACTCCAGGCCGAAGTGCCCGGGTCCCAGCTCGTCCATCAGTTCGAGGATGCGGCCGCCACCGCGCGCGACGCAGGTCAGCGGATCCTCGGCGATGACGACCGGCAGGCCGGTCTCTTCCATCAGCAGCTTGTCGATGTCCCTGAGCAGCGCGCCGCCGCCGGTGAGCACGATGCCGCGTTCGGCCACGTCCGCGCCCAGCTCGGGCGGGGTCTGTTCCAGCGCCTGTTTCACCGCGCTGACGATGCCCTGCAGCGGTTCCTGCAGCGCCTCCAGGATCTCGTTGCTGTTCAGCGTGAAGCTGCGCGGCACGCCTTCGGAGAGGTTGCGGCCCTTCACCGAGATTTCCTTGACCTGCTGGCCCGGGTAGGCCGAGCCGATCTCGATCTTGATGCGCTCAGCCGTGGCCTCGCCGATCAGGATGCCGTAGTTGCGGCGCACGTAGTTCATGATGGCGTCGTCGAAGCGGTCGCCGCCGATGCGCGCCGAGTTGGCGTACACGATGCCGTTGAGCGACAGCACCGCCACCTCGCTGGTGCCGCCGCCGATGTCCAGCACCATCGAGCCGCGCGCCTCGTGCGTGGGCAGGCCGGCGCCCACCGCCGCGGCCATGGGCTCGCTGACGATGGCCACGTTGCGCGCGCCGGCGCCCTCGGCCGACTCGCGGATGGCGCGGCGCTCCACCTGCGTGGAGCCGAACGGCACGCACACCAGCACGCGCGGGCTGGGCTGCAGGAAGCGGTTGCCGTGCACCTTCTTGATGAAGTACTGCAGCATCTTCTCGGTGTAGGTGAAGTCGGCGATGACGCCATCCTTCATCGGCCGCACCGCGTTGATGTGGCCGGGCGTGCGGCCCAGCATGTTCTTGGCCTCCGCCCCCACGGCCACCAGGCGCTTGCCGCTGCCGCCGGGCTCGTCCTGCACCGCGACCACGGAGGGCTCGTTGAGCACGATGCCCTTGCCGCGAACGTAGATCAGGGTATTGGCCGTGCCGAGGTCGATCGAAAGATCACTGGAAAAATAGCCGCGAAGGCGCTTGAACATGAAACGCTGGCCCCGGATCGGGAAGAGAGGAAAAGGCGGCCGGTAACATAACAACGGCCCTATGGAACAGCAAGGCAAGAGGCGTGAACCAGCGCTGTTTTTCAGCGAATCGCTGACCGGCCGGACAAGCCGCCGCGCGGGCCGCCGTCCTGCCGCCGCCGCGGTGTATCATCCGCGCCTCCCCGCCGGACGAATCCCCACCGATGAGCCTGACGCCCCAGCAGATCCAGAACATCGCGCACCTTGCGCGGCTCGAACTGAAAGCCGCGGAAGCCGCCGCCTACGCCGCCAGCCTTTCCAGCATCCTGGGACTGGTCGGCCAGCTCGAGCAGGCCGATACCTCGCAGGTGGCGCCCATGGCCCACCCGCTGACCGGCCAGGTACAGCGCCTGCGCGCCGACGAGGTCACCTCCGGCAACGCCCGCGACCTCTACCAGCGCAACGCGCCGCAGGTGGAGGCCGGCCTGTACCTGGTGCCGCGCGTGATCGAATGAGTGCCTTTGAAATGAACGGCTTGCCCCCGCCTGCAGCGGTGGCCGGGTGACGGCGGCCGTCGTAGCCGGCATGGCCGGCTGGATTGAGGGGAGCCGCTGATGGCAAGGTCCCTGGCGCAGCTGGCGGCCGGGCTTGCCGCGGGCAGCTATTCCTCGGTGGAGCTGACGCGCGCCGCGCTGGCGCGCGTGGAGCAGGCGCAGCCGCGGCTCAATGCGCTGATCAGCATCACCGCCGAGCAGGCGCTGGCCGCGGCCGCGGTGGCCGATGCACGCCGCGCCGCGGGTGAGGCCGGCCCGCTGACCGGCGTGCCGATGATCCACAAGGACATTTTCTGCACGGCCGGCGTGCTCACCACCTGCGCGTCGAAGATGCTGTCGAACTTCGTTTCGCCCTACGACGCCACCGTCGTCACCCGGCTGAAGGAAGCCGGCATGGTGATGCTCGGCAAGGCGAACATGGACGAGTTCGCGATGGGCTCCTCGAACGAGACCAGCCATTACGGTCCGGTAAGGAACCCCTGGGATACCGCGCGCGTGCCCGGTGGTTCCTCGGGTGGCTCCGCTGCTGCGGTCGCGGCGCGGCTGGCGCCGCTGGCCACCGCCACGGATACCGGCGGTTCCATCCGCCAGCCGGCTTCGCTGTGCGGCGTCACGGGGCTGAAGCCCACCTACGGGCGCGTGTCGCGTTACGGCATGATCGCCTTCGCCTCGAGCCTGGACCAGGCGGGCGTGATCACGGTCAGCGCCGAGGACGCGGCGCTGACGCTGCAGGCCATGGCCGGCTTCGATCCGCAGGATTCCACCAGCGTGGATGCGCCCGTGCCCGATTACCGCGCCGCGCTGGATGCGCCGCTGGCGGGCCTTACCATCGGCATCCTCAAGGAATTCTTCGGCGAGGGCCTGCAGCCGGAGGTGGAAGCCCCGGTGCGCGCGGCCCTGGAGCAGTTCCGGCAGCTGGGCGCCATGGTGAAGGAAGTCAGCCTGCCCAGCCTGCCGCTGTCGGTGCCCACTTATTATGTGGTGGCGCCGGCCGAGTGCTCCTCGAACCTCGCCAGGTTTGACGGTGTCCGTTATGGCCATCGCTGCGCCGACCCCAAAGACCTGGGCGACCTCTACAAGCGCTCGCGCGCCGAAGGCTTCGGCGTCGAGGTGAAGCGGCGCATCATGACCGGCACCTACGTGCTGTCGGCCGGCTACTACGACGCCTACTACCTGAAGGCGCAGAAGGTGCGCGCGCTGATCACCGAGGATTTCCGGCGCGCCTTCGCCGAGGTGGACCTGCTGCTGGGGCCCACGGCACCGACGCCGGCCTTCGGCCTCGGCGACAAGACCGCCGACCCGGTCACCATGTACCTGAACGATATCTACACCATCGGCGCCAATCTCGCGGGGCTGCCCGCCATGTCCATTCCCTGCGGCTTCGCCGGCCAGCTGCCGGTGGGCGTGCAGCTGATCGGCCCGCACTTCGGCGAGGCGCGCCTGCTGGCCGCCGCGCACCGCTTCCAGCAGGAGACCGACTGGCACCTGAAGACTCCGGCCGGGATCGCGGAGGACTTCGCATGAGCGGGGAGTGGGAGACCGTGATCGGGCTGGAGATCCACGCGCAGCTCGCCACGCAGACCAAGATCTTCTCCGGTTCGCCGACGGTCTATGGCGCCGAGCCGAACACGCAGGCGGACCTGGTGGACCTGGGCTACCCCGGCGTGCTGCCGGTGCTCAACGGCGCCGCGGTGCGCATGGCCGTGCAGTTCGGCCTGGCGGTGGATGCCAGCATCGCGCGCCGCTCGGTGTTCGCGCGCAAGAACTACTTCTATCCGGACCTTCCCAAGGGCTACCAGATCAGCCAGTACGAGCTGCCCATCGTGGCGCAGGGGCACCTGGACGTGATGCAGGAGGACGGCAGCGTCAAGCGCGTGGGCATCACGCGCGCGCACCTCGAGGAGGATGCCGGCAAGAGCCTGCACGAGGGCCACGTGGGCGTGTCGGCCATCGACCTGAACCGCGCCGGCACGCCGCTGGTGGAGATCGTCTCCGAGCCCGACATGCGCTCGGCGAAGGAAGCCGTCGCCTACATGAAGAAGGTGCACACGCTGGTGCGCTACCTCGGCATCTGCGACGGCAACATGCAGGAGGGCTCGTTCCGCTGCGATGCCAACGTGTCCGTGCGCAGGAAGGGCGAGACGAAGTTCGGTACGCGCGCGGAACTGAAGAACCTGAATTCCTTCCGCTTCGTGGAAAAGGCCATCAACCACGAGGTGCAGCGGCAGATCGAGCTCATCGAAGGAGGCGGCAAGGTGGTGCAGGAGACGCGCCTGTACGACGCCGACCGGGACGAGACGCGCTCCATGCGCACCAAGGAAGAGGCCAACGACTATCGCTATTTCCCGGACCCGGATCTTCTCCCGGTGGTGCTGGACGATGCATTCATCGATGCGCAGCGCTCGCAGCTCCCGGAACTGCCCGACCAGAAGGCCGCGCGCTTCGTGCAGCAGTACGGCATCCCGGCCTATGACGCGCAGGTGCTGACCGCGAGCCGCGAGATGGCCGCATTCTACGAGGAAGTGGCGGCGGCCGTGCCCGGCGAGGCCAAGCTCGCCGCCAACTGGGTGATGGGCGATTTCTCGGCCGCGCTGAACAAGGATGGCCTGGAGGTGGGCGCGAGCCGGCTCACCTCGAAGCAGCTCGGCGGCCTGCTGGCGCGCATGGCCGACAACACCATCTCGGGCAAGCTCGCCAAGGAAGTCTTCGAGGTGATGTGGGCGGATCGCGGCGACGCCGACGCCGTCATCGAGGCACGCGGCCTGAAGCAGATCACCGACAGCGGCGCCATCGAAAAGCTCATCGACGACATCATGGCGGCCAATCCCAGGCAGCTGGCCGATTACCGCAGCGGCAAGGACAAGCTGTTCGGCTTCTTCGTCGGCCAGGCGATGAAGGCCAGCGGCGGCAAGGCCAATCCGGCGCTGCTCAACGAGCTGCTGAAAAAGAAGCTCGCTTCGTGAGCGAGACGGATCGCCTGCGGCGCTTCCTGTTCGAGGATGCGCCGCTGCGCGGCCACTGGGTGCGCCTCACCCAGAGCTGGCGCGAGGCCCGGGAGCACCAGCCCCTGCCGCCACCCGCGCTCGCGCTGCTGGGTGAATCGCTGGCCGCGGCCACGCTGGTGGCCGCCTCGCTGAAGTTCAAGGGTACGCTCACGCTGCAGCTGCTGGGCTCGGCCGGCGCCATCAGCATGCTGGTCGCGCAGGCCACCGACCAGCGCACGCTGCGCGGCGTGGCCCATGTGGCCGACGACGCGGCGGCGCGCGGCGCGGCCTTCCACGACCAGATCGGCGGTGGCCGCCTCGTCGTCAGCGTCGAGCAGGGTGAAGGCATCGCGCCCTGGCAGGGCATCGTGCCGCTGGACGGGGCTTCGCTGGCGGATTGCCTGGCGCATTACTTCGAGGTCTCCGAGCAGCTGCCCACCGCCATCGTGCTCGCGGCCGATGGCGAAGCCGCCGCCGGCCTGCTGCTGCAGAAGCTGCCCGCGCCGGCGCGCGAGGGCGAAGCGGCCGGTGCCGGCACGCAGCAACTGTGGGAGGAGGTCATCGCGCTGCTGGCCACGCTCGGCGGCGGGGAATTGCTGCGGACGGAGCCCGAGCTGCTGCTGCGGCGCCTGTTCGGTGCGCACGACCTGCGGCTCTTCGGGGCCGAACCGGTGCGCTTCGCCTGCAGCTGCGACCGCGAGCGCGTGGCTGGGCTGCTGCGCGGCATGGGTCGTGCGGAGATCGACTCCATCCTGGAAGAGCAGGGCGCGGTGACCGTGACCTGCGAATTCTGCAAGCGGCCCTATCGTTTCGACGCGGTGGATGCGGCGCGGCTGTTCCTGCCGTCCGCGACGCAATCCACGGCCTGCAACTGAGCTGCCGTTTTCAGTTCTTCGCGCCGGGAATCAGCGCGGCGTGGATCGGCTCCACCCACTGGTCCCGGTCGATGTCGTACACGATGAAGTCGCGGTCGAACTGCCAGTAGGCCCAGGCCCAGCCGCGCTTCTCGGCGGCACGCGCCACCGCCGCGGTGTACTTCACGCGCGATTCCAGCGGGCCCTTGTCGTAGGCGCCGAATTCGCCCAGCAGGATGGGCCGGTCGTTGTGCTTTGCCCAGGCCTGCACGCCGTCGAAATCCTTCTCCAGCGCGGCGTAATCTTCCGGAGTGCCCCAGGTGATGCCCGAGAGGCCGGCGTTCTCGGGAGTCCACGCGGCGCCCTGGTGCGTGAAGCGCATCGGCAGGTAGTAGTGCACGGTCACGATGATGTGCCGGTCGGCCTTCGGCAGCTCGAGCTTGTCGAGCCATCCGACATTGTTCCAGAAGGCCGGCCCGATGATCACGTTGCGCGTCGGGTTGGTCCTGCGGATGATGGCCAGCGCCTCGGCGTGCACGTCGTTCCACACGTCATTGGTGGCGCCGTTGGGTTCGTTGAGGATCTCGAACACCACCTTGTCCGGCGCATCCTTGAAGTGCTCGGCCACCTGCGTCCAGAAAGCCATCAGCTTCGGCCGGCAGGCAACCACGTCGCTGCCGCAGGCATTGTAGTCGTGCTCGTCGATGATCACCGTGAGCTGCTGTTTCAGCGCCTCGCTGACCAGCCCGTCGACCGTGGCGAACCACGTCGCCGGCAGCTCGTTCCTGCCGTTCATGAAGCGGAAGGCCATCAGCACGATGCGCACCGAGCTGAAGCCGCCGTCGTGGATGACCGCAAAGTGCCGCGGTGTGAAGCGCGCCTTCGCGGGATCCTGCCACAGCGGGTCGTAGCCGACGATGTTCACGCCGCGCCGCATCTCGCGCACCTGGTCGGCGGCGGACAGCGGCTGGCTGGCGGCGTTTGCCAGTGAGCTCGCGGCCAGCGCCGCGGCCAGCGACAGCATGCGGATCACGTTTCGGGCCACGGATTCCTCCTCGCCACGGGCGTCGTCCCGACGGCGGATGGGATGATAAGGCAGAAGCGCCGGCGCTAGACTGGACGCATGCGGATGAACCCTGAACCGGAAGCGGCGGCTGTCGCAGGCGAGGACGCGCCGACCGGTCTGGAACTTCTGTACTCGCAGCACCGCGCACAGCTTCTGCGCTTCCTGCGCGCCCGCACCGGCGACGCCGCGGAATCCGAGGACATCGTGCAGGAACTGTGGATGCGGCTGCGTACGCAGCATGTCGGGCCGGTGGCCAATGGCCGCGCATACCTGTTCCAGATGGCCAATAATCTCGTGCTCGACCGTGCCCGCGAACGCGCGCGGCGCGCGCGGCGCGAGCGCCTGTGGACCGAAGCCGTGCAGCTGCAGGCGCCGGCCGAGGGTGAGGCCGCCGCACCCGGACCGGCTCCCGATGAGGAGCTGATCGGACAGGAGGAGCGGCGGCAGCTGGCCGCGCT
>DATJXQ010000036.1:0-5013 GCA_035500015.1 Steroidobacteraceae bacterium
CAACGCCACCGATCCTGAGCTGAACAGCAAGGGTATCGATCTCGACAGCACTTGGCTCATCACCGCCGACGATCGTGTGGCGCTGACCTACGAGTACCTCAAGACTGGTTACAAGGCGATTCCAGCGATCGCCGGTAATCCGGACTACTCGGCTGCCGGCCTGCAGGCCCTTGCAACGCAGGAAGGCCTGGCGGGGTTCACAGCTGCCAACGCCGCCGAGCTTTCGGCCGGGCTCACTGCCACGATGAACGCCTTCGTCGGCGCCCAGCTGCAGAACGCTCCGGTGAACAGCTTCACGATCGACTATCAGCACATCTTCCGCCTGCCCGGCGGCGGCCAGCTGACGCCGCACGTGGCGGGTGTCTACAAGACCAAGTACTGGTCGTTCGGTGGGGCTCCCGGCGCCAACGTCAGCGGTATCCTGGCCGATTCCAGCTCGAGCGATCTCGCCTGGCAGCAGGCCTACAGCAAGTGGGACGTGTCGCTGGAGTGGCAGAGCGCCGATGGCAAGTTCGACATCAACTACTATGTCAAGAACGCGACCAACGAAGTCGTGATGGCGAACTACGCCGGTCAGTACGTGTCGCTCGAAGCGCCGCGCACCGTCGGCGTCGTGTTCAACGCGCACCTGTAAGTTCGGGCGGGATTTTCCCGTCGCTTGTTGTGAAGGCCGGCGAAGTGCAAACTTCGCCGGCCTTTTTCTTTGGTTGCTCCGGAATCCCGGACGGGTGATCTCTGCTCGCGCTCTGTTTCTGCTATCTGCTCAGCGGCGTCGCCGCGCTCGTCTACCAGATCGCGTGGACGCGGCAGTTCGCGCTGGTGTTCGGGACCTCGGAGCTCGCCGTGGTCGCGGTGCTGGCTGCGTACATGGGTGGTCTGGCGCTGGGCGCGTTCCTCATCGAACGCTGGATCCGGCGTATCGCCAGGCCGGTGCTGTGGTACGCCGCGCTGGAACTCGGCATCGGCGTCACCGCGCTGCTGGTGCCGCTGCTGCTTGAGCTCGCTGGAACGGCGCTGGTGGCGATGTTCGGCAACCAGCCGGCGCCGCCGGCTGCCGTGTTGGGCGGCGCGACGCTGTTCTACCTGGCGGCGGCGTTCGTGGTGCTGCTGCTGCCGACGACGCTGATGGGTGCGACACTGCCCTTGCTGGTGCGCCACGCGGTGCGCGTCGAGGCCGACATCGGGCGTCGCATCGGCACGCTGTACGCATGCAACACGGCGGGAGCGGTGCTCGGGGCGCTGTCCGGGGCGTTGCTGTTGCTGCCCGCGCTCGGATTGCGCGGCACGGTGTGGGCGGCCGCCGCACTGAATCTGGTGGTGGCGGGCGTCGCGCTGCGCCTTGCCACCCGTCCTGTCGAAGCCGCGGGCCCGGGAATCGGGGGCATCGCAGCCGCGGCGGATTCCCCGGATGCGGCGGTCGCTGTGGCCGATCCGTCCGGGACGCCTCGGCCCATCGCCAACGGCTGCTGGGTGCTGCCGCTGATGCTGCTGTCGGGTGCAGTCTCGTTCGTGCATGAGGTCGTCTGGTCGCGCATGCTGGGCCACGTGCTCGGCAGCAGCCTGTACGCGTTCGGCGTGATGCTGGCGAGCTTCCTGGCCGGCATCGCGCTCGGCGGTGCGCTCGGTGCAAAACTGGCGCGCGAGCGAGTGGCGTCCGCGCGCTGGCTGGCGTTGGCGCAGCTCGCGGTGGCGGCAGCCGCCATGCTGGCCTGGCTCGCGATCGTGCACCTGCCGCTGGAGATGACTTCGTTCGCCGCGAGAGTGGGCTGGGGGTTCGGCCTGCTGTTTCCGCTGGCCATCGCCATCGGCCTCACGTATCCGCTGGCGGTGCGCGTGCTGACGCCTTCGGCCGATGCCGCCGCGCGATGCAGCGCGCGGGTGTACGCCTGGAATACGGTGGGAGCGATCGCGGGCACGCTGGCTGCGGGTCTGTTCATTCTCCCGGCGTTGCGTTACGAGGGCGCCGTGCGGCTTGCGGTGACGGCGAGCGCGGTGCTGGCGGTGCTGTGCTGCCTGCTGCTGTTCCGGCCACGACCACGGGTCGCCTTGCCGGTGGGCATGCTGGCCGTGGGCATCGCGCTGCTGTTTGCGCCGCGGCCGCCCGATGCGTTGCTGCGTTATTCGCCGCTGCGCATCAGCCGCGAAGGCGAGCTGCTCTACTACGGCGTGGGTCGCAGCGCCGCGGTCGTGGCGCTGGGACAGGACGGCCAGATCATGGTGCGCACCGGTGGGCTGCCCGAAGCCGCGGTGGATCGCATCGGACGCGCTCCGCAACCCTACGTCGAAGCGTGGATGACGCCGCTGGCGGTGCTGGCGCGGCCGGCGCTGGCCGACCTGCTGGTGGTTGGGCTGGGAGGCGGACGGGTGCTCGAAGCGGTGCCGCCCAGCGTCAAACATGTCGACGTGATCGAACTCGAGCCCGAGGTGGTTGCGGCCAATCGCGCTTTCGCGGCCCAGCGCGCTGTCGATCCTTTGCAGGATCCGCGCCTGAACCTGGTGTTCGGCGATGCGCGTGGCGCCCTGGCGCTGACGGGACGCCGGTACGATGCCATCGTGTCGCAGCCCTCGCACCCGTGGACGGCGGGCGCCTCACATCTCTACACACGCGAGTTCATGCAGCAGGCGCGCGCGCACCTGCGACCGGGCGGGGTACTGGTGCAGTGGATGAACGTCGAATTCGTCGACGCGGACCTGCTGCGTTCCCTGCTCGCCACCCTGGACGCGGTATTCAGACACGTGCGCGTGTACCGGCCAGCGCCCCTGACCCTGCTGTTCCTGGCATCGGATGCGCCGGCTGCGCCCGAGCTGGATCTGGACGCGACGCGTGCCGCGCTCGCGGCGGCGCCCGGGCATTACGCCCGGCTGGGGTTGAACGTCCCGGAGGATCTCGCCGCCGCGCTGGCGCTGGATGATGCGGGCAGTCGTGCCTTCGCTGCCGGCGCGCCGGCCATCACCGATGATCGCAATCTGTTCGCCACGCGCAGCGTGTATGACCGGCAGCGCAGCCTCACGGCGGCGCAGGCGGGCCGGTTGTTCGCGCCCTACGATCCGCTGTCGACGCTCGATGGGTCGCTCGCCGTCGACTACATTGCCCGGCGCCTCATCGCGGCCGCGCCGCTGGACGCCAGCGCGCGCGAGCGCGTGGCAGCGCTGGCCGAGCGGCACGCGGACACGGGTCTGCAGGTCTATCTGAAATCGCTGATCGTGCAGAGCGTGGGGCAGCGCGCCCAGGCGCTGGAGGTGCAGCAGATTGGCACCACGCTGTATCCGCAGGATGGCCTGCTGCGCGACGCGGTGCTGGAATCGGGCATGGCGTTGCCCACCACGGCCCGTCCGGTGGCGCGCAGCGCCCGCGGCGCGGTCGATACCATGCCCGGCACGGCGGCCGACACGGTCCTGGCCGCCGAGGCGTACGCGGCGGCCAGCGACTGGCCGGCGCTGGCGCGGCTCGACGCGGCGCTGGCGCGTATCCCCTGGACATCGCTGTGGAGCGATCGCGCGCAGCGGCTGCGCGCGGAATGGGTGGCGCGCCGCGCCGACCCGCCGGACGCGCGCGTCGCCGCAGCCCGCAACCTGGCGCTCATCGATCGCGAAGCGGTGGTGGATCCCACCGCCGAACTGTACCTGCTGCGCGCGCGCAGCAGCATGCTGGGGCAGCGGCCGGCGGACGCGCTCGAGTCGGCCGCCTCGTATGCCGATCTGCTGCTGCAAAGTGGCGGAGCCACCGAGGATGCCACGCGCGATGGGCACCACGCCGACCTGGCGTGGTTGCGGGCCATGGTGGACGGACTGGCGCCCGGCCATGGCATCACAGCGGCGCGCCTGGCTGAAGTACGGCTGCGGCTGCGGCGCGCCCAGGCGTTGCCCTAGCAGGCGTGCCATGCCGATGCGGCTTTTGCTGCCGGGCCTTTTTGTTGATACTGCGCGACGGAATCAAGAGGGGATGCGGGGGAGTGATGCCGAGGTTCGTGATCCTGTGCGGCTGCTTTGCGCTCAGCGGCCTGGCCGCGCTCGTGTACCAGACGGCGTGGACGCGCCAGTTCGCGCTGGTGTTCGGCACCTCGGAGCTCGCGGTGGCCACGGTGCTGGCGGCGTACATGGGCGGCCTCGCGCTCGGCGCCCGGCTCATCGAGCCGCTGCTGCCGCGGATCCGCCGCGCGGTGCAATGGTATGCGCTGCTGGAACTCGGCATCGGCGTGGCCGCGCTGGTGCTGGTGCCGCTGGGATTGTGGCTGGCTGAACGGCTGCTGGTGAACTGGTTCGGCGGCCAGGCGGACCCGCCTTCGGCGGGCCATGCCGGCAACACGCTCTTCTACCTGGTGTCCGCCTTCGCAATCCTGCTCGTGCCCACCACGCTCATGGGCGCCACGCTTCCGCTGTTGACCCGCGATGGCGTGCACAGCGACGCACAGATCGGACCGCGCATCGGCCTCCTGTATGCCTGGAACACGGCGGGCGCGGTCGCGGGCGCGTTGCTGGCGGCGTTGTGGCTGCTGCCGGCCGTGGGCTTGAGCGCCACCGTCTGGAGCGCGGCGGGCGTGAACCTGCTGGTGTGCGTGCTGGCGTTGCTGTTGCTGCGAGGGCGCCTCGCCGCCGAGCCCGTTGCCGTCGCGCCGGCCGCCCGTGAAACGCAGCGCGCGCAGGTTGCCGGCCGCTGGTCGCAGTTCGCCCTGCCGGGCGCCGGCTGGGTGCTGCCGCTGCTGCTCCTGTCGGGCGCCGTGTCGTTCCTGCACGAGGTGCTGTGGACCCGGTTGCTGCAGCGGATCGTCGGCAGCAGCATCCACGCATTCGGCATCATGGTTGCAAGCTTCCTGATCGGCATCGCACTGGGGGGCGCCGCCGGGTCGCGGCTCGCGACCTCGCGCGCGCACGCCGCGCGCTGGCTGGTGGCGAGCCAGGTGGGCATCGCGCTGGGTGCGGCACTGGCGTGGTACTCGGTGCTGGCCTTTGCGCCTGCGCTCACGGCCGACTGGCAGCGCAATGGTTTCAGCCTGGCCGTGCTGCTGCCCCTGA
>DATJXQ010000037.1:0-20188 GCA_035500015.1 Steroidobacteraceae bacterium
CTGCGCGCCATTGCGCTTGGACAGCGGCGCGCCATCGGCACCGGTGAGCAGCGCCACGTGCCCGTAGCGCGGCGCGGGCAGCTCCAGCGCCCGCAGGATCAGCAGCTGGCGCGGCGTGTTGCTGAAATGATCGTCGCCGCGCAGCAGTTGCGTGACGCCGGACAGCGCGTCGTCGACCGCATTGGAAAAAAAGAACGCGGCGCTGCCATCGGCCCGCCGCAGCACGAAATCGCCGAGGTCCGCGCAGGCGAAGCGCTTCGGTCCGTACACCAGGTCCTCGAACGCCACCTCGCCCTGCTCCGGCACCTTGAAACGCAGCGTCGCCGGCGCGCCCGCGGCGAGCCGTGCGCGGGCTTCCGGCGGCGCCAGCGCGCGGCATCTGCCCGAGTAGCGCGGCGGCCTGCCGGCGGCCAGCTGCGCGGCACGCGCCACCGCGAGTTCGGCCGGCGTGCAGAAACACGGATACGTCAGCCCGGCCGCGGTGAGTTTCTCCAGCTGGGCCTCGTAGATGACCGAACGCGTGGACTGATGCAGCGGCTCTCCCGCCCATGAGAGCCCCAGCCACGCCAGATCGTGCATGAGCTGCGCCGCGTGTTCCGGCCGGCTGCGCGCGGCATCCGTGTCCTCGATGCGCAGCAGGAAGCGTCCGCCGCCATGCGCGGCGAGCAGCGCGTTGAAGAGCGCCGTGCGCGCATTGCCCAGATGCAGCTCGCCGGTGGGGCTGGGCGCAAAGCGCGTAACGGGGGGATTTCCGGGCATCCGTACACTATATTCGATGCATGGCGCGCGGCCGCATCCTGTTCATTTCCGACCTGCACCTGGATGCCTCGATGCCGGCATCGATCGATGGCTTCATCGCCTTCCTGCGCGCCGAGGCTGCCGGAAGCGATGCGCTGTACATCCTGGGCGACCTGTTCGAAACATGGATCGGCGACGATGACGACGAACCGGCGCGCGCGCGCGCGCGCGCGGCGCTGCGCGAATTGACCGCAGCAGGGGTGCCCTGCTTCATCCAGCATGGCAACCGCGACTTCCTGCTGGGGCCGGACTTCATGGCGGCCAGTGGCTGCCGGCTGCTGCCCGATCCGTCGGTGCTGGAAGCCGGCGGCCGGCGCTTCGTACTGAGCCATGGCGACACACTGTGCACGGCGGACCGCGGCTACCAGCGATTCCGCCGCGTGGTGCGCAATGCGCTTTTGCAGCAAGGCTGGCGCGCGCTGCCGCTGTCGCTGCGGCGCCGGTTCGCGTCGCTGGCCCGCAGCCGCAGTTACGCCCACACGCGGCGCCTGCCCGAATCCATCATGGACGTGACCCCCGCGGCGGTGGCGGCGCTGCTGCGCCGGACCGATGCCGACGTGCTGGTACATGGGCACACACATCGTCCCGGCGTGCACCGGCTCGACGTGGATGGGCGCGACCGCACCCGCATCGTGCTGGGGGACTGGCCGGCGCGCAGCAACGCACTGGTCGTTGGCGCGGATGGTCAGTGCGATCTGCGGACGCTGTCAACCGGCGCGGCAAGCTGCGCCGCTTCCGCGGGCTTCGCGGCACCGGTCATGGGCACGCCCGAATGAAAACGGAATTCCGGATCGGGCTCCAGCACCAGCCGCGCCTCGAAGCGCGCCAGATCCTCCAGGCGCGCGCGCAGCGTGCCGGCGGCGACTTCGGCCGGCGCCGCGGCTGCGGCCAGCTCGACGTACAGCAGCGCATGCCGCTGTTCGGCCTCGGCCAGCGCCGCATAGAACCCGGCCAGCGGTTCGGGCAATGCCGGCGCCACGGCCGCGAAGCGCTCGCAGGAACGCGCCTCGATCAGCGCGCCAGCCAGCAGCAGGTCGCGCTTTCGCAGCGGGTCGCTGCCGGCGAGGCGCGCGCGCAGCCGGCCGGCATAGCGTCCCGGCGCCAGCCGCATCATCGGCACGGCCAGCTCGCGCATCAATTTCTGCACCTGTTCGAAATGCCGCAGCTCCTCCCGCGCCAGGCGCGCCATCGCCAGCGACAGGCCGCGGTCCTCGGGATAGGCGAACATCAGCGCCAGCGCGGTGGAGGCGGCCTTCTTCTCGCAGTTGGCATGATCGACCAGCAGCAGCGGCCAGTCCGTCGCCGCGGCTTCGATCCAGGCGCGCGGGGTCGCGGCCTGCAGCAGCTCGCGCGCGCGCATCAGGCCGCGCGCGCCGCGGCGGCCGCATCCCGCAGCGCCTGCGCGGCGGCGGCGGCCGAGCCGAAGCGCTGCGCCGGGAGCTTCGCCAGCAGGCCATCGATGATGGGCTGCCAGGTGGCGATACGGCCCGCCAGTCGTGGAATCGGCTGGTGGCGGTGCTTGTAGATGATGGTCATCGGATTGGCGGCCGAATAGGGTTTCTCGCCGGTGAGCATCTCGTAGAGGATGACCCCCAGGCTGTACAGGTCGCTGCGCCCGTCCACCGGCTCGCCGTGCCCCTGTTCGGGGCTCATGTAGTGCGGTGTGCCGAAGATCAGTCCCGGGTCGGTGATGTCCAGCTCCCACCCGACGTTCTTTGCCAGGCCGAAATCCGACAGCGCTATCCGCCGCGCGCCGCGCATCAGCACGTTGCCGGGCTTGAGGTCGCGGTGCAGGGAGCCTGCCCCATGCAGCGCATCGAGCGCGCCGGCAATCTGCGCGGCGAGGTCCAGCGCATCGGTTGGCGTGACGCCGGCGCGGATGCGGCGGCGCAGGTCGCCATCGGGGAAGTATTCCATCGCCAGGTAGGCGTGGTCGTCGGCCACGCCCAGCTCGTGGCAGCGCACGATGCTGTCGTGGCGCAGCCGGTGCGCGATCTCGTATTCCAGCAGGAAGCGTTCGAAGGACTGGTCGACCCCGGAGGCGTCGCGCAGCGAGGGCGTCACCTTGATGACCATCAGGTCGCCGGCCTTGCCGCTCTCGGCCAGGTACAGCTGCGACACCGATCCGCCGGCCAGCCGCCGCACGCAGCGGTAATCCGGGATGCGCACCGCGCCGAAACGCCGCGCCGCTTCCGCCTCCGCCGACACGCGCCAGTAGGCCTGCGCGCGGCGCTGCACGCGCGAGGCCTCGGCCACCACCGACAGCAGCGACCCGCGGGCAGTGTCGAACCTGGGCAGCACGGCGAACGCGCCGAACAGCCGCGCCGCGCGGGCCGCGGAACCGTCGGTGCTGTCGGCCAGGAAGAGCGCCGGGGCGAAGCCGCCGCGCCCGGCAAGATCACGCAGCCACGCCAGGCCCTGGCCGCCGCGCCATTGCTCGTCGATGATCACGGCATCGTAGCCCTGCGCCAGGAACTCGGCCGGCAGCGCGGCCTGCGCTTCGTGCGGCCGGACCACGAGTTCGGCCTGCGGCCATTCGGCCTGCAGCTGCCGGCGCAGCCGGTCCCGGCAGGCCGGATCCTCGACGATCAGCAGCAGCCGCATGGATGCCCGACTGCCACGCGGACGGGAAGATTCAGCTGACGACCTTCAGCGCGCTGTCGCGCCGCAGCGCCTTGGCTCCATCGGAGCGTTCGCGCTCCAGCCGCTCCAGGTACTCGGGCGTGACGTCGCCGGTCACATAGGTGCCGGAGAAGCAGGAGGTGTCGAATTCGGTGATGGCGGCGTTGTCGTGCCGGCAGGCGGCGACCAGGTCCTCGAGATCCTGGTAGATCAGCCAGTCGGCGCCGATCTGCCGCGCGATCTCCTCCACGTCGCGCCCGGCGGCCACCAGTTCCGAGGCGGCCGGCATGTCGATGCCGTACACGTAAGGGTGGCGCACCGGCGGCGCGGCCGAGGCGAAGTACACCTTGCGGGCACCGGCCTCGCGCGCCAGTTCGATGATCTGCGCCGAGGTCGTGCCGCGCACGATGGAATCGTCCACCAGCAGCACTTTCTTGCCGCGGAACTCGAAGTCGATGGCCGACAGCTTGCGGCGCACCGACTTCAGGCGCTGCTCCTGTCCGGGCATGATGAAGGTGCGGCCGATGTAGCGGTTCTTGTTGAAGCCCTCGCGATACTTGATGCCGAGCTTCTGCGCCAGCTGCAGCGCACAGGTGCGGCTGGTGTCCGGGATCGGGATCACCACGTCGATGTCGTGATCGGGATGCTCGCGCTTGAGCTTGTCGGCCAGCTTCTCGCCCATGCGCATGCGCGCACGGTACACGGAGATGTTATCGATGATGGAGTCCGGGCGCGCGAAGTACACGTATTCGAAGATGCAGGGCGTGTGCCGCGCCACGGGCACGCACTGGTTGGTGTGCAGGCGCCCCAGCTCGTCGATGAACACCACCTCGCCGGGAGCCACGTCGCGCACCACCTCGAAGGAGGCCATGGTCAGCGCCACGCTTTCCGAGGCGAGCATGTATTCCATGCCGCGGGCGCTGCGACGCTGCCCCAGGATCAGCGGGCGGATGCCGTGCGGATCGCGGAAGCCCAGCACGCCGTGGCCGATGATCATCGCCACCACGGCATAGGCGCCGCGGCAGCGGCGGTAGACCGCGTTGCAGGCCGCGAAGATGTCGGCCGGCGTGGCGCGCGGCGTACCGACCCGCTGCAACTCCGAGGCGAACACGTTCAGCAGCACTTCGGAGTCGGAACTGGTGTTCAGGTGCCGGCGCTCCTCGCGCGTCAGCACCGCGGCCAGTTCGGTGGCGTTGGTCAGGTTGCCGTTGTGGCCCAGGCAGATGCCGTACGGCGCATTCACGTAGAAGGGCTGCACCTCCGAACTGCTGTCGCCGCCGGCGGTGGGATAGCGCACGTGCCCGATGCCGATGTGGCCGCGCAGGGAATCCATGTCGCGCTGGCCGAACACGTCGCGCACCAGCCCCTTGCCGCGCACCGCGAACAGCTCGCCGCCGTCCGCGGTCATGATGCCGGCGGCATCCTGCCCGCGATGCTGCAGCACCGTCAGCGCGTCATAGAGCTGCTGGTTGACCGGGCCGCGACCGACGATGCCTGCGATGCCGCACATGTTTCCTCCGGATCAGCGCTCGCCCGCCAGGCGGGACGGCAGGTGGTCGCCAGCCAGTGTGCGCAGCACACCGGCCGCGGGCTTCAGGCCCGTCACCAGGCGGGATTGACGCCACCAGCCTTCGTCATCGAGCCGCGTCGCCTGCGCCAGGATGATGCCGATCCCGATGATTACAAGGCCCCGCACCAGGCCGAGCAGGAAGCCGAGCAAACGGTCCAGCCCGCTGAACATGGACAGGCGCACGAAGTGGTTCACCACCGCCCCGAGGTAGTAGCCGGCGATCACCACCGGCAGCAGGATCAGGGCGCGGGCGGCCCACAGGCCATAAACGGGATCCCGCAGCACGCCGCCGAGCCTGGGTGCCAGCAGCGGCGCATATCTCCAGGCGAGCCACACGGCGAGGATCCACGCGACCACCGAAAACGCCTCCCTCAGGAAGCCGCGGAAGGCGCCGGCCACCGCGGAGATGACCAGTATCGCCAGGACGATGTAATCGAGCGTGACCATCTTGCAGCGAGAACCGCGCTCCTTGCGCAGGCCATTTGCCGCGCAGCGCGGATTTTACACTTTGGATGCCCTATGGTGGGACCAGCGAGGAATTCTTCTGGCCGGCCTGCCCCAGCCGGTCCTGCAGGGAGCCGGCAGCGACGCGATCCGCAACCGGGCCGGCGCGAACCCGCGACAGTTCCTTGCCTTTCACGCGTACCTGTGAAACTTCGATCGCGAAGCCGGCCGCGCGCAGCTTCTGCGCCAGATGCTGCGCGTTGTCGCGCGACGCGAAGGTACCCAGCTGCACCCACCACCTGCCCGCCGCAACCGGCGGCGGCGCAGCTGGTGTCGTGGACGAGGAAGCGGGCGGGCTCGCCGCGGCCTTCGTGGCGGGCGGCGTGGATTGTGCCGGCGCCGCGACCGCAACCGCCGGTTGCGGTGCTGCGCCGGCCTGCGGTTCGGCCGGCACCGGCGGCGGCGCAGCGCGCGTCACGGGTGGCGGCACGGCGGCGAGCTGGGCCGCGGCCTCAGGAGCCTCGGCAGAGGCCGGGCGAACCGTGCGCGCGGCATCCAGCTGCACGTCATAGGTCTGCAGCGGCGCGCCATCCTCCGGGTTCTGCGCCAGCGGAGTACCCTGCGCCGCGGGGTGATGACCCGAGAGCACCTCGGGCGCGACGATCACCACCGCTACCACCAGCAGCAGCGCACCGGTCAGTCGCTCCCGGGTGGAAGCCTCCACGTCGCTCAAGCTGCCTGCGGACCGCGCATGCGGGAAATGTTAGCGCATCTTCAATACAGGCCGAGCAGCTGCAGCGCCGGCGCCACCGCAAGGAAGGAACCGCATACGACGATGCGGTCACCGGGCCGCGCGGCCTGTGCCGCCAGGCGCATGCCGCCGGCGATGTCCGTGGCCAGCGCGGCGCCCGCGAACACCGGCGAACGCGCGGCCAGCGCCACGGCCGTCAGGCCGCGCGGCGCCTCGATGCCGCACAGGAACCAGCGATCGACCGACGCGGCCAGCTCGCGGGCGACTGCGGCGATATCCTTGTCGCCAAGGATGCCGGCGACGCACAAGGTACGGCCGGACACGGGCCGTGCGGCGAGGTTCTGCGCCAGCACCCGGGCGGCCGGCTCGTTGTGCGCGACGTCAAGTATCCACTCCACCGCGCCCGGCACGATCTGGAAACGGCCCGGCAAGGCCAGCCGCGCGAGCGAGCGCGCCGCCGTTGCCGCATCGCCGGCCCCGATCAGGCCCATCGCATGCAGGGTGGCAATGCCGGCCGCGGCATTGGCGAGCTGCGCCAGGCCGGGCAGCGCCGGCCAGGGCAGCGCCGGAAATTCCAGCCCATCCATGGCAAAGCTCCAGCGCCCCTCGCCGGCCTGCCAGCGGTAGTCGCGGCCGGCCTGCAGCGGGCGCGCGCCGATGCGGCGGGCCTCCTGCGCCACCGATGGCGTCATCGCCGGATCGGCCAGCACGGCCAGCGCGCCCGGCCGGAACACCCCGGCCTTCTCGCGGCCGATCGCCTCGATGTCGGTGCCCAGCCAGTCGGCATGATCCAGGCCGATGGAGCAGACGATGGCCGCCTCGGCATCGACGATGTTGACCGCGTCCAGCCGTCCGCCCAGGCCCACCTCCAGCACGGCGACCTCGACTCCCCGCGCCCGGAACACCTGCAGCGCCGCCAGCGCGTTGTACTCGAAGAAGGTCAGCGTGATCGCGCCGCGCGCCGCGTCAATGGCTTCGAACGCCGCGATCAGCTCATGATCGGCGGCCTCGGCACCATCGACGCGGATGCGTTCGTTGTAGCGCAGCAGGTGCGGCGAGGTGAAGGCGCCGGCCTTCACGCCCAGCGCGCGCAGCAATCCTTCCAGGCAGGCGACGGTGGAACCCTTGCCGTTGGTGCCCGCGACGATGATGGCCCGCGGCCCGAAAGGCAGCAGGCGCATGCGCTCGGCCACCGCGCGCACGCGCGTGAGGCCGAGGTCGATGCCGGTGCCGTGGACGGTTTCCTGCAGGCGCAGCCAGTCCGCGAGGCTGCGTGTGGCATCCATCCGGGTTCCGGGTCAGGCTTCCGCGGACGCCAGCGCCGGCCGCTGCATCAGCAGGCGCAGCAGCTGGGCGATCTGGTCGCGCTGGTCGCGCCGGTCCATGATCATGTCGAGGGCGCCCTTCTCGAGCAGGAACTCGCTGCGCTGGAAGCCTTCCGGCAGCGTCTCGCGCACTGTCTGATGGATCACGCGCGGGCCCGCGAAACCGATCAGCGCGCGCGGCTCGCCGATGTTGATGTCGCCGAGCATCGCCAGGCTCGCCGACACCCCACCGGTGGTCGGATCGGTGAGCACGGAGACATAGGGCAGGTGCGCGTGCGCCAGCCGCGCCAGCGCCGCGCTGGTCTTGGCCATCTGCATCAGCGACAGCAGCGCCTCCTGCATGCGCGCCCCGCCGGTGGCGGAGAAGCACACCAGCGGCGCGCCGTCGGCGATGGCGCGCATCACGGCGCGGTGGAAGCGCTCGCCGACGACCGAGCCCATCGAACCGCCGAGGAAGGCGAACTCGAAGGCCGTGGCCACCAGCGGTTCGCCGTGCAGGCGTCCGGCCATCGCCACCAGTGCGTCCTTCTCGCCGGTGTTCTTCTGGGCCGAGGCGAGGCGGTCCTTGTAGCGCTTGCTGTCCTTGAAGCGCAGCGGATCCTCGGGCAGCACGTTGGCGCCGAGCTCCACGGCGGAGTCCGGATCGAGGAATTTCTGCAGGCGCTCGCGGGCGCGCATGCGCATGTGATGGCTGCACTTGGGACACACGTGCAGGTTGCGTTCGATCTCGGCGCGGTACAGCACCGCGTCGCAGGCGGGGCATTTGGTCCACAGCCCTTCCGGCACCGAGCGCAGGCGGCGCGTGCGCTCGGTCTTGATCTTCGAGGGAACGATCTTTTCGAACCAGGACATGGCTACCTCGTCAAGTTCACTGGACGACCGACAAGTATGTGCCTCACGCAGAAGTCCCCAGCAGGTCCGCCGGGCAACCGGCGGGAAGCGGCATGATATCGGAATCGTCCGGCAGGCCGAAAACCACGGGATAGTACACGCGCCACAGGTACAGGCCATCGGCCGGGGCCGTGGCGGGCGCCAGCCGGCGGTCGCGCCCGGCAAGTACTTCGGCGGCATACGCCGGCGGCGCCTCGCCCATCCCGACGTGCATCAGCAGCCCCGCGATATTGCGCACCATGTGGTGCAGGAAGGCATTGGCGGTCAGCTCCAGCAACACGAACTCGCCGGCACGGCGCACCTCGATGCCGGACAGCTCGCGCACCGGCGAGCGCGCCTGGCACTCGGCGGCACGGAACGCGCCGAAGTCATGGCTGCCGAGCAGGTGCGCGGCGGCCTCGCGCATCGCCTCGACCTGCAGGGGCCGGTGCAGGAACGCGACGCGGCCGGCCGCCAGCGCGGGTCGCGCGGAGCGGTTGAGAATGCAGTAGCGATAGGTCCGCGCCAGCGCGGAATAGCGTGCATGGAAGTGCCCGGGAACAGTGCGCGCCCAGCGCAATGCGATGCCGGCAGGCAGATGGGAGTTGGCGCCGAGCACCAGCGAACGCTCCGTGCGTCCCGCGTCGGTCTCGAAATGCGCCACCTGCCCGCGCGCATGCACGCCCGCATCGGTGCGCCCCGCGGCGGTGAGTTCGACCTGGTGATCGCAGACCAGGCCCAGGGCCGCCTCCACCGCCTGCTGGATCGAAATGGCCCCCGGCTGCCGCTGCCAGCCGCAATGGCCGCGGCCGTCGTACTCGACGCCGACGGCAACGCGCGCCACGGGCGTCAGCCCGGGATGGAATCGAGCAGGCGCTGGGCTTCCTGGCGCTGCGCGGGAGAGCCTTCCGCCAGTACTTCGTTCAGGATGTTGCGGGCACCATCCGGGTCGCCCATGTCCATGTAGGCGCGCGCCAGGTCCAGCTTGGTGCCGACCTCGCTCATCGAAACCGGTTCCATGTCGCGCTGCGTGGCATCGACATCCGCGAGCACTGCCGGCGCTATGCGCTGCGTGCGCTGGTGTTCATCGGCGGCGGGCTGCTCCGACGCGCCAACATCGAGATCCAGATTGAAGTCCGGCGTCTCGCGCTTGCCGGTCGATGCATTGCTGTCGACATCGAGATCCAGATCCAGGCTGGAGACCTGTGCCGTGACATTCAAATCGGCCAGTGGCAGCAAGGCGGTGGCTTCCGAATGGTCGGCCTGCTCCAGCAGGCCGCGCGCATGGTCATCCAGGCCCGCCACCAGCGTTTCCGGCATCTGCTCGCCCGAAGTCAGGGCGCGAGTGAGCTGGGAATCGTCGAGCAGGCTGGAGCCGGTGGCTTCCAGCTTGCCCAGGTCGAGCCCGAGATCATCGAGCGCGAGTTCGGCCGTCTGATCGGTGCCGCCGACCGGCGCGCGACGCGCCCCGAGCTTGCCGGCCAGCGTGTCGTCGATGCCCAGCGCCGGCTGCTCGACAGTGGGCCCATCGACGGCATAAGCGGACGGCAGGTGCGGCGCGCGCTGCGGCGCGGTGCCGTCGTCGGTCGAGCCACGACCCGGGTCATCGAGCGTGAAATCCAGGCCGCTGGCGTCCGCGCCCGTGCCGCCGCCGAGCTGCGACATGCGGGAGGAATCATCCGGAAGATCGAAATCCATCAGGTTCTGGCCGCCTTCCAGGTTCAAGTCCACGGAACTTGGCCCTATTGCCTGGGACTGGATGAACAGCGGATCCTCGGGGGCCAGCTGCTTGCCCATGATGACGACTTTTTCCCACTCGCCGGGCTGGGCCGCAGTGCGCGTCGCAGCCAGCTCGCGCGCCGTCTGCAGGAACTGCTCCTTGTTGCCCCACACGAAGTAAACCTCGAGCAGCTTGAGCTGCAGCTCGCGGCGACCCGGATCGCGCGCTATGGCCAGCCTGACGAGATCGGCGGCCTGGTCATACAGGCCGTAAGCCATGTGGAAGTCGGCTTCCGCGAGCGGATCGCCCTGCTCGAACGCGCCCGTGACGTCAACGGTGGGAGCGGCGGACGGCGCCTGTTCGGGATCGGTACGCGGGGCTTCCCTGCGGGCCGCGACGGACGGCGCGGCAGCCTCCTCCACCACGATGCTCGGATCACGCCAGTCGGTCGGACGGCGCAGCGGAAAGGTGTCGGAGCTGATGTCCCGCGCTTCCGGGGCAGGCGGTTCGACGGCGAAAGGCGCGAAGTCGTCGGTCGTGGCGGTGCGGCGACGGCGCGCGGCACGCACCGCCAGTGCCACCACCAGCAGCAGCAGCAATCCGGCCGGCAGCAGCCAACGCTGCAGATGATCGAACAGGGATGGCGCCGCAGTCGTCGGTGCCGGCTTCACGGCCGGAGCCGGTGGTTTCTTCTCCGCAGCGGACGGCGGCGGGGGCGTGGCGGGCTCCACCTGGGCCGGCGGAACGGTCGCCGCGGCAGGCGCAGGCTGGCTGCCGGGCGCCGGAGTCGCCGCTGGAGTCGAGGCAGGCGGTGAGGCTGGGCCGGTCGAACCCGAGGTGCTCTGCTGTACGGACGCCAGCCCTGACGCACCAAGCTGCACGCGATTGCCGGGCGCGGACTGCGGCGCTGCCGGAGCCTGGCCGGACCCGGCGCCAGCGGTGGTTCCAGCGCCGGGGCCGCCCGCCGGCGGGACCAGTACCAGGCGCGGCGTATTGCCGGTAGCGGGGGCAGCGGCGCGGCCGGACCATTCAGCCATCTGGCGGTGCACTTCGCCACGTGCCTCGTTGCGATCGATGGCCGCCACGTCCGCGCCATCCGGCAGGCGCAGCACCGCACCCGCGCGCAGCTTGTTGATGTTGCCGCCGAATGCCTGGGGGTTGCCGCGGAAGATCGCGATCATGGCCTGTTCGGCCTCGGGCTCACCGTAATGAGCGGTTGCGATCGAGAACAGCGAATCCCCGCGCGGCACGGTGTAGCTGCTACCGGCTGCCGGCACAGGCGGTGACGGCCTTGCCGCCGCGGACCGGGGTGTCGCAGGCGAGGGTTGCGTTGCCGGGGAAGCCGGCGGCCGTGTTGCGGGAGGCGGCGCCAGAGGCGGACCGCCGGTGCGCGGTGGCTGCGCCGGCGCAGCGGGACGCGCTATCTCGCTGGCGCGGCTGTTGCCGGTACCCGGCAGCGCCACGGGCGCCGCACCGGCCTGTTGCTGGGCAAAAGTCGGGGGATCGAACAGCACCGTGTACTCGTGCTGGATACGGCCGCGGGCCCAGCTCGCTTCCACCAGGAAGGTGGCGAAGGGCTCGGTGATCGGCGCGGTGGAACTCAGCTGTATGGCGCTGCGTCCATCTGCCAGGTGCACCACCTGGACCTGCACGTCCGCCAGGAACGCGGGATAGTCGAGCCCGTAGCGGGCAAAGGTATCGCGCGAGGCAAGCTGCGCCTTCAGCGTGGCCAGTTCCTCATCGCTCGCCAGCAGCTCGATCTGGGCATTCAGCGGTGCGCCCAATGCCGATTTCAGCTGGATTTCACCCAGCCCCAATGCAGACGAGATACCCGGCATTGCCAGCAGCAAAGCCGTCGCGTTCAAAAGTCTAAGACGCATCAGGACTCCCGGAGAGACCCTCGGACATCGAATCCCAATGGAAAACATAATGTTGGATTCGATGTTTCACGTTGACGCAGGTCACAGGAATATAACTTAACCCACCAGGTGCTCCCGCACCAATATCTCGGCGATCTGCACGCTATTGGTGGCCGCGCCCTTGCGGACATTGTCGGATACCACCCAGAGGTCCAGGCCGCGCTCGTGGGAGATATCCTCGCGGATGCGGCCCACGTACACCGTGTCATGGTTCGCAGCATCGGTGGCCGCGGTGGGCCACCCCCCGGGGACGCGCTCGTCCATGACCGTGACGCCCGGCGCCTTTTCCAGCAGCGCGCGGGCCTCCCCCGCCGTCAGCTTGCGGCGGGTCTCGATGTGCACCGCCTCGGAATGCCCGAAGAACACCGGCACGCGCACCGCGGTGGCGTTCACCAGGATGGACTCATCCCCCATGATCTTGCGGGTCTCCCAGAACATCTTCATCTCTTCCTTGGTGTAGCCGTTGTCCTGGAACTTGTCGATCTGCGGCACGCAGTTGAAGGCGATCTGCTTGGCGATCACCTTCGCCTCGACCGGGCGGCCGTTGAGCAGCTCGCCGCTCTGCGTGGCCAGTTCCTCCACCGCTTCCTTGCCGGCACCGGACACCGACTGGTAGGTCGCGACGTTGATGCGCGTGATGCCCGCCGCATCGTGCAGCGGCTTCAGCGCCACCAGCATCTGGATGGTCGAACAGTTCGGGTTGGCGATGATCCCGTGGGTGCGGTAGCGCGCGATGTCGCCGGGATTGACCTCGGGCACCACCAGCGGAATGTCGTCCTGGTACCGGAACTGCGAGGTGTTGTCGATCACCACGCAGCCGGCGGCCGCGGCCAGCGGCGCGTATTTCGCCGACACCTCCGCGCCCGCCGAAAACAGGCCGATGTCGGCCTTCGAGAAGTCGAAAGTCTCCACGTCCAGCACCGGATACGACCTGTCCCGGAACTTCACCGACTTGCCCAGCGAGCGGTTGCTCGCCAGCGGATACAGCTCGCTGACGGGGAAATCGCGTTCCTCGAGAACGCTGATCATCGTGTCGCCCACCAGGCCCGTGGCCCCGAGGACCGCAACGCTCCAACCCTTGCTCATTTACCTTCCTGAGTTCCTGCCTGCCAGCCCGCAGTGCCGATGGCGGGCGTGGATGATCGCACATCCGCATTCTGTGCCCGGTGCCGCAGGTAGTGATCCATGAGCGTGATGGCCAGCATCGCCTCGGCGATCGGCGTCGCGCGCAGCCCCACGCAGGGATCGTGGCGGCCGGTGGTCGCCACCTCCACCGGGTTGCCGGCAAGGTCGATGGTGCGGCCCGGAATCTGGATGCTCGAGGTGGGCTTCAGCGCGATGTGCGCCAGGATGTCCTGGCCCGTGGAGATGCCGCCGAGGATGCCGCCGGCGTGGTTCGCGGAGAATCCCGCCGGCGTCAGTTCATCGCGCGCCGTGCCGCCCCGCTGTGCCGCCACCGCCACGCCATCGCCGATTTCCACGGACTTCACGGCGTTGATGCTCATCAGCGCGTGGGCAATTTCGGCGTCCAGCCGGTCGAATACCGGCTCACCCAGGCCCGGGGGCACCCCGCGCGCCAGCACCGTGAGCTTTGCGCCCACCGAATCGCCATCGCTGCGCAGCTTCCAGATGTAATCCTCCAGCTCCTGCACGCGCGACGGATCGGGACAGAAGAAGGGATTGTCATAGGCGGCGGGCGGATCGCGCGGCTGGATCACCAGCTCCCCAACCTGGGTCACGTAGCCGGAAATCGCAACGCCGAGGCGCTGCGCCAGGTACTTGCGCGCGATGGCGCCGGCGGCCACGCGCATCACCGTTTCGCGCGCCGAGGAGCGGCCGCCGCCGCGGTAATCGCGCAGGCCATACTTCTGCTGGTAAGTGTAGTCGGCGTGGCCGGGCCGGAAGCGGTCCTTGAGCTTCTCGTAATCGCGCGAGCGCGCATCGGTGTTCTCGATCAGCAGGCCGATCGGCGTGCCGGTGGTCACTCCGTCGAACACGCCGGAGAGGATGCGCACCTGGTCGCCCTCCCGGCGCTGGCTGGTGAACTGCGAGGTGCCGGTGCGGCGCCGGTCCACGTCGGCCTGCAGATCCTCCGCGGCGAGCGGCAGGCCCGGCGGGCAGCCATCCACGATGGCGCCCAGCGCCGGCCCATGGCTCTCGCCGAAGGTAGTCACCACGAAACTCTTGCCGAAACTGTTGCCGGACACCCTGGAAGACCTCGGTCAGCGCACATCCGCCGCGCGCAGCTGCGCGGCCGTGAGCAGGAATACCCCGCCGCCGCCGCGCGCGAACGACAGCCACACGAACGGCAGGCGCGGAAACGCGCGCCGCACGCGCGCTTCCGTGTTGCCGACCTCGACGACCAGCACCCCTTCGTCCACGAGATGCGCGGCCGCCTGCGCGAGCAGCACGCGGACCGCGGCCATGCCATCGCGCCCCGCGCGCAGCGCCCCGGGGGGCTCGTGCCCGTATTCCGGCGGCAGGCCGGCGAACTCCGCCGTTCCCACGTAGGGCGGATTGCTGACGATGATATCGTAGCGCCGTCCTGCCAGCCCGCTGAAAAAGTCCGATTCCACCAGCCGCACGCGGCGCGCCAGGCCCAGTGCCGCGCGATTGATGCGCGCCACGGCCAGCGCCGCGCGGCTGATGTCCACCGCATCCACCCGCGCGCGCGGAAAGGCCAGGGCTGCGGCCAGTGCAATGCAGCCGGAACCGGTACCCAGATCGGCGATGCGGCGGACGGCCGCCGGGTCGACCCATGGCGTGAATTGCCGCTCGATCAGTTCGGCAATCGGCGAGCGCGGGATCAGCACGCGCGCATCGACATGGAAGCGCACGCCGGCGTACCAGCACTGGCTGGTGAGATACACGGCCGGCACACGCTCTTCGATCCGTCGACGCAGCAGCTCGCGGTAACGCCGCCGGGCGGCCTCCGGCACCGGCCGCGCGAGGTCGCGTGCTTCGAGCGGCCGGCGCAAGCCCCGCGCGTGCGCCAGCAGCGCGGCCGCATCGTCGGCGGGGCCCGCCGTGCCGTGCCCGTAGTGCAGTTTCGCCCGGACCAGCCGGCGCGCCCCGCTGCGGAGCAGCCGCGCGGTGCTCACGGGCTCCGCCCGGCGCCGCGCGCGGCTATGGGATAATCGTGGCATGTCGGGAAAGCGCTTCGTTCTGTATCTGGTGCCGATCGGCCTCGCCGCGGCGCTGGCAGGCTACATGGTTTCGCGCCAGCTTGGCCACACCGAGCCGCCGGCGCTGCAAAGCGGCACGGCGCTGCAACAGCCGCGGGCAGTGGCCGCCTTCGCGCTGACCGACCAGCTGGGCCGGCCCTTCGGCAACGCACAGCTGGCCGGCCAGCCGAGCCTGATGTTCTTCGGGTATACGCACTGCCCGGACGTCTGCCCCACCACGCTCGCGCTGCTGGCGCGGCTGCACCGTGACCCGGCGCTCGCGCGCCTGCACATCGTGTTCGTGACCGTCGATCCCCAGCGCGACGACCAGCACACGATGCAGCAGTACGTCGATGCATTCGGCGGCGGCATCACCGGACTCACCGGCAACGACGCGGCGCTGGCCCCGCTGCTGGCGAACCTGGGAGTGGTGCGCAGCATCCAGCCGCTGCCCGGTGGCGACTACACCGTGGATCACTCCGCCACCATCTACTACCTTGATGCGCGTGGTGCGTTCGCTGCCATATTCACGCCGCCGTTCGACTACTCCGCGATGCGGGCAGACCTGATCGCGCTGGCAGCCGTCCACTGAAGCCCGCATGTCGACGTTGAACATCCTGCTGCAGTTCATCCTGCCGCACCACGCGATCTCGCGCCTGACGCTGTGGCTCACGCGGATCCGCCGGCGGTGGTTCAAGAACCTGCTCATCGGCCTGTTCATGCGCGGCTTCAGGCCGGACCTGGCCGACGCCGAGAGCCCCGACCCGTTCGCCTACGAACACTTCAATGCCTTCTTCACGCGCGCGCTGCGCGCCGGTGCGCGGCCACTGGCGGGCGACGCGCACACCGTCGTCAGTCCGGTCGACGGCGCCATGAATCAGTGCGGCAGTCTCGACGGAAACCGGCTGCTGCAGGCCAAGGGCCGCTGGTACCGCCTGCAGGCCCTGCTGGCCGGCGCGGCGCCGGACTGGGCGCAGCGTTTCACCGGCGGCAGCTTCGCCACGCTGTATCTGGCCCCGTTCAACTACCACCGTGTCCACATGCCTGTCGCCGGCCGGCTGGCCGCCGCCTGGTACGTCCCGGGCCGGCTGTTCAGTGTCAATACGGTGGCCTCGCGGCTGGTGGCAGACCTGTTCGCGCGCAATGAGCGCCTGGTGCTGCTGTTCGAGGGCGAGAGCGGCCCGTTCGCGGTGATCCTGGTCGGCGCGCTGAACGTCGGCTGCATGGCAACGGTCTGGCATGGCGAGGTGACGCCGCGCCGGCCCCGCGTTGTCACGCAACTGCCGCTGCCACCGGAGCGCGACCGCTATCGCGAGCGCGGCGCGGAAATCGGCCGCTTCAACATGGGTTCCACGGTCATCGTGCTGTTCGGCCCCACCACGGCAGGCCTGGCGAGGATCGCCACCGGCACACCGGTGCGCATGGGACAACGGCTGGGCGAGCTGCGCGGCGGAGCGCCGCCGGCTTGAACGGCGCGGACTGGCGGCCGGTCGCGACGGCGCAGGTACTGCGCCGCCGTGCCACGCTGCTGGAAGCCACGCGCGCATTCTTCCGCGAGCGGGGCGTGCTCGAGGTCGAAACCCCGGTGGTCCTGGCTGCCACCGCCACCGACGTGCACGTCGAATCGCTGGCGCTGGCTGGCGCACCGCCGCGTTACCTGCAGACCTCGCCCGAATATTCCATGAAGCGCCTGCTGGCGGCCGGCAGCGGCGACATCTACCAGATCTGCCACGTGTTCCGCGCCGGCGAAAGCAGCCCGCAGCACAATCCCGAATTCACCATGGTGGAGTGGTATCGGCTCGGCCAGCAGCTGCCGGCCATCATGGCCGAGACGGCGGCGCTTGCCGGCCTGCTGCTGGCCGCTGGCGGCCGTGCAGCCGTGCCAGTCGAATCGCTGGGCTATGCACAGGCTTTCGAGCGCGAGCTTGGCAGCGATCCGCTGACAACCAGCCAGGACGATCTGGCCGGCCTCGCACGCAAGCACGGTCTCGCCGCCGGCAGCCTCGCCGCGGCGACACGCGACGAGCTGCTCGATTTCCTCGTGGCGACCCGGGTCGGCCCGGCGCTGGGGCGCGGCCGGCTCACCTGCCTGCACCGCTTCCCCGCCTCGCAGGCCGCGCTGGCACAGATCGATCCGGCCGATCCGCGCACCGCGCTGCGTTTCGAGCTGTATGCGGAAGGCATCGAGCTCGCCAATGGCTACGTGGAACTGGCGGATGCATCCGAACAGCGGCGGCGCTTCGCCGCGGACCTGGCCGAGCGGCGGCGGCGTGGCCGCACGGAACCCGCGGCCGACACGCGGCTGCTCGCGGCGCTGGAGCATGGCCTGCCCACCTGCGCCGGCGTGGCGCTGGGTTTCGACCGGGTCGCGATGCTGGCGCTGGGCGCCGCGGGTATCGATGAGGTGCTGGCGTTCCCGTGGGAACGCGCCTAGCAACGCCCGGACACGGGGTACGCGCCGAAGCGCGTGGAGTGCACTACCCCTTGGCGCGCGAGATGTACTCGCCGGTGCGCGTATCGATCCGCAGCACCTCGCCTTCATTGATGAACAGCGGCACGCGCACCACCGCGCCGGTCTCCAGCTTCGCCGGCTTCTGGCCGCCGGTGGCGGTGTCGCCACGCAGGCCCGGATCGGTCTCGACGACCTTCAGCTCGATGTGCGGCGGCGGCGTGACCACCAGCGGCACGCCGTTCCACAGCGTGATGATGCAGGTGATGCCTTCCTTCAGCCACTGCGCGGCATCGCCCACGGCCTCCTTGCCGGCCGCGTACTGCTCGAAGTTGTCCGGCACCATGAAGTGCCAGAAGTCCCCGTCGGAATACAGGTACTGCATGTCGGTGTCGACCACGTCGGCGGCCTCGACCGAATCCCCGCTCTTGAACGTGCGCTCGATGGTGCGGCCGGTCTTCAGGTTGCGCACCTTCACGCGGTTGAAGGCCTGGCCCTTGCCGGGCTTCACCATTTCGTTCTCGACGATGGAGTACGGATCCCCGTCGAGCAGGATCTTCACCCCGGACTTGAATTCATTGGTGGTGTAGCTGGCCATGGCGCTCTCTGCTTTAATGCGCCCGCATGCACGCGGGCGCTGGACAAACGGGCGGCGAATGATAGCGGCTGATCCCCGAACCTGCCACACGGCCGCGGTCCCGGACTGGCAGCGGCAGCTGGCCGAAGCCGTGCGCGATCCGCTGCAGCTGCTCGAGCTGCTGGGACTGGCGCCGGAACAGCTCGGGCCGGAGGTGACGGCCGCCGGCCTCGCCGCGGCAGCGCGGGATTTCCCGCTGCGCGTGCCGGGCGCCTTCATCGCCCGCATGCGCCACGGGGATCCGCGCGATCCGCTGCTGCTGCAGGTGCTGGCGCATCCGCGCGAGCTGGAACCGGCGGCGGGCTTCGTGGCCGATCCTCTGGAGGAAGCCGCCAGCCGCAGCGCACCCGGCCTGCTGCGCAAGTACGCCGGACGCGCGCTGCTGATCGCCACCGGCGCCTGCGCGGTGCATTGCCGCTACTGCTTCCGCCGTCACTATGACTATGGGGGCGAGCAGGATGCCGGCCCGCGCTGGGATGCCGCACTCGCCGCTGTCGCGGGCGATGCCACCATCGAGGAGCTGATCCTTTCCGGCGGCGATCCGCTGTCGCTGGGCAACACGCGGCTCGCGCAGCTGCTGGCGCAGCTGGCCGGCCTGCCGCAGCTGCGGCGCATCCGCATCCACACACGCGTGCCGGTGGTACTGCCCGCGCGCGTGGATGAAGGTCTGCTCGCGCTGTTCGCACCGCTGCGCGAGCGGCTGGTGGTCGTGGTGCACGCCAATCACCCCGCGGAGATCGACACGGCTGCGGCGGCGGCGCTGCGCGAACTGGCGCGCACCTGCACCGCGCTGCTGAACCAGTCCGTGCTGCTGGCCGGCGTGAATGACGACGCCCCGGTGCTGGCCGAACTGTCGCGGCGGCTGTTCGCCGCGGCCACGCTGCCCTACTACCTGCACCAGCTGGATCGGGTGGCCGGCGCCGCGCACTTCGCCGTCACGGACGCGGCCGCACTGGCCCTGCATCGACAGCTGCACGCCGCCCTGCCGGGCTACCTGGTGCCGCGCCTGGTACGCGAGGTCGCGGGAGCGCCGGGCAAGCTGTCATTGACGGCCTGATTTGCGGGACCGTACTGGCGCCACTGTGGCGAGGTTCACATAAAGGGGCAGGCTTCCAAAGCAAACTTGCAGTCTCGCCCGGAGGTCCCGCTTGTCCGACAACAACCCCGTTCCGCTGGTCGTCGTCAGCCGCTTCCGCGATCCCGTAGAGGCCCTCAATGGCCTGCTGCGCAGGCACGGCGTCGCCGCCCACTGCACGTGGATTCCCGCCGTCGCGGACCTCGCGGACGCGCTCACGCAGATCAATCCGCAGCTGCTGCTGCTGATCACCGGGGATGGCGCCGAACTGCCGCAGGTGAGCGAGGTGCGCACGCGCGTCTCGCCCGACATCCCGCTGCTGTCCGTGCGCCAGGCGCTCACGGAGAAGGAGATGGCCTGGGACCTGCTGCAGGGCGCGCGCGACAGCATCACGCTGGGCGAATCCGGACGGGCGTTCAATGTCATCACGCGCGAACTGCAGGCCTGCCGCGCGGAGCGCACGCTGCGCGAGACGCTGCAGTCAGCGCAGGAATACCGCAAGCAGCTCGACACGGTGCTGACGCGCTCCAATGACGCCATCCTGCAGGTGCAGGAAGGCATCGTGGTCGAGGTCAACCAGTCCTGGCTGGACCTGATCGGCGCAGCCGAGGCGCGCGACGTGGTCGGCCAGCCGGTCATGGATTTCTTCGAGGAAGCCGGCCATGCCGCGCTCAAGGGCGCGCTGGTCGCGTGCCTCAAGGGCCAGTGGCGGGATCATTCGCTGCGCGCCGACGTGCGCACGGCCGACGGCGGCACGCTGCCGCTGGAGCTGGTGCTGACGCTGGGCGAACGCGACAGCGAGCCCTGCGTGCGGCTGATGGTGCCGAGCCAGAAGCGCGCGCGC
>DATJXQ010000038.1:0-21814 GCA_035500015.1 Steroidobacteraceae bacterium
ATCTACCTCGCCTTCGACCGCCTGGCGCAGCGGCGCCGCGCCCGCAGCGGCCGCGCCGCATTGCCGGAGGCCGGGGCCGGCGTGCCGTGAATCCTTCCGCTCCGTTCATCGCGCGTCCCGTCGCCACCACGCTGCTGACCATCGGCGTGGCGCTGGCCGGAATCGCCGCGCTGACGCAGCTGCCCGTGGCCTCGCTCCCGATGGTGGATTCGCCGGCCATTTCCGTGCAGGCGCAGCTGCCGGGCGCCAGCCCCGAGATCATGGCCAGCAGCGTGGCGACACCGCTGGAGCGGCACCTCGGCGCCATCGCGGACGTCGACGACATGACCTCCACCAGCAGCGTCGGCTCGACCAACATCCAGCTGACCTTCGGCATCGACCGGGACATCAACGGCGCCGCGCGCGACGTCGAGGCGGCCATCGTCGCCGCGCACGCCGACCTGCCCTCGAGCCTGCGGAGCAATCCCCACTACCGCAAGCAGAACACGGCCAGCCAGTCGGTGATGTCGCTGGCGCTGACCTCCTCGACCCTGACCCAGGGGCAGATCTATGACGCGGCCGATGCCGTGATCTCGCAGAAACTGGCGCAGCTGCCGGGCGTGGGCGCGGTGGATGTCAACGGCAGCGCGTTGCCCGCGGTGCGCGTCGAGCTCAATCCGCACGCGCTGTTCAAGTACGGCATCGGCCTGCAGGACATCAGGGCGGCCATCTCCAACGCCAACGCCAACGCCCCCAAGGGCGCGATCGAGCCCGGCGGCCTGCACTACCAGATCTACACCAACGACAATGCCCGCACCGCCGACCAGTACCGCGATCTCATCATCGCCAACCGCAATGGCTCGACCGTGCGGCTGTCGGACGTGGCCACGGTGCTGGACATGCAGGATGGCGCCACCGAGAACGTGCGCACCTTCGGCCTCTACAACGGCCAGCCGTCCGTCTCCGTGCAGGTATTCCAGCAACCCGGCGCGAATCTCATCCAGGTGGTGGACGGCGTGAAGGCCGCGCTGCCCGCGCTGAAGGAGACGATCGATCCGCGCATCGACCTGGTGGTCACCAACGACCGTTCGATCACCATCCGCGGCTCGCTGCGGCAGGCCACGCGCACGCTGGTGACCGCCGTGGCACTGGTGATCCTCATCGTGTACCTGTTCCTGCGCGGCCCGCGTGCCGCGCTGATCCCGGCAGTGGCGGTGCCGGTGTCGCTGATCGGCACCTTCGGCGCCATGTACCTGCTGGGCTACACGCTGGACAACCTCTCGCTGATGTCGCTGACCGTGGCCACCGGCTTCGTCGTCGACGATGCCATCGTGGTGATGGAAAACATCACGCGCCACATCGAAGCGGGCATGGACCGCATGCAGGCCGCCATCCGCGGTGCGCGCGAGGTCGGCTTCACGGTGCTGTCGATGAGCCTGTCGCTGGTGGCCGTGTTCGTGCCGCTGCAGCTGCTCGGCGGCATTCTCGGCCGGCTGTTCCGGGAATTCACCGTGACGCTGGCGGTGGCCATCCTGATATCGCTGGCCATCTCGCTGACCACCACGCCGATGATGTGCGCGCGGCTGCTGGGCCGGGATCGCCGCGCGCGCGGGCCTTCGCGCCTGGGCGCGTGGTTCGGGCGCGCGTTCGGGGCAATACACACCGCCTATGCCCACACGCTGGAGTGGGCGCTTGGCCACCGCAGACTGGTGCTTCTCATGCTGCTGGGCACCGTGTCGCTTAATGTCTATCTCTACGTCATCATTCCCAAGGGGCTGTTCCCGCAGCAGGACACCGGGCAGCTGCAGGGTGGCATGCGCGGCGACGCGTCCGCGTCCTTCCAGCTGATGAAAGACAAGCTGACCCAGGTGGTGAACATCATCCGGCAGGATCCCGCGGTTGCCAGCGTGGTCGGCTTCATCAGCGGGGGAGGCAGTCGCGGCGGCAACGGCCCGAATGCCAACCTGACCATCGCGCTGAAGCCGCTGGCGGAGCGCAGGATCACGGCCGACCAGGTCATCGCGCGGCTGCGGCGCCAGACGGTCGCGGTGAAGGGCGTCAACACCTTCATGCAGTCGCAGCAGGACATCCGTACCGGCGGGCGCTCGGCCAACTCCCAGTATCAATACACGCTGCTCGGCGATGACCTCGTGGAGCTGCGCACCTGGAACGACAAACTGCGCAACGCGTTGCAGGATGTGCCGGAGGTCACCGACGTGGATTCCGACCTGCAGCCCGGCGGCCTCGAGACGGACCTGGTGGTGGACCGCGACGCAGCCTCGCGCCTGGGGCTCACGGCCAGCCAGATCGACAGCGTGCTGGGCGATGCCTTCAGCCAGGCGCAGGTGTCGACCATCTTCAATCCCTACAGTCCGCAGCAGTACCACGTCATCATGGAGGTGGCGCCGGAATTCTGGCAGAGCCCGCAGACGCTCAACGAGATCTACGTGAGCACCTCCGGCGGTCCCGTCTCCGGCACGCAGGCCACCCAGGCGGTCGCGGGCACGACCCAGGTCAAGGGCAAGGGTGGCGCCGCCGGCACGGTCGCGAACGACGCCGCGCGCAACCAGGCCGCCAACGCGCTGGCCAACGCGGGGCGCGGCAACACCTCGACCGGCTCGGCGGTGAGCTCGATCCGCGAGGGCATGGTGCCGCTGTCGGCGTTCAGCCACTTCCTCACCGGCACCACGCCGGCGACCGTCAACCACACCGGCACTTCCGTCTCGAGCTCCATCGCCTTCAACCTGGCCGAAGGCGTGTCGCTGGGCACCGCGGTCGCCGCGATCGACCGCACCACCAACCGCATCGGCATGCCGGCGAGCATCCGCGGCGCCTTCTACGGCACGGCGCGCACCTTCCAGAGCTCGCTGAGCAACGAGCCGCTGCTGCTGCTGGCCGCGCTGGTGGCGGTCTACATCGTGCTCGGCATGCTGTACGAAAGCTGGTTCCACCCGCTGACCATCATTTCCACGCTGCCTTCCGCCGGTGTCGGCGCGCTGCTGGCGCTGCTGGCGACCAACATGGAGTTCTCGCTCATCGCCTTCATCGGCATCCTGCTGCTGGTGGGCATCGTGAAGAAGAACGCCATCATGATGATCGACTTCGCGATCCGCGCGCAGCGCGAGCAGAACCTGGATGCGCGGGCCGCCATCACGCGCGCCTGCCTGCTGCGCTTCCGTCCGATCATGATGACCACCTGCGCGGCGATCGCCGGCGCGCTGCCGCTGGCGCTGTCCTCCGGCGACGGCACGGAGATGCGCCGGCCGCTGGGCGTTTCCATCGTGGGCGGGTTGCTGGTGAGCCAGGTGCTCACGCTGTACACCACGCCGGTGGTCTTCCTTTATGTGGAGCGGTTCCGGCAGTGGTGGGCCGGCGGCACGGCGCCGGCGGACGCCGGCGTCAACCTGGCCTGATCGCTTGCTCCGGGCGCGGGCTGTCCCCGCGCATCGGTGGCCGCATAGGCGTGCAGCTTGTTGTAAAGCGTCTTCAGGCTGCAGCCCAGCACCTGCGCGGCGTGCCGCTTGTTGCCGTCGAGGTGCTGCAGCGTGGCCTCGATCACCAGCCGCTCGGCCTGCTGCAGCGGCGATCCCAGCGGCACCGCCACGGCAGCATCCACCCGTTTCGCGGCACCTTCCTCGTCGCGGCCGATGGCATCGGGGACGAGTTGCAGCGTTTCGTCGGCCAGGATGAACGCGCGTTCCACCACGTTCCTGAGCTCGCGCACGTTGCCCGGCCAGCGATGCCGCGCCAGCATGGCGCGCGAGGCGTCCGAGAAGCGCTTGCCGGTGCGCGCCCGGCCGTTCAGGCCTGCCAGGAAGTGCTCGGCCAGCAGCCCGACGTCGCCGCCGCGCTCGCGCAGCGGCGGCACCTGCAGCGGGAATACCGCCAGCCGGTACATCACGTCCTCGCGCAGCTGCCGCTCGCGCAGCGCCGAATCCATCGTCTGGTTGGTGGCGGCGAGGATGCGCACGTCGGTGGATATCTCCAGCGTACCGCCCACGCGGTAGAAGCGGCCGGTTTCCAGCACGCGCAGCAGCCGGGTCTGCATCCCGATGGGCATCTCGGTGATCTCGTCGAGCAGCAGCGTGCCGCTGTCGGCCCGTTCGAATACCCCCGCGTGCGCGCGTGAGGCGCCGGTGAAGGCGCCCTTCTCGTAGCCGAACAACTCGGCCTCGATGAGCGAGTCCGGGATGCAGCCGCAGTTGATGGCCACCATCGGGCCCGCGGACCGGCGGCTCAGCTCATGGATGGCCCCGGCCACCAGCTCCTTGCCGACCCCGGTCTCGCCCATGATGAGTACCGAAGCCTCGGTTGCCGCCACGCGCCGGACCAGTCCGAACAGTTCCTGCATGGCGGGGGATTCCCCGAGCATGTTGCCGAGGCCACCGGCGGCGCCGCGGTGCATGCACGGCACAAGGGGCTTTCCGGGCGGCGCGGATTGCGGCGCCTCGCTCGCATCCATGTCTCCTCCAGTGGCCGCGCGTCTGGAAAAAACTTCCCCGCGCTGCCGGCACGAATTGTAATGTTTGGTTGCCGGTCCATGATGGCTGCGACGCGGCGCACGCGGCTGTAGGTTCGTCCGGCAATGCCGTGCAGGAAGAATCCGACCTGCCGCCCGGAGCGGCGGTTTCCGGCACCCTGCGCCGCCGGGTGGCGCCTTGCAGCACGCCGCGCCGGCAATTTCCCCCGCCGGCCGCATCCGGCACTGCAATTGCACGGTGTACGCGGCAATCCATCAAGACGGAGCGGCGGTGGCGCAGCTTTTCGGTTCGGCCGCGGTGCTGGCGGTGAAGTTGACCGGCATCGCCGCCGTGGTGCTGGCAGCCGTCGCGCTGCTGGCCTGGCACAGCGCCATCGCGGCCCGTCCTTCCCCTGGCGCCCCGGTGCAGCAGCCGCTGCCGTTCAGCCACAAGCACCATGCCGGCGACGACGGCATCGACTGTCGCTACTGCCATGCCTCGGTGGAGCAGGCGGCCTTCGCCGGCATGCCTTCGCTGCACACCTGCATGAGCTGCCACTCCCAGCTCTACGCCGATGCGCCGGTGCTGCAGCAGCTGCGCGCCGCCTTCTCCGGCACGCAGCCACTGGCGTGGCGCCGCGTGGACGACCTGCCGGGCTTCGTCTACTTCGATCATTCGATCCACGTGAACAAGGGCGTGGGCTGCAGCACCTGCCACGGCGAGGTGGACCGCATGCCGCTGACCTGGCGCGTGGCGCCGCTGAGCATGCAATGGTGCATCGACTGCCATCGCGCGCCCGAGGCGCAGCTGCGGCCGCAAGCGCAGATCTACGACATGCGCTGGCGTCCGCCCGCCGACCAGCCGGCGCGCGGCGCGCAGCTGCACACCGCCTACGCCATCCACTCCACCCGGCTGCTCACGGCATGCTCGACCTGCCACCGCTGATCCAGCGCCGCGATTTCCTGCGGCTGATGAGCGCGGCGCTGGCGCTGGCTTCCGGTGGCTGCGTGCGGCGCCCCGCCGCGCGGATCGTGCCCTATGCGCAGACCCCGTCCGGGCTCACGCCCGGCGAGCCGCAGTTCTACGCCACGGCACTGACGCAGGGTGGTTACGCGCATGGCGTGCTGGTGCGCAGCGATGATGGCCGGCCGACCAAGATCGAGGGTAATCCGGCGCATCCGGCCAGCCTCGGGGCCACCGGGCCGATCGAACAGGGGCGCATCCTCGAACTGTGGAACCCGGCGCGCTCGCATGCGCCGCTGCAGCAGGGGCTTGCCACCACGTGGCAGTCGTTCACGTCGATGCTGGCGGCGCGCCTGGCCGGGCTGCAGTCGCGCGGCGGCGCCGGCCTGTATCTGCTGACCGGCGCCACTTCCTCACCCACGCTGCGGCGGCAATGGCAGCGCATCGCACAGCGGTATCCGGCGGCGCGCTGGCATGTACACGAGGCGGTGGACCGCGATGCGGTGCGCGCGGGTGCGATGCGCGCGTTTGGCGCCGCACTCGAGCCGGTGTACCGCTTCCATCGGGCGCGCATCGTGGCGGCGCTGGATGCGGACTTCCTCGCCGCGATGCCGGGCGCGGTCCGGCATGCACGCGACTTCGCCCGAGCCCGCTCGCCCGAACAGGCCGGCGCACGCATGAATCGCCTGTACGCGGCCGAATGCATGCCCAGCGTGACCGGCGCGGCGGCCGATCACCGGCTGCCGCTGCGCACCGCGGAGATACTGGAGCTGGCGCAGCGGCTCGAGGCGCGCCTTGCCGGGAATGCGGCCGACGGCGGCCCTCCCTGGTTCGATGCGCTGCTGGCGGATCTCGCCGCCCACCGCGGCGAGTCGCTGGTGGTGGCGGGCGAGGCGCAGCCGGCAGAGATGCACGAACTGGCCTGCCGCATCAACGCGCGGCTCGGCAATATCGGCCGCACGGTGGATTTCATCGCGCCGCCGCCGGTCGCCGGTGAATCCCTGGCGGCGCTGGTGGAGGCGATGCGCGGCGGCACGGTCGATACGCTGCTGGTGCTCGGCGCCAATCCGGCTTACGACGCGCCCGCGGACCTGGAATTCAGCGCGGCGCTCGGCTCCGTGCCGCTGTCGGTCCACTGCGGCCTGTACGTGGACGAAACCGCGCGGCTGTGCCACTGGCACCTGCCGGCCGCGCACGAGCTGGAAAGCTGGAGCGACGCGCGCGCCTTCGATGGCACGGCCTGCATCCAGCAGCCGCTGATCGCACCACTTTACGGCGGTTATGCCGTGCACGAGGTGCTGGCGCTGCTGAGTGGCGAGCACGATGCGACGGCGCACGGGCTGGTGCAGGCCACCTGGCGCGAAACCTTCGGCAATGATTTCGAGACGTCCTGGCAGCAGGCATTGCAGGCCGGCGTGATCGCCGGCAGCGCCTCGTCCGCGGTGAAGGTGGCGCTGCGCGCTGCCGCACCAGCGGTGGCGCGCACGGTGCCGCGCGATGCCCACGACCTCGAGCTGAATTTCCGGCCCGACCCATGCATCTGGGATGGCCGCTACGCCGATATCCCCTGGCTGCAGGAGCTGCCACGGCCGCTGACGCAGCTCACCTGGGACAACGCCGCGTTGCTGGCGCCGGAGCTGGCAGTCGAATTCGACCTGCACAACGAAGACGTGGTGGAACTGTGGGTGGCCGATCGCCGCATCGAGGCGCCGGTGTGGATCGTCAACGGCCACGCGCCGCGCGCAGTGACGCTGTACCTGGGGTTCGGCCGCCGCCACGCCGGCGACGTCGGCTCCGGCCGCGGCGTGGATCCCTATGCGCTGCGCACCTCCGGTGCACCGTGGTTCACCGCCGGACTGGGCCTGCGCAGTACCGGCACGCGCGTGCCGCTGGCCACCGTGCAGCACCACCATCGCATGGAGGAGCGCGAGCCGGTGCGCAGCGGCACGCTGTCGCGCTTCCTCGCGCAGCCGGATTTCGCGCGCGAGGCGGCCGATCGCGCGCCGCCGCCCACGCTGTATCCGGATTTTCCCTACGAAGGGCATGCCTGGGGCATGACCATCGACCTGGCCGCCTGCATCGGCTGCAATGCCTGCACCATTGCCTGCCAGGCCGAGAACAACATCCCCACGGTCGGCAAGGACGAGGTGCTGCGCGGCCGCGAGATGCACTGGATCCGCGTCGACCGCTACGAGGCGGCGCCGCAGGAGACGGGGCCGCATACGGATTTCCAGCCGGTGCCCTGCATGCAGTGCGAACACGCGCCCTGCGAGGTGGTGTGCCCGGTGGAGGCCTCGGTGCATGACGCCGAGGGCATCAACGTGCAGGTCTACAACCGCTGCGTGGGCACGCGCTTCTGCTCCAACAACTGTCCCTACAAGGTGCGGCGCTTCAATTTCCTGCAGTACGCCCGCGACGCGCCGGGCCTCGACGCGCAGCGCAATCCCGAGGTCACGGTGCGCAACCGCGGCGTGATGGAAAAGTGCAACTACTGCCTGCAGCGCATCGTGCGCGGCCGGATCGCCGCGGACCGCGACAACCGCCGCATCGCGGACGGCGAGGTGGTCACCGCCTGCCAGGCCGTGTGCCCCACGCAGGCCATCGTGTTCGGCGACCTGAACGATCCGGCCAGCCGCGTGCGCGCCAACCGCGAGCTGCCGCGCAACTACGCGCTGCTGGGCGAGCTGGACACGCGCCCGCGCACCACCTACCTCGCGAAGATCACCCATCCGCGCGAGCCGGACGATGCGGCATGAATGCAACCGCGGCGGAAGTGGCGCGGCCGGCCGCGCCGGAAGCGGCGCCGGTGCTGCTCGGCCACCACACCGATGGCTCGATCACCGACCGCATCACCGGCATCGTGCTGCAGCGGGGCCGCGGCGCCGGATTCTGGCTGGCCATCGGCATCTCCGGCGCGGCCACGGTGCTGTTCGTGGTCGCCATCGCCTGGCTGTTCGCCAGGGGAGTGGGCATCTGGGGCATCAACCAGCCGGTGTCCTGGGGCTTTGCCATCACCAACTACGTGTGGTGGGTGGCGATCGGCAATTCCGGCACGTTCATTTCCGCCTTCCTGCTGCTGCTGCGCCAGCGGTGGCGCACCTCCATCAACCGCTTCGCCGAAGCCATGACGATTTTCGCGGTGGCCATGGCGGGGCTGATGCCCATCCTGCACCTGGGGCGGCCGTGGTTTTTCTACTGGCTGGCGCCCTACCCGAACGCCATGAACGTGTGGCCGCAGTGGCGCAGCCCCCTGGTGTGGGATTTCTTCGCCATCGCCACCTATCTCATCGTCTCCATCCTGTTCTGGTACATGGGACTGCTGCCGGACCTGGCCACCATGCGCGACGCCGCGCGCCGGCGCGGGCGGCAGCTGGCCTACGGCCTCGCCGCGCTGGGCTGGCGCGGCGACGCACGCCACTGGCACCATTACCGGAGCGCCTACCTGCTGCTGGGCGGGGTGGCCGCGCCGCTGGTCATCTCGGTGCACAGCGTGGTCGCCTTCGAATTCTCCTTCGCCAACCTTCCGGGCTGGCACTCGGCCATCTACGCGCCGTACTTCATCGCCGGCGCGCTGTTCTCCGGGCTGGCGATGGCGCTGACCATCACCATTCCGCTGCGCGCCATCTTCGGCCTGCACGATTTCATCACCGCGCGGCACCTCGCCAACATCGCGAAGCTGATGCTGGCCTGTGGCTGGATCATCACCTACACCTACGTGATCGAGCTGTTCACGGCGTTCTACGGCGGCGACCGCTACGAGATCCACACCGCGCTGGCGCGCATGGGCGGGGATTACGCCTGGATCTACTGGACGGTGGTCGCCTGCAATGTGCTGGTGCCGCAGCTGATCTGGTGGCGCGCGGTGCGGGCCAGCCCGCTGGCACTGTTCGCCATTTCCATCCTGGTGAACGTCGGCATGTGGCTGGAGCGCATGATGATCATCCTCACCGGCCTGTACCAGGATTTCCTGCCCTCCTCGTGGGGCAATTTCACGCCGACCTTCTGGGACTGGGCGATCCTCGCCGGTTCGCTGGGCGCTTTCGCGCTGCTGTTCATCCTGTTCATCCGCTTCGTGCCGGCGCTGTCGATGACCGAGCTGCGCCGCCTGAACCGGGACATCACTCAGGCCGGGTCGTGAGCGGTTACGGGCTGCTGGCCGAATTCGACAGCCCCGACGCGCTGCTGGCGGCGGTGCGCGCCGCGCGCGAGGCCGGCTACCGGCAGCTCGAGGCCTTCGCGCCCTTCGCGGTGGAAGGGCTGGATGAGGCATTGCAGCTGCCGCGCAGCCGCGTGCCGCTGCTGGCACTGCTGGGCGGCATCGCCGGTGCGGGCGGCGGCTTCTTCCTGCAGTGGTACTCGGCGGTGGTGGATTTTCCCATCAACAGCGGCGGCCGGCCGCTCGACAGCTGGCCGGCATTCGTGCCGGCCATGGTGGAGCTGGGCATCCTTGGCGCTTCGCTGGCGGCCTTTGCCGGCATGTTGCTGCTCAACGGGCTGCCGCGCCTGCGCCATCCGGTGTTCGAGGCCGCGCCGTTCGCGCGTGCCTCGCGCGACCGGTTCTTCCTGTGCATCCGCGGCGCCGATCCACGCTTCGATGCGCAGCGCACGCACGCGTGGCTGCAGCAGCGCGCGGCGCTGAGCATCACGGTGCTGCCGGCGGAGGCGCCGTGATGCAGCGCATGGCCGCCGCGCTGCTGCTCGGGGCCACGCTGGCCGGTTGCGAGCAGGCCGTGCGGGACATGTACGTGCAGCCGCGCTACCAGACCCTGCAGGCCAGCGCGCGGCAGGCCGATGGCCGCGCGGCACGCCCGCTGGAGCCGGGCACCATTCCCCACAGCAGCGGCGTCGCGGCCGAGGTGTCGAGCGGGCGCAATGGCCAGTCAATGCCGGCCGGTCCCGTGCCGTATACGGCAGAGTTGCTGCAACGGGGCCGCGTGCAGTTCGACATCTACTGCGCGCCCTGCCATGGGCCCGACGGCGACGGCGATGGCTACATCACGCAGCGCGGCTTCCCGCATCCGCCGAGCTACCACATCGACCGCCTGCGGCACGCGTCCGACGACTGGCTGGTCGAGGTCATCACCAATGGGTACGGCGCGATGTATTCCTTTGCGGACCGCGTGGCACCCGCCGACCGCCGGGCGATCGCAGCCTACATCCGCGCCTTGCAGCGCTCGCAGCACGCCAGCATCGATGACGTGCCGGAAGCGCAGCGCGCGCCGCTGCTCGGGCGTGCGCCGTGAGCACGCCGCCGCCTGGTGTGCCGCTGCTGCAACCGCGCTTCGCGCGCTGGCGCTACCTCGCGCTCACCATCGGCCTCGCGGGCCTCGTGGCCTGCGCGCTGATGGCGCACACCCAGCCCGTGGCGGCCATGCGCTCCTACTGGGCGGCCTGGTTGTACTGCCTCGGCCTGTCGCTGGGAGCGCTCAGCCTGCTGATGGTGCACACCTTGACGGGCGGGCGCTGGGGCGAGGCGCTGCGGCCGCTGCTGCGCGCGGCGCTGCGGCCGCTGCCGCTGCTCGCGCTGCTGCTGGTTCCCGTCGCGTTCGGCCTGCCGCGGCTGTTCGCCTGGGCGGCGGTTCCGGCGGCGCGCGCCGGCGCGTACCTGAACCGGCCGTTCTTCCTGGCGCGTGCCGTCATTTATCTGCTGACCTGGCTGGTGCTGGCAGCGCTGCTGCGCCGGCGCGCGTGCGCCGGTACCGCCGTCAGCGCCGCCGGGCTGCTGCTGTACGCATTCACGATGTCCTTCGCCACGGTGGACTGGTTCGTCTCGCTGCAGCCGCAATGGTCCACCACCGCGGCCGGACTCATCGTGATCGCTGCACAGGCGCTGGGCGCGCTTTCGTTCGCGGTGCTCGTGGCCTGCGGCGCAAGGCCGCGGCCGCAGGCCGCCATCCGCAATGATCTCGGCACGCTGCTGTTCGTCTGCATGCTGCTGTGGGCCTACGTGGCCTACGCGCAGTTCCTCACGGTATGGGGCGGCGACCTGCCGCGCGAATCGCGCTGGTACCTCGCCCGCATGGTGCCCGGCTGGCGCGGCCTCACGTTCCTGCTGGTGGCGGCCCGGTTCGCGCTGCCGTTCGGCCTGCTGCTGTTCCGGCGGGTGAAACGCAGCGTGGGCGCATTGCCGGTCATTGCCGCGGTGCTTCTCGCCACGAACTGGCTGTACACGCTCTGGCTGGTGGCGCCCTCGGTGGCTGGCGCGGCGCCGGGCCTGCGCTGGCTGGATGTTGCCGCGGTGGCCGGCATCGGCGGGTTGTGGACCTTCTTCTTCGCCGGCGCGCCGGGAGCCGGCGCATGAGCCAGGCGCGCGAACCGGAGCTGAATACGCGCGCCGTGCTGCTGGCGGGCGCAGGCATGGTCGGTGTCGTCGTCGTGGCGCTGTTCGTGGCATGGGCGCTGATCCGGCGGCTGGGCGGCCAGGTGCCGGCCGGCACGGACATCGCGCATGCCACGCCGGCGGAGCCGGCACTGCAGCCCCATCCGCTGGCCGACATCGATGCGTGGCGGCGCGCGCAGCAGCAGCACCTGGAGAGCTACGGCTGGACCGACCGCGACGCCGGCGTGGTGCACATCCCGATCGAGCGCGCCATGCAGCTGGTGGTCAGCGAGCATGACCAGCCCGGAAGAAAGCAGTGAGAGTGCTGCGAGTGCCGGCCGCGCTCGCCTTGCTGTGCGCGGGCGGCACCGGCCATGCGCTCACGCCGCGCGACGTCGGCCAGCGTGTCGGCTTCGACCAGCACCTCGGCCGGCAGTTGCCGCTGGCGGTGACATTGCGCGACGAGCAGGGCGCGCCCGTGCAGCTCGCGCGGCTGTTCGGCGCGCGCCCGGCCGTGCTGGTGTTCATCTACTACCAGTGCGGCCAGCTCTGTCCGCTGACCATGCAAAGCCTGGTGGACAGCCTGCGCGCCGCGCCGGCGCAGGCCGGCCGCGACTTCGATGTCATCGTGGTGAGCTTCGATCCCCGCGACGACGCGCGCGCCGCCGCCGCGCAGCGCACCCGGTACCTGGCGCGCTACGGGCGCGGCGGCGATGCGGGCTGGCACTTCCTCACCGGCGCGGCCGCGCAGAGCGCGACGCTGGCGCGCGCCACCGGCTTCCGCTACGCCTGGGACGCGCAGGACAACATGTTCGTGCACCCCTCCGGCATCCTCATCGCCACGCCCGAAGGCCGCATCTCGCGGTATTTCATGGGACTGGATTTTCCGGCGCGGCAGCTGGACCAGGCAGTGCGCGCCGCCGCCGCACAGCGCATCGGCTCGCTGACCGGCACGGTGTGGCTGCTGTGCTGCCGTTACGACGAACTGGTGGGCCGCTACGGCACGCTGGTCGCATGGCTGGTGCGGCTTGGCGCCATGGCGGTACTGGTGGCGCTGGCGCTTCTCGTGCTGCGGCTGCTGCGGACAACGCGGTGAACGGCCAGCTGTTCCTGCTGCCGCCGCAGGGCTCGGCCTACGCCGGCCGCGTGGACGTGCTGTTCTGGACGATGACCGCCGCCACCGGCGCGGTGGCCGGCGCCATCTTCGTGCTGCTGATCCTGTTCTGCTCGCGCTATCGCCGCCGCTCGGGCCCCGAGCGCGTGATGTCGGCGACCGCCGTCGGGCGCAGCCGCAATCGCCCGCTCGAGATCACCTGGATCACGCTGCCGCTGCTGGTCTTCCTGGCGTTTTTCTTCTGGGCCGCCTGGCTCTACGACCACCAGCAGACCCCGCCGGCCGGCGCGGCGGAAATCTACGTGGTTGCGCGGCAGTGGATGTGGAAGCTCGAGCATCCCGACGGGCGGCGCGAGATCGACGAGCTGCACCTGCCGCGCGGCCAGCCGGTACGCCTGGTGATGACTTCGCAGGACGTGATCCACAGCTTCTACGTGCCCGAACTGCGCATCAAGCAGGACGTGCTGCCCGGCCGCTTCACCGTGCTGTGGTTCACGCCCGCACGCAGCGGCGTGTACCACCTGTACTGCGCCGAATACTGCGGCACCAGCCATTCGCGCATGCACGGCCGCATCGTGGTGATGGAGCCGCAGGACTATGCACGCTGGCTCGGCGGTGGCGGCAACGGCGGCACACTGGCGCAGCAGGGCGCGGCGAAGCTGCGCACCCTGGGCTGCAGCGGCTGCCACAGCCCGGGCGCAACCATACGCGCTCCTTCGCTGGACAATCTCTATGGCCGCACCATCCCGCTTGCCGATGGCAGCTTCGTCACGGTCGACGAGCACTACCTGCGGGATTCCATCCTGCTGCCTTCGAAGCAGATCGCCGCCGGCTATGCGGACAACATGCCCTCGTTTGCCGGACAGGTCAGCGAGCAGGACCTGCTCGAACTGGTGGAGTACGTGAAATCGCGCGCCGGGAGCAACACCCCATGAGCAACACGGACAGCTATCTCGGCGCAGGCCTGCGCCTGCGCGACTGGCTCACCACCACCGACCACAAGCGCATCGCCATCCTGTACGCGATGGGCATCACCGCCTTCTTCTTCGTCGGCGGTGCGGCTGCAACGTTGATCCGGCTGTCGCTGATCACGCCGCAGGGCGACCTGGTGAGCGCCGAGACGTACAACAAGCTGTTCACCGTGCACGGGGTCGTGATGGTGTGGTTCTTCCTGATACCTTCGATACCGGCCACGCTGGGCAACTTCCTGATCCCCATGATGATCGGCGCGCACGACGTGGCCTTCCCGCGGCTGAACCTGCTGAGCTGGTACCTGTACATGGGCGGCGCGCTGTTCACGGTGGCCGACCTCATCATCGGCGGCGTGGACACCGGCTGGACCTTCTATACGCCACTGTCGACGATGTTCTCCAATACCGCGGTGGTGGCCGCGGTGGCCGGCGTGTTCGTGGTGGGCTTCTCCTCCATCCTCACCGGGCTGAACTTCATCGTCACCGTGCACCGGCGGCGCGCGCCCGGCATGGGCTGGTTCCGCCTGCCGCTGTTCGTGTGGGCGCTGTACGGCACCAGCCTGATACTGGTGCTGGCGACGCCGGTGCTGGCGATGACGCTGGTGCTGCTGGCGGCGGAACGGCTGTTCGGCATCGGCATCTTCGACCCGGCGCTGGGCGGGGATCCGCTGCTGTTCCAGCACCTGTTCTGGTTCTACTCGCACCCGGCCGTGTACATCATGATCCTGCCGGCCATGGGCGTGGTCAGCGAGGTGATCGCCTGCTTCGCGCGCAAGCCGGTGTTCGGCTACCGCATGATGGCCTACGCCATCATCGGCATCGCCAGCGTGAGCTTCCTGGTTTGGGGCCACCACATGTTCGTCTCCGGGCAATCCATGTACGCCGGCATGGTGTTCTCGTTCCTGAGCTACCTGGTCGCGGTGCCGTCGGCGATCAAGGTGTTCAACTGGACGGCCACGCTGTTCCGCGGCTCGATCAGCTTCGAGGCGCCGATGCTGTATGCGCTGGGCTTCATCGGCCTGTTCATGCTCGGCGGCCTCACCGGCCTGTACCTGGCGGCGCTGGCGCTGGACGTGAACCTCACCGACACCTATTTCGTGGTGGCGCACTTCCACTACATCATGGTGGGCGGCTCGGTGATGGCGTACTTCGCCGGCATCCACTTCTGGTGGCCGAAGATCACCGGCCGCATGTATCCGGAGAGCTGGGCGCGCCTGGCCGCCATCGCCATCTTCATCGGTTTCAACCTCACTTTCTTCCCGCAGTACCTGCTGGGCATGGAGGGCATGCCGCGCCGCTACTGGGAATACGACCCGCAGTTCCAGGTGCTGAACGTGCTGTCCTCAGCCGGCGCCGCCATCCTCGCGGGCGGCTACCTGCTGCCGGCGCTGTACCTGTCCTGGTCGCTGCGCTACGGGCCGCGCGCCGCCGCCAATCCGTGGCAGGCCACGGGCCTGGAGTGGCAGACACCCTCGCCGCCGCCGGAGGGCAATTTCCCCACCACTCCGCGCGTGGTGCGCGACCCCTACGACTACACGCCCGGCAATCGTGACGAGGCGGGCGCGGCGATGCACCCGCAGGCCGGGCCATGAGCGCGGCCAGCCAGGACGCCGCGCTGGAATCCGCCGCGGAGCGGCCCGTGGGCGAACTGGGCATGTGGGTGTTCCTGGCCACCGAAGTGCTGTTTTTCGGCGTGCTGTTCTGCGGCTACGTGGTGATGCGCTGGTACTACCCGCAGGGCTTCGCGGCGGCGAGCCGGCACACCGACGTGGTGATCGGCAGCGCCAACACCGCCGTGCTGCTCACCAGCAGCCTGACCATGGCGCTGGCCGTGCAGTCGCTGCAGCAGGGCGCGGCGCGGCGCACGGTCTGGCTGCTGGCCGCGACGCTGCTGCTTGGCGCGGCATTCCTCGGGCTGAAGCTGTACGAATACCGCGACGATTACCTCCGTCACCTGGTGCCGTGGCTGGACTTCGTCTTTCCCGGCCGGCACGCCGGCGGCGCGCGGCTGTTCTTCTACATGTATTTCGTGATGACCGGCGCGCATGCCCTGCACCTGACGGTGGGGCTGGGCGTGGTCACGGTGATGATCATCGGCGTGGCGCGCGGCGCCTTCTCCCGCGAGCGCGCGGCGCCCGTGGAGGTGGCCGCGCTGTACTGGCACCTGATCGACGTGGTGTGGATCTTCCTGTATCCCATCCTCTACCTGGTGGCGCGCACGTGAAGTCGGAGACACGCACGGGCCTGGTGGTGTGGCTCGCGCTGCTGGGGCTGCTCGGGCTGACGCTGGCGAGTTCCTATGTGCCCATGGATGGCTTCAATGCCCCGGTGAACATCGGCATCGCCGCGGCGAAGGCAGCGCTGGTGGGCGTGTTCTTCATGCGCCTGCGGTACTCCGGCGCGACGGTGCGCCTGGCGCTGCTCACGGCCGCACTGATGGTGGCGGTGATGATGGGCCTGAGCTTCGCCGACATCCTCACGCGGGGCAGGGCGGCCGCGCCACCGCGGCCGGATGCCTCCGCCGGCTATGGCAGCAGCCTGCTGCCCGGCGGGTGCGTCAGCTGCCGCTCCACGCGATGGTGCTGAGCAGGGCCAGCGCGCTCTGCCGCGAATCCAGCCGCGTGTGCTGCACGACCACGGGCACGTCGGATTCGAGCACGCTGGAATATTCCACTCCCGCCGGCACCGGCTCCGGGTTGCGCAGGTCGTTGATGCGCAGGTGGCGAGTGCGCCTGGCGGGTACTTCGAAACGATAGGGGCCGGACGGATTGCGGTCCGCATAGTAGATCGTCAGTCGCACCTGCGCCGCCTGCTCGCCCGTGTTGAGGATGCACAATGCCTCGTGGCTGGTGAATTCGCGCGAGGTGCCGGTGCTGCCGGGCGGGATATAACCTTCCGGCACCACCCAGCAGGTACGCCCCAGGGACTGGCTCATCGGCGTTGCTCCGTGTGACCACCATGCAGTGCGCGCTGCAGCACTTCGGCCAGGTGCAGCGCGCGGCGCGGCGTGCACTGGCGGATCTGTTCGCGGCAGCTGAAGCCGTCGCTGACGATGACGGTCTGCGCGCCGGCCGCGCGCACCGCCGGCAGCAACGCGCGCTCGCCGATGCGCAGCGACACCTCGTAGCGGTCGTCGCGTTCGAAGCCGAAGGAACCGGCCATGCCGCAGCAGCCGCTTTCCGGTATCGTCACCGCGACGCCCAGGCGTTCCAGCAGTTCGCGATCCGGGTCCAGGCTCATCAGGGCCTTCTGGTGGCAGTGTCCGTGCAGCAGCACCTGGCCGCCGAGCGGCGGCGGACTGAAATCGGGTGCCTGCTGCCGCAGGAATTCAGCCAGCAGGAAGGTCTGGCGAGCCAGCCGCGCGGCTGCGGGATCCTGCGGCAGCAGGTCCGGCAGCTCGTCGCGGAACACGGCGGCGCAGCTGGGCTCCAGCACCACGATCGGCGTGCCATCGGCGATCTGCGGCCGCAGGCGCTCGAGCACGCCGCGCAGCAGCGCCTTCGCCTGGTCCAGCATGCCGTAGTCGTACAGCGGGCGGCCGCAGCACAGCCTGCCGGCGGGTACCTGCACGTCGAAACCGGCCGCGCCGAGCACTTCGCGGGCGGCATCCGCCGTGTCCGGATGGAAGTAGTTGTTGAAGGTGTCCGGCCACAGCAGCACCTTGCGTGCGCCGCCGCGGCCGTGCAGGCCGCGCACGCGGCGCTGGAAGCTGCGCGTGGCATAGCGCGGGATCTGCCGCCGCGGTGCCATGCCGGCCACGGCCTTGGCCAGCTGCGCCAGCGGTGGCGTCTGCGTGAGGAAATTCACCGTGCGCGGCAGATGCGAGGCGAAGCGCGACCAGCGCCAGATGAGCCCGAAGGCCAGCGCCGAGCGCGGCCGTGGATTGTGCTCGTAGTAGTGCGACAGGAACTCGGCCTTGTAGGTGGCCATGTCCACGTTCACCGGGCAATCGCCCTTGCAGCCCTTGCAGGCCAGGCACAGGTGCAGCGCGTCGTGCACGGCCCGGCTGTTCCAGCCATCCTCGAGCGGATCCCCCTGCAGCATCTCGAACAGCAGGCGGGCCCGGCCGCGCGTGCTGTGGCGTTCCTCGCGCGTGGCCATGAAGCTCGGGCACATGGTGCCGCCTTCGAGCCGCCGGCACTTGCCCACGCCCACGCAGCGCAGCGCCGCATGCGTGAAGCCGCCGCCTGCGAAGTGGAAATGGGTGCGCACGCCCGCTGCCGCCGTGGCGGGGGGATAGCCGGGCCCCAGGCGCAGGTGGGCGTCGCGCGGGGCGGCATCGATCACCTTGCCGGGGTTCATGCGGCCGTGCGGATCCCAGATGGACTTGAATTCGCGGAACAGCTTCATCACCGGCTGCGGGTACATGACCTCGAGCAGGTCCGCGCGCGCCTGCCCGTCGCCGTGCTCGCCGGACAGCGAACCGCCGTAGCGATGCACCACCAGCTCGGCGGCTGCGCGCGTGAAGCCCCGGAAGCGCGCGATGCCGGCCTTGCTGCGCAGGTCGAAATCGATGCGCGTGTGGATGCAGCCCTGTCCCAGGTGGCCGTACAGCGCGCAGCCATAGCCGTACTGCTGCAGCAGCTTGCGCAGGTCGCGCAGGTAGTCGCCGACGCGCTCGGGCGGCACCGCCGAATCCTCCCATCCCGGCCAGGTGTCCTTCTGTCCCGGCACGAAGGCGGTGGCGCCGAGCCCGGATTCGCGCACCTCCCAGATCTTCTGCGCGCGCGCGGGATCCTTGTACAGCGTCATGGCGGGCGGGCGCGTCGCGCGCTTGAGCTGTTGCATCAGCCCGTCGGCACGACCGGCCGCCTCGTCCGTGCTGTCGCCGCCGAATTCCACCAGCAGCCAGCCCTTGCCCTCCGGCAACAGGCGCACGTCCTCCGGGTGCATGCCCTTCTTCTTCATGTAGTCGATCAGCAGCTCGTCGATGCCCTCGAGGCCCATCGGGCGGTGCGCGCGGATTTCCATGACGTGGTCGCCGGCTTCGTAGATGTCCGCATAGCCGAGCACCAGCAGTACGCGCGCCCGCGGCGCCGCGATCAGTTTCAGCGTGGCCTGCAGCGTCAGCGCGCAGGTCGACTCGGTGCCGACCAGCGCCTGCGCGAAGTTGCGGCCTTCGCCGGGCAGGAGCTTGGGCAGGTTGTAGCCGGACACGCGCCGCGGAATGTGCGGAAAGGATTTGCGGATCAGGTCGGCGTGGTCCGTGCCCAGCCGCGCGAGCCGGTGCAGCAGCGCGCCGCGCGCCACCGCGTCCCGGCCAGCCTGCGGGGAGGGCTGCGCGCCGGGCTCATCCGCTCCCAGCCGCAGGCGCATTCCCTCGCAGGTGAGCACCTCCAGCGCCTCGACATTGTCGGCGGTGCGCGGCCCGGGCCCGTAGAACTCCGCCTGCAGCGCGTGCACCCCGCAGGAGTTGTTGCCCACCATGCCGCCGATGGTGCAGTGGCTGTGCGTGGCCGGATCCGGCCCGAAGGTCAGGCCGTGTCGCGCCGCCGCGCGGCGCACGTCGTCGAGGATGGCGCCCGGCTCGACGTGGGCCAGCCGTCGTCCGGCATCGATCTGCAGCACCTTGTTCAGGTACTTGGAGGTATCGATCACCACGGCGGCGTTGCAGCACTGGCCCGCGAGGCTGGTGCCGCAGCCGCGGCCCAGCAGCGGCAGTTCGGCGGCGCGCGCGGCGGCCACGGTGGCCACGATGTCATCCACGGTGCGCGGGATCACCACGCCGAGCGGCACCTGCCGGTAGTTCGAGCCATCGGTGGCATACAGCGCGCGGCTGCCGTCGTCGAAGCGCACCTCGCCGCCGATCCGGCCCTGCAATGCGCGCGTGAACTCCTCCACGCGCCGCTGCAGGGTGCGGTTCGCGCGCCGGGCCGCGGGCTTGACCGTGTCCTTCATATGGCGAAGCGCCGCGCGTCCGCGTGCCGCAGCGACAGGCCCGTGCCGGGCCGGGTGCGATCCGGGCGCAGCTGGCCGGCCTCCGGACGCAGCGCGCCGTCGAACAGCAGCTGCTCGATGCGCGCGTGGTCGTGGAAATACTCGACGTGGCAGGCTGCGGCGCAGGCACAGGCCACGTGGGCATGCAGCGAAGGGGCGGTGTGAGCCGACAGGCCGAGGCAGCGCGCCGCGCACAGCGCATCCACCGCGAGAAAGCCCGTGAAGCCGGCGCAGCGCGTGGCGTCGGCCTGCAGCACGTCCACCGCGCCTGCCTCGAGCATGCGGCGGAAGTAGGGCAGGTCATAGCCATATTCGCCGGCCGCCACCTGCATGCCCGGTGGCACGCGGTCGCGCAGCAGCCTGAGGCCCGCCAGGTCGTCCGAGCTCACCGGTTCCTCGAACCAGCGCACGTCGCAGGCGGCGAAACACTCCGCTGCCTGCAGCGCCTGCTTGCGGGTGTAGGCGCCGTTGGCATCGACGAACAGCTCGCAGCCCTCGCCGGTGACCTCGCGCGCGGCGCGTACCCGCGCCGCATCCTCGCCGGGCACGCGACCCACCTTCATCTTCACGCGCGACAGGCCCTGGCTCGCCCAGCCGCCGAGCTGTTCCTGCAGTTGCCGCAGCGAGTACGAGGTGAAGCCGCCGCTGCCGTACGCGGGTACCGTCTCGCGGCAGGCGCCGAACAGATCCAGCAACGAGACGCCAAGGTGGCGCGCCTTCAGGTCCCACAGCGCGATGTCCACGGCGGCGATGGCCATGGAAGCAAGCCCCGGCCGGCCGAGATTGCGCACCGCGCGGATCATGCGCTGCTGGCAGCCGGCCACGTCCATGAGATTGCGCCCGGTCACGGCGGCGGCGAGCTTCTCCTGGATCAGCGTGCCCGCGGCACGGTCCGCGAAGGTGAAACCGAGCCCGGTGCTGTCGGCACCGCGCGCATGCACCACCACCATGGTGGTGGAATCCCATTCCAGCGTGCCGTCGGATTCGGGCGCCTCCGTGGGTACACGGAAGGCGGCCACCTCGAGTTTTTCGATCGTGGCCGCGGCGTCCGCGGACGCCGCGCTACCGGCCGCTGCCGGGGAAGGCTTCATCCCACCATTCGCGCGCCGAGGCCTTCACGACAGCGGCGCGATCCGGGTCCCCGCGCACCAGCGCGGAGAGGTAGCTGCGCACCTGCTTGCCGGTGAGGTGCGGCGGCATGGGCGGCACGTTCGGATCCACCATCATTTCCAGCAGCGTCGGCCGGTCGGCGGAGAGGGCATGATCCCAGGCCGGGCCCACGCCGCCCGGATCATCCACGCGGATGCCGCCGAGCCCGAGCAATTCCGCGTAGCGCGCGTACGGGAAATCCGGCACCATCTGCGAGGCCTCGAATTTCGGATCTCCCTCCATCACACGCTGCTCCCAGGTCACCTGGTTCAGGTCGTTGTTGTGCAACACCATGACCACCAGGCGCGGGTCGCGCCATTTCTTCCACGCGTCGGCGATGCCGATCAGGCTGTTGATGCCGTTCATCTGCATGGCTCCGTCACCGACCATGGCGATCACCGGGCGCTCGGGCCACGCATGCTTGGCAGCCAGCGCATAGGGCACGCCCGGTCCCATCGTGGCCAGCCCGCCCGACAGCGAGGCCATCATGCCGCGGCGCAGCTTCAGGTCGCGCGCGTACCAGTTGGCCGCCGAACCGGAATCGCAGGTGAGGATGCTGCGCTCCGGCAGCCGCGCCGACAGTTCCCAGAACACGCGCTGCGGGTTGATGGGCTGGGCGGCATTCATCGCCCGCTCCTCGAGCACCTTCCACCAGCGCGCCACGTTCTCCTCGATCTCCGCCCGCCAGCTCAGATCGCCCTTTGCCTTCAGCAGCGGCAGCAGCGCGCGCAGGGTGGCGCGGCTGTCGCCGACCAGGTTCACTTCCATGGGATAGCGCAGGCTCAGCATGCGGCCGTCGATGTCGATCTGCACGCCGCGCGCCTGACCCTCCTTGGGCAGGAACTCGGCGTATGGAAAGCTCGTGCCGATCATGAGCAGGGTGTCGCACCCGCTCATCATGTCGGCGCTGGGCTCGGTGCCG
>DATJXQ010000039.1:0-32140 GCA_035500015.1 Steroidobacteraceae bacterium
CACTGCGATCGTCCGGCCCTTCAAGCTGGACGAGATGCGGCACGCCATCGCCCAGTTGGGGGTGCAGGGCGTGACGGTCACTGAAGTATATGAAGCGGACTACGGGCCTCGGGCGAAAGTCGAGATAGCGGTGGACGATTCAATCGTCGAGCCGGTGCTCGAAGCCATTGCCAACATCTCGCGGACGGGCCGGAACGGCGACGGGAAGATACTGGTTGGCAACTTGGAACAGGCAATTCGGATCCGCACCGGCGAGACCGGAACAGCGGCAACTTAAGAACAGCTGGGAGTCGCACATATGCGCATTGATCTCGCCTCGATAAAGTCCTCGCGATGGGCGCGGGGAGCACTGATGGCCTCGCTGGCACTGCTGCCGGCACTGCTGCCGGCAGTGGCCGGAGCGGCCGACGCGCCGCCGCCGCCCACCCCGAACAAGGGTGACACGGCGTGGATGTTGACCTCGACCGCACTGGTGCTCGCCATGTCGGTTCCCGCACTGGCCCTCTTCTACGGTGGCCTGGTGCGCACCAAGAACATGCTGTCGGTGCTGATGCAGGTGTTCGTCGGTTTCTCGCTGATCAGCGTGCTGTGGTGCGTCTACGGTTACTCGCTGGCCTTCACGACCGGCAACCCGTTCTTCGGCGGCTGGAGCCGCCTGTTCCTCAAGGGCACGTTCGACTGGCAGGCCGGAGCCAGCCTCGGCGGCACCTTCAGCAAGGCCACGCCGATGTACGAGCTGGTGTTCGTTGCCTTCCAGGCAACCTTCGCCGCCATCACCTGCTGCCTGATCCTCGGCTCGATCGTCGAACGCATGAAGTTCTCGGCGGTGCTGCTGTTCCTGGTGATCTGGTTCACCTTCAGCTACTGCCCGGTCGCGCACATGGTGTGGTTCTGGCAGGGGCCTGATGCCTACACCAGTGCCAGCGTGGTCGACGCGCAGAACGCGATGGCCGGCTATATCTGGAACCTCGGCGCACTGGACTTCGCCGGCGGTACGGTGGTGCACATCAACGCCGGTGTGGCCGGCCTGGTCGGCGCCATCATCCTCGGCAAGCGCCAGGGCTACGGCAAGGAGGCCATGCCTCCGCACAGCGTGACCATGACCATGATCGGCGCCTCGCTGCTGTGGTTCGGCTGGTTCGGCTTCAACGCCGGTTCGGCCCTCGAAGCCAACGGCAGCGCAGCGCTGGCCTTCATGAACACCTACCTGGCCACGGCCCTGGCGGTGCTCTCGTGGATGTTCGCCGAGTGGATCATCAAGGGTAAGCCCTCGATGGTCGGCGCGGCTTCGGGCGCGGTGGCCGGCCTCGTGGCCATCACTCCGGCGGCGGGCAACGTCGGCATCCCCGGCGCCTTTGCCATCGGCCTGATCGTCGGTCCGCTGTGCTTCTGGGGCGTCACCGGCCTGAAGAAGATGATCAAGGCCGACGACTCGCTGGACGTGTTCGGCGTGCATGCGCTGGGCGGCATCTTCGGCGCGCTGGCCACCGGCGTGTTCAATTCGCCGGACCTCGGCGGCCCCGGCCTCGTCACCGACTGGGTGACCGGCAAGCTGGGCTATCCGGGCATCGGCGCGCAGCTGCTGATCCAGGCCAAGGCGGTCGGCATCGTGATCGTGTGGACTGCCGTGGTTGCCGCGGTGGCCTTCCTGATCGTGAAGCTGGTGTGCGGCCTGCGGGTCACCGAGGAGGAAGAGCGCGAGGGACTGGATCTGTCCAGCCACGGCGAACGCGCCTACGACATGTAACCGGTTCTCCGGTAGACATCCGGGCCCCGGCAGCCGCAAGGTTGCCGGGGCTTTTGCTTTCATGGAGACTTTCCGCCACCGGCGGGGCTCGCCCGGGAAGCGCGCATTGCGTCTGTGAGCTGGGTCACAAGGACCATGCGCCCGGAAATACATACTGTGCGTGGAGAGCAGCATGCGCAAAATCCTCACCCTTGCGACCGCCGTCCTGATTGCCTCGAGCGCGCTTGCCAGCGGCGACATTTACCGCTGGAAGGATGCGAACGGCACATGGCATTACTCCGACCAGCAGCAGCCCGGCGCCGAGCTGGTGCACCGCGCGTCCGGGGCCTTGCCCCCACCCGCCCCGGCGCCCGCGTCCGTGCCTTCCACACCTCCGCCGGCGGCAGACAACTCCGCTCCGCCGGTGTCGGATGAAGTCGCGGCGCAGGTCCGGCAGGAAGCCGCTGCCGCGAAGAGCGAGCAATGCAAGAAGGCCGACGAGACCTATCAGGCCGCGGTACGGGCCCGCATCGTCAAGAAGCCGGACGGCAGCGCCATGTCCGATGCAGAGATCGACACCTATCGCCTCCAGGCGCGCAGCGCCCGCGACCTGGCCTGCGGCCCCGGCGCCTGAAGCTGCGCCGCTTCGCCGGCACGTGACGGCGAATGAAGCTTCCCGGGCTGCCCGTGAAACACCTGGTGCTGCCGGATTTCTGCACGCCGCGCGCCCTGCTGCTGCTGCTCACCATCGTCACCCTGACCGCGCTGCTGCTGGCGCTGGCCGACGCAGGCCTGGGCCCGCAGTTCCGGGCGAGCCTCGCCAGCAAGCTCATGTTCCTGGTGTGGATCGGCCTGTTCGGCGCAGCGCTGCTGTGCGCGCTGCGCCCACGGATCGCCGCCCGCGGCGCACTGGCTGGAGCCGCGCTGGCAAGCGCCGCGATCGCGGCGCTGGTGCTGGTGCTGTCGGAGATCGCGTTCCGCGTGCTGGCGAGCCCGGCACTGAATCCATACGGCGTGCTGGGACAGCCGCCCGCCGGCCATTTGCTGTTCCTGGTGCGCAATCTCGCCATTGGCCTGCTCGTGTGCGCCGCGGCGCTGCGCTACGCCTATGTTGCGCAACAGTGGCGCCTGCAGGTTGAGGGCGAGGCGCGCGCGCGCATCGAGGCGCTGCAGGCACGCATCCGGCCGCACTTCCTCTACAACAGCATGAACACGATCGCGGCGCTGACGCGCAGCGATCCGTCAGGCGCCGAGAACGCGGTGCTGGATCTGGCGGACCTGTTCCGCGCCTCGCTCGACGAACGACGCGGGCTGATCCCGCTTGCCGACGAGCTGGAAACCGCGCGCACCTACCAGCGCATCGAGCAGCTGCGGCTCGGCGCACGCCTGCGCGTGCGCTGGGACCTCGACGACCTGCCGCCGCACATCCTGGTGCCGGCGCTTACGCTGCAGCCGCTGCTGGAAAACGCCATCGGCCATGGCGTCGAGAACCTGCCGGAAGGCGGTGAGGTCACCATCCAGGGCACGCTGGCGGACGGACTGCTGCTGCTGGCCGTGCGCAATCCCCTGCCGCTCGACAGCCCGGCAACCGCCGGCACGGGCCGCGGGCTCGGGCTGGCGCTGGACAACATCCGCGAACGGCTCGCACTGCTGTATGGCGCGCGCGCCGGCATCTCCGCCGGACGTGAGGGCGATGAATTCACGGTGCGGCTACGCCTGCCGGTCATCGCCGCAAACCCGGAAAGCCCGCCGTGAACCGCCTGCGCGCCCTGGTCGTGGATGATGAACCGCCGGCGCGCGAACGCCTGGTCGCGCTGCTGGGCGAACTGGACCAGGTAGAGGTGGTCGGCGAGGCACGCGATGCCATGGAAGCGCTGCGGCAGGTCGCGAGCCTCGCGCCGGAGCTGGTATTCCTGGATGTACGCATGCCCGGCATGTCGGGACTGGAACTCGCCCGCCACCTGGCCGGCGTCGGGGATCCGCCCGCGGTCATCTTCATCACCGCGCACGGCGAACATGCGATGGAGGCCTTCGACGCGGAAGCGGTGGGCTATCTGCTGAAGCCGGTCCGCAAGGAAAAACTCGCCGCGGCCATCGGGCGCGCGCAACGGCTCAGTCCGCGGCAGCTGGCGGCCGTTGCAGCACCGGCCCGTACACATCTGGCGGTACGCTCGCGCTCAGGGCTGCGCATGCTGCGCGTGGAGGATGTCATCTGCCTGCTGGCCGAAGACAAGTACACGACGGTGCGGCACACGGGCGGCACCGACCTGATCGAGGATTCATTGCGCGCGCTCGAAGCGGAGTTCGGCGACCGCTTCCTGCGCGTGCATCGTGGGGCGCTGGTGAACCGGGATTGCATCGAATCCATCGAACGCGGTGCCGATGGCACGCATCAGCTGCGGCTGCGCGGCGTCGCCGAGCCTCTGGCCGTCAGCCGCCGTCTCGCCGGGGACCTCAAGACGCGCCTGTAGCCGCGCGCCCGCGGCGGCGGTGTATCCTTGCTGCCGGATGCGGCTGTCCTTCACCAAGATGCACGGGCTCGGCAACGATTTCATCGTGCTCGATGCGCCCTCGCGCGATGGCCTGTCCATTCCCGCCACTCGCTGGCGGCAACTGGCCGAACGCCACCGCGGCATCGGCTTCGACCAGGCACTGGTGCTCGAGCCGCCGCGGCGCGCGGACACGCTTGCCTACTATCGCATCTTCAATGCCGACGGCGGCGAGGTCGAGCAATGCGGCAACGGCGTGCGCTGCCTGGCCGAGCTGCTGCGCCGGCGCGGGCTGGCCTCGACCGGCCGGTTGCAGCTGGAAAGCCCGGGCGGCCTGGTAGTGGCCGAGCTGGGCGCGCCGGGCAGCGTCACCGTGGACATGGGCGAACCGCTGTTCACTCCGGGAGCGGTCGCCTTCGATGCACAGGGTGAGGCCGGCCCGCAGTATCACCTCGACCTGCCCTCCGGCCGCGTGGAGTTCTCCATAGCCTCGATGGGCAACCCGCACGCCGTCATCGGCGTGCCAGCGGTTGCCGACGCCGCGGTCGCGGTCATCGGCCCCGCGCTCGAATCGCATCCGCGGTTCGCGCGCCGCGTGAACGTCGGCTTTTGTGAGACCGTCGCCCGCGACCATGTCCGCCTGCGCGTGTTCGAACGCGGCGTGGGGGAAACGCAGGCCTGCGGCACCGGCGCCTGCGCCGCCGCCGCCACCGGCATCCGCGCGGGACGGCTCGCGCAGCGCGTGCAGGTGGACCTGACCGGCGGCACGCTCATCATCCGCTGGCAGGGCCCCGGCCACCGGCTTTGGATGGAAGGCCCCGCTGAAGTATCTTTCACCGGGCAATTCGACCTGTAGGCAGGACAGACCATGAGCATATCCACGGCAGCGGCACGCGCGGTTCCCGAGACGGAGAAGGAAAAGGAAGTCGCCGCGTGGCTCGCCGCCAACCCCGATTTCTTCCAGCATCATGGCGAACTGCTCGCCTCGCTGCGGCTGCCGCACGCCGCCGGCGGCGCGGTTTCGTTGGTCGAGCGGCAGATCGAGGTGCTGCGCGAGAAGCACCAGGGCGGCGAAGCAAGGCTCGCGGAACTGGTGGCCGTCGCGCGCGCCAACGAGCAGGTGGCCGCGAAGATCCACCACTTCACGCGCCGCCTGATGCGCGCGCCCACGCGCCGCGCCGTGCTCGCGCAGATGGAAGCGGCGTTCCGCGAGAACTTCGAGGTCACGCAGACCGTGCTGCTGCTGTTCGGACATGCGGGCGCCAACACCGACGATCTGCGCTTCGTGCGGCAGGTGGCCGCCTCCGATCCCAACCTCGCCGGCTTCGAGACCCTGCTGGCCTCGGGTCGCGCCCGTTGCGGCCAGATCCGCGACACGCAGCGCGACTTCATCTTCGGCACCGACAGCGCCGGCATCGGCTCGGTGGCCCTGGTGCCGCTGCTGGGTGAGGCGCCGCTTGGGCTGCTGGTGCTGGGCAGCCACAGCCGCGATCGCTTCCACCCGGGGATGAGCACGGAATTCCTGGCACGCCTCGGGGAGCTGATCGGCGATGCGCTGGCGCGCGACTGAGCGGCGGCGCGCGCGGCGGCCGTGAACCGGCCGGCCGACGCGGCGCGCGGTGATTTCCTGCAGCGCCTGACGCAGGAGCGGAACCTGTCGGCCCACACGCGCGCGGCCTACGAACGCGACCTCGCGGCGCTGGCCACCTGGTGCGACCGCCAGGGCCTTGCCGCATGGACGGATCTGGACCACGGCCACGTGCGCGCCTTCGCGGCACGCAGCCATGCGGCGGGCCTGTCGCCGGCCAGCATCCAGCGGCGCCTGTCGGCCGTCCGTTCCTTCTACCTTTTCCTGCAGCGCGAGGGACTGTGCGCCGGCAATCCCGCGGTGGACGTGCGCGCGCCGAAGCGGCCCAGGCGCCTGCCGCGCACGCTGGACGCCGACCAGATGGCACGCGTGCTCGAGCCGCCGCGGCAGGCACCCGGAAGCGCACCCGAGCCGCTCGCCATCCGCGACCTGGCCATCATGGAGCTGCTGTATTCATCCGGGCTGCGCCTGGCGGAGCTGGTGAGCCTCGACCTCGATGCGCTGGATCTGGCCGACCGTACCGTGCGCGTCACCGGCAAGGGCAGGAAGACCCGCATCGTGCCGGTCGGCAGCAAGGCCGCCGCGGCGCTGCGGCGCTGGCTGGGGCCGAGGGCGCAGCTCGCGGCGCGCGGCCAGAATGCGGTGTTCGTCGGCCGCAACGGCCGCCGGCTGGGCCCCCGCGCCGTGCAGCGGCGACTGGCCGCGGTGGCCCGCACCGGCGGCGTGCCGGTGAAGCTGCACCCGCACCTGTTCCGGCACTCCTTCGCGACGCATCTGCTTGAATCCAGCCAGGATCTGCGCGGCGTGCAGGAGCTGCTCGGCCACGCCGACATCAGCACCACGCAGGTGTACACGCACCTTGATTTCCAGCACCTGGCCCGCATCTACGATGAGGCGCATCCGCGCGCGCGCCGCAGCCGTCGCTGACCACCAGCCGCTGCCGGCAATCCATCCAAGGAGTCTCATGAGCCAGCGTTTCGATCCGCACAGCACGACCATCCTCGCCGTCCGGCGCGATGGCAGGCTCGCCCTGGGCGGCGACGGCCAGGTCACGCTGGGCAACACGGTGATGAAGGGCAATGCGCGCAAGGTGCGCCGCCTGTACGAGGGCAGGATCCTGGCGGGCTTCGCCGGCGGCACGGCCGACGCCTTCACGCTGTTCGAGCGCTTCGAGGGCAAGCTGCAGAAATTCGGCAACCTCACGCGCGCCGCCATCGAGCTCGCCAACGACTGGCGCGGCGACCGCTACCTGCGGCGCCTCGAGGCGCTGCTGCTGGTGGGCGACACGAATGCACTGTACGTGATCTCCGGCAATGGCGACGTCATCGAGCCGGAACTGCCGCTGGCGGCCATCGGCTCCGGCGGACCTTATGCGCAGTCCGCGGCGCGCGCGCTATACGAGAACACCACGCTTTCGGCTCGCGAAGTGGTGGAGAAGTCACTCGGCATTGCGGCCGATATCTGCATTTATACCAACCGCAACCTGACCATCGAGGAACTATCATGAGCATGCCCCGCGAGATCGTGCGGGAACTGCCCCGGGAGCGCGCCACCATGACTCCGCGCGAAATCGTGCTGGAACTGGACAAGCACATCGTCGGCCAGCAGGCGGCGAAGCGTGCGGTCGCCATCGCGCTGCGCAACCGCTGGCGCCGCATGCAGGTGGCCGAGCCGCTGCGCCAGGAGATCACCCCGAAGAACATCCTGATGATCGGCCCCACCGGCTGCGGCAAGACCGAGATCGCGCGGCGCCTGGCGCGGCTGGCCAATGCGCCGTTCGTGAAGGTGGAGGCCACCAAGTTCACCGAGGTGGGCTACGTGGGCCGCGAGGTGGATTCCATCATCAAGGAACTGGCCGACGTCGCCGTGAAGATGACGCGCGAGGAGGAAAAGGCGCGCGTGCGCGAACGCGCGGCCGATGCCGCCGAGGAGCGCATCCTCGACGCGCTGCTGCCCAAGCCGCGCGCGGCGCTGGGCTTTTCCACCGACGAGCCACAGCAGAACCAGGGCGCGGAGACCCGCCAGCGCTTCCGCAAGATGCTGCGCGAGGGTGCGCTCGACCAGCGCGAGATCGAGCTCGACCTGGCCACGATGCCGGGCGGCGTGGAGATCATGGCGCCGCCGGGCATGGAAGAAATGCAGCAGCAGCTGTCGCAGATGTTCAGCAACCTCGGCACCGCGCGCACCAAGACCCGCCGCGTGAAAGTCGCCGAAGCAAAGAAGCTGGTCACCGACGAGGAGGCCGGCAAGCTGATCAACGAGGAGGAATTGCGCGCGAAGGCGCTGGCCAACTGCGAGCAGAACGGCATCGTGTTCATCGACGAGATCGACAAGATCGCCCGCCGCCAGGACACCATCGGCGCGGACGTGTCACGCGAGGGCGTACAGCGCGACCTGCTGCCGCTGGTCGAGGGCTGCACGGTCTCGACGCGCTATGGCTCGCTGAAGACCGACCACATCCTCTTCATCGCCTCGGGCGCCTTCCACATGTCGAAGCCCTCGGACCTCATCCCCGAGCTGCAGGGCCGGCTGCCCATCCGCGTGGAACTGCAGCCGCTGTCGGCGGATGACTTCGTGCGCATCCTCACCGAGCCGGATGCCTCGCTGACCACGCAGTACCGTGCGCTGCTCGACACCGAGGCGGTGCAGCTGGAGTTCACGCCGGAGGGCGTGCGGCGCATCGCCGAGGTGGCCTGGCAGGTGAACGAGCGCACCGAGAACATCGGCGCGCGGCGGCTGCACACGGTGATGGAGCGGCTGCTGGACGCGGCCTCCTATGAGGCGGCCGACAAACCCGGCTCCACCATTACCGTGGACGCCGGCTACGTGGACCAGCACCTGACGCAGCTGGCCAGGGACGAGGACCTCAGCCGCTACATCCTCTAGATGCGGCGGCCAGGCCGGCCCCGGTCAGGACTTGGCGCGGCGCGCGGGGCTCCTGGCAGCGGGCTTGGGCGCAGGCTTTGCCGCGGCGGCAGGCGCAGCGGCCTTGCTGCCGCGCGAGGGATCCTTCGGGCGCAGCTTGCCGAACGAGCCTGCGTAGATCTTGCCGCGACGGGTCCTGCGATCACCTTTTCCCACTGACTTCTCCCACCATTTCCGTGAAGGCCGCGCAGTCTAGGAAACAAGGCCCGGACTGTCCACAATGGGCCGATGCGGCATCCCGGAAAAAAGAAGGCCGGACAAATTGTCCGGCCGAACTTTGACAAGACCCCCAATTGGTCCGCGCTGACTCGAGCGCCGAACCGCGGGCGATCATGCTCCGGCTATCGCCAAAAATCCAGCCCCTCCGGCAACAGTTTCGGTTGTTTCACAACGAACCAGCAAATACGAGGCGGTTCGTTTAAATTTTCCCTTGCCGTGGCAGCTTCCACCGCAACTCAATGGACCCGACCAGCATGACGGAACAAGGCAAGGCCTCAGGCACGGATTTCGGCTACGAACAGGTGGCCTGGGGCGACAAGGCCCGCCGCGTGCGCGGGGTGTTCGACTCGGTGGCCAGCCGCTACGACCTGATGAACGATCTTATGTCGCTGGGCGCGCACCGGCTGTGGAAGCGCTTTGCGCTGGCCTGCACGAATCTCAAGGCCGGGCAGCGCGCGCTGGACGTGGCTGGCGGCACCGGCGACCTGGCGCTGGGCATGCTGCGGCAGGTGGGGCCGGCGGGCCTGGTCGTGCTCACCGACATCAATGCCGAGATGCTCAAGCGCGGCCGCGACCGGCTGATCGATGCCGGCTTCAGCACCAGCGCGCACGTGGTGCAGGCCAATGCCGAATGCCTGCCGTTCCGCCCCGCGCAGTTCGACTGCGTCACCATCGGCTTTGGCCTGCGCAACGTGACCGACAAGCCCGCCGCGCTGGCCTCGATGCGCGCCATGCTGAAACCCGGCGGCCAGCTGATCGTGCTGGAATTCTCCCGGCTGGCCGTGCCGGCACTGCGGCCGCTGTACGATGCCTATTCGTTCCGGGTACTCCCGAAGCTGGGGGAATTCGTGGCCGGTGATGCCGCCAGCTACCGCTACCTGGCCGAATCCATCCGCAAGCATCCGGACCAGGAGACCCTGCTCGGCATGATGCGCACGGCGGGCCTGGAGGACTGCAGCTACCAGAACCTTTCCGGCGGCATCGTCGCCGTGCACCGCGGCCACGTGTACTGATGCTGGCGGAACGACTGCAGGCCGTGCTCGACCGTGGCGTCGAGGGTTCGCCCCGCGCGCGGGAACTGCTCGCACAGCTGGATGGCCGCCACATGCAGGTGATCGCCCGCTACACGCCCTGGCAGCTGACACTGCGGGCCGACGGCGGCCGGCTGCTGCTGGAGCGCGCCGCACCGGCCGACACCGACCTGCGCCTCGCGGGCACTCCGATCGGACTGCTCGCCCTGCTCCGGGAAGAGCCGGCCGCGGTCATCCGCCGCGGCGACGTCACGCTCACCGGCGATGCGGAAGCCGGGCAGCGCTTCCAGGAACTGGTGCAGCTGCTGCGCCCGGATCTCGAGGCGGGCCTGGCGCGCGTGCTCGGCGACATCCCCGCCCATGGCATCGGCACGCTGCTGCGCTCGGCGCTGGACTACGGCCGCGCCAGCCTCGCCACCCAGGCCCGCAACGTCGGCGAGTACCTGGCGCACGAGCGGCGCGTGCTGGTGCCGCGCGCCGAGGCCGCGCAGTTCCTGGAAGAGGTGGATGCGCTGCGCGAGGACGCGGACCGCCTTGCGGCGCGCGTCGCGCGGCTCGAGGAACCGGTGGACGGCGCATGAGGCCACGTGTACTGCTGCGGCTGATCGCCATCCACCGCGCGCTGGCGCGACATGGCCTGATCGACTTCACGCGTGGCACGCCGCTGCACGGCCGGTTGCGGCTCATTGCCATCGCCTCGCCATGGCTGTGGTTCCACCGCGCCTCGCAGGGCGGCCGCGGCGACCGGCTGCGGCTGGCACTGGAAGAACTCGGTCCGGTGTTCGTGAAATTCGGCCAGGCGATCTCCACGCGCCGCGACCTGCTGCCGCCGGACATCGCCGGGGAACTGGTGAAGCTGCAGGACCGCGTGCCGCCCTTCGACGGCGAAACCGCGCGCCGGCTCGTCGAGGCAGCACTGGGGCAGCCGGTGGCCGCGGCGTTCCGCCGCTTCGATGCCACGCCACTGGCCGCCGCCTCGATCGCGCAGGTGCACGCGGCCGAGCTGCCGGATGGCAGCGAGGTCATCGTGAAGGTGCTGCGGCCCGACATGCGCGCGGTCATCGCACGCGACCTCGAGGTGCTGTACGAGATCGCGCGGCTCGCCGACCGCTACTCCGCCGAGGCGCGGCGCCTGCGGCCGGTGGAGGTGGTGCGCGAATACGAGAAGACCATACTCGACGAGCTGGACTTGATGCGCGAGGCCGCCAACGCCGCCACGCTGAAGCGCAATTTCGAGGGCGATGCGCGGCTGCACGTGCCGGCGGTGCATTGGGACCTCTGTCGCCGCGACGTGATGGTGATGGAACGCATCCACGGCGTGCCCATCGGCGATATCGCGCGGCTGCGCGAACTCGGCGTGGATTTCCGCCGACTGTCCGAAAACGGCGTGGCCATCTTCTTCACGCAGGTGTTCCGCCACAATTTCTTCCACGCCGACATGCATCCCGGCAACATCTTCGTGCTGGCCGAAAACCCCGCCGAGCCGCGCTACGCCGCGGTGGATTTCGGCATCGTCGGCTCGCTCGACCCACGCGACCAGGATTACCTGGCGCAGATCTTCATCGCCGTGTTCGACCGCGACTACCGCCGCGTGGCGCAGCTGCACGTGGAATCCGGCTGGGTGCCGCACGACATCCGCGTGGAAGAGATGGAAAGCGCCGTGCGCAGCATCTGCGAGCCCATCTTCGACAAGCCGCTGAAGGACATCTCCTTCGCCGTCGTGCTGCTGCGGCTGTTCGAGGCGCTGCGCCGCTTCGACGCGCGCATCCAGCCGCAGCTGATCCTGCTGCAGAAGACCATGTTCAACATCGAGGGCCTGGGCAGGCAGCTGTATCCCGAGCTGGACATCTGGAAAACGGCGAGCCCCATCCTGCGCGAGTGGCTGCGCGACAAGCACAATCCGCTGAACGTGGCGAAGCGGCTGTGGAAACAGCTGCCCGAGCTGCTGGCCGCGGTGGAAGTGGCGCCGGTGGCGCTGCGGCAGTCGCTGCTGAAGGCGGCTGAGCCGCGGCCTTCCACCGCGCGCTTCGCCAGCGACGCGCATCGCGTGGCGGATCCTGTTCCGCCGCGGCGCGCGGGCGGCAACGCCGTGGCCGCGGCACTGGTATTGCTGACAGGCACGCTGGCGCTGGGCATGGCGCGCGTGCCGGCGCCCATCGGCTGGACGGTGACCATCATCGGCGCGGTGTGGCTGGTACGGGCGGCGACTGCGCGCCCGCGCTGAAACTCACCGGGCGGCGACCCAGTTCTCCACGCTCACGCCCGGATAACGCAGAAAGTCGGCCTCATTGTTCGTCACCAGCGTCGCGCCCAGCGACACCGCGTGAGCCGCGATCAGCTTGTCGAGCTGATCCTTGCGACGTTCGCGCGTGGCCTTGCGAATGGGGCCGCAGGCGACACCCGCGTCCGCACCGAACGCAGCCACCGGAATGTCCTCGATCAACGCGGCCAGCTGGCGCCGGTCGCGTACTGGATCCGCGGAGAGCTGCGCGCCGTACTCCAGCTCGGCATAGGTAATGGCAGACATGACGACGTCACCGACCTGGCATTCGGCGAAACGGCGCGCCACCTCTTCCGGCTGGCGGCGCAGCAGGTAGATGCACATGTTGGTGTCGAGCAGGTAGCGCGCCATCAGCGCCAGTTCCGTTCCGCCTGCTCCTGATCGCCGCGTCCCCCGGCCATGAAGCCCCGGGAAAAGCCGCCGAACTTCTTCAGCGCTCCGGCGAGTGAACGGCGCACCGGCCGGATGCGCAGTTCATCGCCCACGCGCTCGATCTCCAGATCGATATTCGTGGTTGCGTAGGCGAGCTCGGCGGGAATACGCACCGCCTGTGAATTGCCGTTCCGGAACAGTCGCGTCCTGGGCATGACGGGCATGCTAGCACCCTCGGCCGTCTTTCGTACATCCATATGTACACACTATCTAATGACTGAATTTATTGGAATTTTTATTCCGGGCAGATCAGCCAACAAGCGCAATTTCCGCGGCGATCAACGAGAAACTCACGCTCCGAGCCGGCCGCGCAGCGCGGCTTCGGTTGCCATGTCCAGCTTCAATCCAAACAGCTCGCGCAGGGCTGCGAGCACTTCGCCGGTGCTGGCCAGCTCGCGCCGGGTGGTCTCGCCGCCGAGGCGATGCGATGCCAGCTCCCGCCCGCGCAGCACATGCCGGCCATCGGGAGCCACGCGCGAAACCACCAGCAATTGCGTGAAGAGCGACGCCGGATCGTGCGCCAGCTGGTAGTTGGCCGCCTCGAAATCAATGGGCAGCTGCGGTTGCAGGTCGAAGCGGCACAGCGGCTTCCACTCACCGCCCAGCAGCGATTCGAGCACCCGTTCTTCCCCATGCAGCCGCCGCAGCCGGAACGGCTCGTGCGGCGTCGCCTGCGCCGCCTCGCTGTACAGGTCGAGCACGCCGGTCAGCGTGTGGCCGCCGAAGCCCACGTCCACCAGCCACTCGCGGCCATCGGCCTCGACTTTCAGCAGGCGATGCGTGCGCGGCGTGATCGCATCGGAAGGCCGGTTCCACAGCACGCGTCCAGCCAGGTCGGTGGCCTTGAACCCGAGCTCGCGCAGCACCTCGCCGAACAGCAGGTTCTGCTCGAAGCACCAGCCGCCGCGGCCCTCGCGCACCAGCTTGCGCTCCACGTCTACCGGGTCGAGGCTCACGCGCCGTCCCAGGAAGGCATCGACATTCTCGAAGGCGATCGCCTGCGCATGCCGCTGCACAAGCTCACCCAGCATGGCGCGCGTGGGCTCGCGCGGACCGGCGTAGCCTGTGCGCCGCAGGTAGGCATCGACATTCATATCTGGATTACACTGCATCGCCTGACCCGATAAAAGGGGGACAACAATGAAGAGCAGATCCATCATCGGATTGCTGCTGGCCGCAGGCCTGTGCGGAGCCGCAGCGAATGCGGCACAGCCCGCCACCGCCTGCGACCGCGAATGCCTGCGCGGCATGGTCACGCAGCTGCTGTACGCCTTCGTGAAGCACGACGTCAGCAAGCTGCCGGTGGCCGCCAACCTGCGCGTCACCGAGGACGCCGACGAGAAGAAGCTCGCCGGCGTCGGGCTGGTCAAGACCGTCACGGCGCTGCGCGGCTATCGCCAGGACTTCATCGACGAGCGCATGGGCGTGGCCGGCGCCGACGTGATGGTGGAAGAAAGCGGCGCGCCGGTGATGCTGGTGGTGCGCCTGAAGGTGGTCGGCGACCGGCTCACCGAGATCGAGCTGGTGACCACGCACAGCCGCAGCGAGGGGCTGATCTTCAACCTCGAGCACCTGAATGCGGCGAGCGAGGGCATGAGCTACGCGCCGCGCCCCGACCAGCTGAACACGCGCGATGAAATCATCAAGGCCGCGCTGAAATATCCGGAAGGGCTCGCCAGGGCCGAGACTTTCGCTGCCGTGAACGCGCCCTTCGCGCCCGATGCCTATCGCTACGAGAACGGCCAGATCATGGCCGGCCCCGACTGCACCTTCCAGAAGGGCTGCGAGAACATCGCCACGCAGCCGCTGACCATCTTCAAGCGGTTGGGCGCACCCATCTACCGCATTGCCGCGGTGGATGAACGCATGGGCATCGTGTGGCTGCGCCTGGCCTGGGGCGTGCGGCAGGAGGGCGGCGACCAGCTGACGGCGTTCGAGGCCTTCAAGGTCTACGGCGGGCAGATCCACGCGGTGGAGGCGTTCATCCGCATCCTGCCGATCGAGAAGCGTGACGGCGGGTGGAAGTAGCGGCCTGCCCGGCACGCCACGCCAGCCACGCGACCGCACAGACCGCCACCGAGATCGCCGACAGCAGCCGCAGGTCCCCGTGCAGCAGCGGCGCGATCACGCCCGCGGTCATCGCGCCGATGCCCAGCGTCACGAAGGACTGCACCGACGCGGCCGCGCCGCGGGCCAGCGGATGCATGTCCAGCATCTCCAGCGACAGGATGGGATTGGAGAGCTGTACGCCGAGAGCCATGCTGAACAGCATGCACTGCGTCAGCCCGATGAGCATGCCGTTCGACAGGCTGTGCGCGACCAGTCCCAGCGCGCTTCCGCCGAGCATCAGCGCGAAACCCCAGCTGATCTGCTTCTGCCGCGGCACGCTGCCGGCGATGCGGCCGCCCACGATGGAGGCCAGCATGAAACCGGCCACGATGGGAATGAACACGTAGTAGAACTGCGTTTCCTTCAGCTGCCAGCGCTGCAGGATCACGGCCGGCGTGGAGCCGATCCACGCGAACAGCGGTGCGATCGACAGCGCCACGGAAATGGACAGCAGCTGGTAGGCGCGGCCGCGCGCCACGTGCCAGCAGCTGCGCAGCAGCGCCACCGGATGGAACACCGTGCGTTTGGACGGCGGATGGCTTTCCGGCAGCAGCAGCGCGCACAGCGTGATCAGCGTGATGCCGATGGCCAGCAGCAGGCCGAACACGCTGCGCCAGCCCAGCGTCACGTGCAGCCAGCCGCCGATGATGGGCGCCACCGCCGGCGCCAGCGAGAACACCAGCACCATGCTGCTCAGCAGCTTCTGCGCGGCGGCGCCCTCGAACAGGTCGCGGGCCACGGCGCGCGCCACGGTGGAGCCGATGCCGGCGGCCGTGCCCTGCAGCACGCGGCAGCACAGCAGCAGGCCCAGCCCCGGCGCGAACACACAGCCGATGGAGCCGGTGGTGTAGAGCGCCAGGCCACCGAGCACCACGGTGCGCCGGCCCAGCGCATCCGACAGCGGCCCGTGCACCAGCGAGAACACGGCAAAGGGCAGCAGGTAGGCGGTGAGGATCTGCTGCGCTTCCCAGGCGCTGATGTGGAAATCCGCGGCGATGGTGGGGAGCGACGGCAGGAAGGTGTCGATGGACAGCGGGCTGATGGTGGACAGCCCGCCGAGCAGCAGCGTGATCCCCAGGGTCGGGGCGCCCTGCGCGTTGGCGACTTTCAGTCTCAACCGCGCAGCCGCCGCAGCAGTTCGACGGTGGAGGCGCCCTTCTCCATGGCCTCGATCACCGCCGAGCCCACCACCACGCCATCCACATGCGGCGCCAGCGCCGCGACCTGCGCGTGCTCGCGGATGCCGAAGCCCGCACATACCGGCACCGGTGACAGCGCACGCACGCGCTCCAGGTAATCCAGCGTTTCGCGCGGCACGGCGCCATCCGCGCCGACGGAGCGGCCGGTGGTGCCGGTCATCGACACCGCATAGATGAAGCCCTGCGCTCCGCGCGCCAGCCGCTCCAGCCGCGCCTGCGGCGTCACCGGCGTGACCATGCGGATCAGCGCCAGGCCATGCGGCGCAAGCGCGTGCTCGAACTCCGCGCTCTCCTCGATGGGCAGGTCCGGCACGATGAAACCGGCGATGCCGGCCGCGGCCGCGTCGGCGGCGAGCCTGTCGAGCCCATAGGCCAGCATCGGGTTCAGGTAACCCATGAACACCAGCTGCGCTTTCGGCTTCGGCATGGACCGCAGCGTCTCGAGAATCCACGCAAGGCTCACGCCCTGCGCCAGCGCGGCGAGGCTGGAACGCTGGATGGTGATGCCGTCGGCCATCGGGTCGGTGAAGGGCACGCCGATCTCCACCACGTCGGCCTCGGAAGCCAGCGCGGCGAGGTCCGTCGCGAAGCGCTCCTTCGACGGAAAGCCGGCGGTGAGGAAGGCGACCATGGCCACGCGCTCGCGGCGCACCGCGCGGATCGCGTCGGCCAGGCGCCGTGCCGGAGTGCCGCTCATGACTTCACTCCGTGCTTCACCAGCAGAGTCTTCTGCAATGTGGGCATGTCCTTGTCGCCGCGGCCCGAGAGGCCGACGAGCACGCGCTTGCCCGGATTGCGGCGCGCCCAGTCGCGGGCGCCGGAGAGCGCATGCGCGGATTCGATGGCCGGCAGCACACCTTCATGGGTGGCGCACTCCTCCACGCAGTCCAGCGCCTCATCGTCGAGCGCCATGATGTAGCGCACGCGGCCGATCTCGCGCAGCAGCGCGTGCTCGGGGCCGACGCCCGGATAATCCAGCCCGGCGGACACCGAATGCGTTTCCTGGATCTGGCCGTCCTGGTCCTGCAGCAGCATGGTGTAGGTTCCATGCAGCACGCCAGGACGTCCGGTGGCCAGCGTGGCGGCGTTGTCGCCAAGCCCGGGCCCGCGGCCGCCGGCTTCCACGCCGATGATCTCCACCGCTGCATCACCGAGGAAGGCATGGAAGGTGCCGATGGCATTGGAGCCACCGCCCACGCAGGCGATCACGCAATCCGGCAGCGCGCCGGTCTTTTCCAGAATCTGCGCGCGGGCCTCGCGGCCGATCACGGCCTGCAGCTCGCGCACCAGGTACGGATAGGGATGCGGCCCCACCGCCGAGCCCAGGCAGTAGAACGTCGCCAGCGGATCGGCCACCCAGTCGCGGAAGGCCTCGTCGATGGCCGCGCGCAGCGTGCGATCACCGCTGGTCACGGGCACCACGGTGGCGCCCATCAGCCGCATGCGGCCGACATTGGGCGCCTGGCGTTCCATGTCCACCTCGCCCATGTACACCACGCAGGGCAGGCCGACGCGCGCGCAGGCGGCCGCGGTGGCGACGCCATGCTGGCCCGCGCCGGTCTCGGCGACGATGCGCTTCGCACCCATGCGGCGTGCCAGCAGCACCTGCCCCAGCGCATTGTTGATCTTGTGCGCGCCGGTGTGCGCGAGATCCTCGCGCTTGAACCACACTTCCGCGCCCCAGCGCCGGCTGAGGGCCGGCATCGGCGACAGCGCGGTGGGCCGTCCCACCCAGTCGCGCAGCTCGGCAGCCAGTTCGCGCTGGAAATCCGCGGTGGGCAGTATCTCGTGCACCGCCGCTGTGAGCCGTTCGAAGGCCGGCACCAGCGTCTCGGGAATGTAGCGCCCGCCGTAGGGACCGAACCTGCCGTGCGCGTCGGGCAGTGCGCCCGCAAGCAGCTGCGCCAGCAGATCGGCCGAAGGATCCTTCATCGCTGCAGTCATCTCAATGCTCCCCTTGTGCCGGGCGCGCGAACGCCTGCCGCGCGCGGGACACAAACGATTCGATCAGCGCCGGGCTCTTGCGGCCCGGCGCCTCTTCCACGCCACTGGATACATCGACGCCAAACGGACGCACGGCGGTGATCGCACCTTCCACATTCGCCGGCGAGAGTCCGCCTGCCAGGATCAGCTCGCAGTGCTGGGACAAGGCGCGCGCCACGCTCCAGTCGGCCATCTCGCCGCTGCCGCTGCGCGTGCCTTCGAACAGCAGGCGCTGGCCGCGCAACAATGCCACCGGCGTGCCATCGGGCCGCCTGTCCCGCAGCACCGGCCAGCCGGCAACGCCAGCCGGCAGTTCGAAGCGCAGGAAATCCTCGCGATCGGTCTGCACCACATCCGGGTGGAAGATCTCCAGCACCAGCTCCAGCAGCTCGGTGGACGGATGCTGCATCACCGCCACGCACAGCGCGCGGCCACGCGCCGGTCGCGCCAGCTCGACCGCCTGCCGCGGCGTCACCTGGCGCACCGACCTGGCGAACACGAAGCCCAGCGCATCCACCTGCGCGGCCAGCGCGGCCTCGACGGCGCGCGCGTCGTTCATGCCGCAGATCTTCACGAAGCCGCCGCCGGCGGCGGCGGGCGCGAGATCCCCGGAAGATTGCGGCGGCGCGTTCATCGCGCGCGGCCCGCGGCGAGCATCGCGGCCAGCAATGCCGCCGGATCTTCCGTGCTCATCAGCGCGCTGCCGATCAACGCCATCTCGTATCCCGCGCGCGCGAGGCGCGCCGCGTCGTCGGCCGTGGCCACGCCGCTCTCGGCCACGCGCGGCACGCCGCGCGGCAGTTGCTCGAGCAGTTGCTCGAGCCGGCCCGGCACCACCTTCAGCGTGACCAGGTCGCGGCTGTTCACACCGACGAGCAGCTTCGCGCGGCCGCCGCCGTGCGCCTCGAGCAGCTCGCGCGCCACCTTGATATCGGCTTCATCGAAGGTCTCGATCAGCACGAACAGCGACAGGCGTTGCGCCGCCACGATCAGCGCATCGAGCTCGGCGCGCGTGAGCATGCGCACGATCACGAGGATGCCGCCGGCGCCGGCCAGCCGCGCCTCGGCCACCTGGTAGGGATCCACCAGGAAATCCTTGCGCATCGCCGGCACGCCGCCGGCTTCCTGCAGCGCGCGCGCGGCCTCCTCCAGGTGATCGAGCGAGCCCGCGAAACGCTCCGGTTCGGTGAGCACCGACACGGCCGCGGCACCAGCGCGCGCATAGCTGGTGACGCGCGCGGCGATGTCCTCGCCGGCGGCGGCGAGCTGGCCGACGGCCGGCGAGCGCAGCTTCACCTCGGCGATCACGTCGAAGCCCTTGGGCGAGAGCAGCAGACGCGGCGGCGGCGGCGAGCTTTCGGCCCAGCGCCAGATCTCCGTGTCGCTGTGCACGCGGCGCGCCTCGGCCACGCGCGCGCGGCTGCCGGCGGCCATGGTGGCGAGGAAGTCGCCGCTCATCCGGCACCGCCACTGCGGGAAAACGCCGCGAGCTTCGCCAGCTGCGCGCTGGCGCGGCCATCGTCGATGGTCGTGCGCGCAAGGACGATGGCATCGCGCGGGCCCGGCGCGCGGCCCGTGACCTCCAGCGCCAGCGCCGCGCCCAGCAGCAATGCGTCGCGATGCGGGCCGTGATCCTCACCGCGCAGCACCCGTGTCAGCGCCGCGGCGTTGCAGGCCGCATCGCCGCCCTGCAGGTGTTCTTCCCGGCACACCGCGATGCCGTAATCGGCCGGCGTGCGTCGCGACTCGAACACCTCGCCGGGCCGTACGTCCAGCAGCAGGAACGGGCCCAGCGGCGAAGGTTCATCCCAGCCGGCCGCGCCATGGATCACGAAGGCGCGCTTCAGCGGCAGTCCGGCAAGTGCCTCGGCCATCAGCCGCGCGGTGGGCTCGTCGTACGCGCCGATCACGTGGAACGGCGGCTCGGCCGGGTTGGTCAGCGGCCCGAGGATGTTGAACACCGTGCGCACACCCAGCGCATTGCGCACCGGCCCGATGGCCTTCATCGCCGGGTGGTAATGCGGCGCGAACAGAAACGTGAAGCCCGTGGCCGCGAGGCAGGCCGCGGCGCGCTGCTCATCCAGCGGCAGCGGCAGGCCGAGGGCTTCGAGCACATCCGCGCTGCCCGCCTTGCTGGAAACCGAGCGGTTGCCGTGCTTGATCACGGTGAGCCCCGACGCGGCGGCCAGCAGCGACGCGCCGGTGGAAAGATTGAAACTGCCGGATTTGTCCCCGCCGGTGCCGACGATGTCCACTGCGCCGGCGATGGCGCCCGCGGCGATCGCCGGACGCCGCGCCAGCGAGCGCATGCCCAGCGCGAAGCCGCGCAGCTCGTCGGCCGTCGCGCCCTTGGCGCGGACCGCGGCCAGCAGCGCGCCGGCCAGTGCCGGCGGCAGTTCCGCATCGGTGAGCGCCACCAGCAACGCGCGCGCATCATCGACGCCGAGCGAACGCCTCTCGAGCAGCCCGTCCAGCCAGCCGCGCAACCGTGGCAGATCCGCGCTCATGTCTCGCGGAGCGGCTGCGTGAGCTTCAGGAAATTGCCCATCAGCTGCGGCCCCTGCGGCGTGAGCACGCTTTCCGGATGGAACTGCACGCCCTCGATGGTGTACCTGCGATGGCGGATGGCCATGATCTCGCCTTCCGGCGTGATCGCGCTGACTTCCAGCTCCGCCGGCACCGAGGCGGGCTCGGCGATCAGCGAGTGATAGCGTCCCACCTCCATCGGCTGCGGCAGGCCTTCGAACAAGACCTTGCCGTCATGCTTGATGAAGGAAGTCTTGCCATGCATCAGCCGTGGCGCGCGCACCACCTGGCCGCCGAACACCTCGGTGACCGACTGATGCCCCAGACACACGCCGAGCACCGGCAGGCGGCCTGCGAACGCGCGGATCATCGCCATCGACACACCCGCGTCGTGCGGCGTGCCCGGGCCCGGCGAGATGCACAGGTGCGTGATGTCGCCCATGCGCAGCGCCTCGTCCACCGTCACCTCGTCATTGCGCAGCACGCGTACTTCCGCGCCCAGCACCAGGAAGGCCTGCACCAGGTTGTAGGTGAAGGAATCATAGTTGTCGATCAGCAGCAGCTTCGGCTTCGCGGGCATATTCATCAGAGTCCCTCCTGGGCAAGGGACAACGCGCTGCGCAGCGCTGCGCTCTTGGCGAAGACCTCGTTGTATTCGGCTTCGGGCTTGCTGTCCGCGACAATGCCCGCACCGGCCTGGTAGCTGTACCGGTCGCCTTCGAACACCAGCGTGCGGATGGTGATGGCCTGGTCCATGCCGCCCTGCGCGCCGAAATAGCCGATGGTGCCGCCGTACAGGCCGCGGTCCACCGGCTCCAGCTCCTCGATCAGCTGCATGGCGCGCACCTTCGGCGCGCCGACCAGCGTGCCGGCCGGGAAGGTGGCGGCGAAGAGATCGAAGGCATCCATCTGCGGCGCGAGCTGGCCGCGCACGCCGCTGACGATGTGCATCACGTGGCTGTAGCGTTCGATGGCGCGGTAGGGGTTCACGTGCACCGAGCCCGCGGCCGCGACACGGCCGAGGTCGTTGCGGGCCAGATCCACCAGCATCACGTGCTCGGCGTTCTCCTTCGGATCCGCCAGCAGGCGCTGCTCGTTGGCCAGATCTGCGGTCGGATCGGCCATGCGCGGCAGCGTGCCCGCGATCGGCCGCAGCTCCGCCACGCCGTCGTGCAATTTCACCAGCGCCTCGGGCGAAGAGCCGACCACCGTGATGCCGCCGAGGTTGCAGTGGTACATGTACGGCGAGGGATTGATCAGCCGCAGCGCGCGATACACCTGGAAGGGATCCAGCTGGTGCCGGCCCGCGAACTTCGCCGACAGCACCAGCTGGTACACGTCGCCTGCGGCGATGTATTCCTGCGCCCGGCGTACGCAAGCCATGTATTCCTCGCGGCTCAGCGAGACTTCAGGCTCGCTGAAGCTGCCGGCGGCGCGCGGCAGCGCGATGCGCCCGCGCAAGGCCGCGATCACCTCCTCGCGCAGCACGCGCCGTTCCGCTTCCGTGCCCGCATGCAGCAGCGCGATGCCGCGCGTCAGGTGGTCGAACACCAGCAGCGACTCCGGCGCCACGTAGTGCAGTATCGGCGCCTCCGGCCGGCGCGCATGCCGCAGCGGCAGCTTCTCGAAGAAACGCACCACGTCGTAGGCCGTGAAGCCCACCAGCCCGCCCGCCAGCGGCACGCCCGGCAGCTCCGGCTGCGGCCGCGGCGCGCGCGCCAGCGCCTCGCGCAGGCGCTGCAGCAGCCCTTCCTTCGAGGCCGGCACCGGGTAGGAATGCGGCCCGATGGTCAGCGCGCGCGAATCCAGCCGTACCTCCAGCCCCTCGCCGAAGCCGATGAAGGAGTAGCGGCCCAGCCGCTCGCCGCCCTCCACGCTTTCCAGCAGGAAGCGCGGCCGGAACGAGGCCAGCTTGGCGTAGGCCGAGACCGGCGTATCCAGATCCCCTGCGATGTCGAATGGCGGTTTCAAATGACTACCCCAAAATAAAAAACCCATCCCCGGTTGCCGGAGATGGGTTCTGGTGTTCCTTGCAGTTCTTGAGCTTGTGGCGCGAGCGCCGACGACCAGTACCCCTCTCCTTCAGGAGTGAGGCCACCACCAGCCCTGGGGGGCTGCAATTGAGGTGTGGGTCGTGGTCATGCGGCGGGCAGTATGGCTAGCCCGTTCCGGGGCCGTCAAGCACGAGACTGCACCCCGGGCGCGCCGGCATATCTGCCGGAACGCATGAGTTTGTCGCCCGGATCATGGTGCGTCCGAGTGGAAACTACCGCACCGACATGTCCAAGTCCGTCGCCAGTTACGTCGACCTGGAAGACCGGATCTTCACGATTCGCGGTCTGCCCGTGCTGCTCGATATGGATCTGGCGCTGCTGTACGGCGTGAGTACCAAGGCCCTGCTGCAGGCCGTGCGCAGGAATCCGGATCGCTTCCCTTCCGACTTCATGTTTCCGCTGTCCAATCAAGAACTTGCCCTCTTGAGGTCACAGATTGTGACCTCAAGTTCAGCTTCCGGGCACGGCGGCAGGCGGGTTTTGCCATACGCATTTACCGAACAAGGCGTGGCCATGCTGTCCAGCGTCCTGCGCAGCGAAACTGCCGTGCGGGTCAACATCGAGGTCATGCGCGCCTTCGTACGGCTGCGTCGTGCTGCCGTGATCAGCGGCGAGATCCTGAAGCTGATCGAAGACCTCGCGTCCCGCGTCGATGCCAACGATCAGGCCATTGAACAGCTCGTGGAGGCGATCCGGGCACTGACGAGCACCCCGCCCGTTGCAGCGTCCAGGCCGATAGGGTTCACGGCGGACATCAAGTAATCCGGGCTGAAGCGGGTGAACCTGCTGCTTCGGCGCCGCGATTCCGGCGCGCAATGCCACGACTTCACCTTCGGGCATTGCAACGTGCGTACGCGACGGCCGGAAGCGTACTCTATATTTGACATGATGTAAAATATTCTTTACCTTCCGCCGCAATGCCACAAGCCGCGGAGAACCCGATGTCGTTTCGCGAGAAGACCGCCTGGGTGGCGCTGGTCGCCCTCATCCTGGTTTCACTGATGTATTGGCTGCATGTTCCCGATCCCTTCGAACCGCATCGGCATGGCTGGGTGCTGCTGGCGCTGGGCCTGTCATTCGGCACCTTCATCCTGATCGAGCTCATCGCCTGGGTGGTGTTCTACCTGCGCAATCCCAGGGAGGTCCGCACACCACGTGACGAGCGCGAGCAGATCATTGCACTCAAAGCCACGCGCATCGGCTCGTGGGTGTTCACCTCCGGCACGTTCCTGGCAATCGTCCTGGCGCTGCACGTGGTCGGCGCGGGCCCGGTGGCGCTGGGGATGTCGGTCGCGATCGCCTTCATCGTCGCACAGGTCACTCGCCAGGCCGCGGTCATCATCTACTACCGCCGGGGCATGTGATGACCGGCACGGTCATCACCAACGGAATCCGCCGGCTGCGCTTCGAGCACGCGGAGATGACGCAGCAGGATCTCGCCGACCGCGTTGGCGTGACGCGGCAGACGGTCAATGCCATCGAAGCGGGGAAGTACTCACCCTCGCTCGAAGTGGCTTTCCGGATCGCGCGCGTGTTCAGGCTCGATGTCGAGGAGGTATTCCAGTTCGCGGAAAGCCAGCGCAGGAGCCACAAATGAAGCTCACCCGCATCATCGCGATGCTGCCCGTCCGGAACGTCGCCGCGGGCGTCGCGTTCTATGAAAAACTGGGCTTCAACATCGAACAGCGAAACGATGACTGGGGCTGGGCGATGCTGGCATCCGGCGAATGCCGCCTCATGCTGGATCGGTCGATCAACCAGCATCCCGGTGCGCCGCGCCAGTCCGTGCTGTATCTGTACACCGATGACATCGTGGCCTATCACCGGCAGGTGCGGGCAAACGGCCTTGCTGTCCCCGATCCCGAGAAGACGTTTTACGACATGACTGAATTCAGGGTCGAAGATCCCGACGGCAACCGGCTGTGGATCGGACAGGACAAGACAGCCGCAGGCAAATAGCCTCGCCAGGGTCAGGCGCAGGCTGGGCGCCTCGGCCGGATCGGCACAATGCCCCGATGGCCAGCGCCCTCATCGCATGAGCGCCGCGATCTCTGCACGCAAGGCGACAACCTCGCCCTCGAGCTTTGCAACGCGCGCTTCCAGATCAGAGCGCGTGGGTGTAGATGAACTGGCCGGCACCGCGCCAGAAGGCGCAGCTTCGGCACTTGTCACCATCTGCGGCTGCTCCGGCAATTCCTCGAACAGCTGCGCCCAGCGCGAATCCCGTCTCCCCGCCTCCCGCGCCAGCTGCACGACGAACGGCCCATCGGCCCGCTGCGCCAACCCCTCCAGCAGCGCCTCGATCACCCCCGGCTCCGGCAATTCCGCCAGCCGCGGCACGCGGCTGCGCAATTCCCCCGGCGTCTGCGGCCCGCGCAGCAGCAGCTCGCACAGGGTGCCCGTCTCCTGCGGCGTGAACTTCAGGCTCCCGAACTCGGTGTTGCAGAAGATCTGGTGGTACTTCGGCACGCGGCTGCCATAGCCGGATTTCTCGATCACCATGTGCCGCCGCCCGAGGCCCTCGACCGCGGATTTCACGGTGGCCTCGTCCAGCTGCATCTCGGGCGCGCGGTTGCTCTTCTGGTTGCACGCGTTGACCAGCGCATTCAGCGAAAGTGGATATTGATCGGGCGTGGTGATCTGCTTTTCGAGCAGCGCGCCGATGATGCGGGCTTCGATGGCGGAGAGGCGGATGTTCATGCGCGCAAGTATAGGGAACACAGTACCTGCACCCGGAACTTTCCTCGCCGCCGCACCCCTCCTTATCAGGAGCTAACGACGGGCAATCGTGGGAGCCGCGAGACAGCCAGCCTGGCGCATCATCACCACTGCGAGCGCCCCGCTCAGGCCGCCGGACGTGAACTGAGCGGAATCACGCATCAGAGGAGCGCGTCCTCGGTACTGGTGATGAGCACGCAGGTGCAGCCCGTCGCGCTCCACACCAGATGATCGGTCGTGCCGGGATTCGCGTGGTTGTAGTCACCGGGGAAGAGCTTGCGATCGTCGATCCACAATTCGCCATGCAGCAGGTGCAGCTCCTCGTGGCCTGCATGGGTATGTGCGGGATAGGCGGCGCCCGATCTCAGGCGCACCAGCATGCTGACGCGGCGCCGCTGTGAATCGACGGCCAGCAGCTTGTACTCGATGCCGGTTCCAGCCGCTTCCCATTCCGGCTCCAGCCATGGTTCACGCTCCGGCATCCGGGGCTGCCTGCCGGCCTCGGCGGCGATACGGACGATGAGACGTCGTCGCAGCGACGCGTCCTGTGCCGACTTCTTCCTGCTGTGCGGGCGGGAGCCCGGGTCTGCGGTTTCGGGCTTGCGGACGAGCCTGTCGCAGGCCATGGATCGGGCGGTCGCCATGATCCAGCCGATCACGGTGCGGGCCTCCGGATCGAAACTTGCGGCCTCGCGCCAGATCTGCTCGAACACTTCGACCGTGAGGTCTTCGGCGATATGGGCTCGCGTCGTGATTCGCAGCGCCAGCGTGAAGACGAAACGGTATGACGCGTCGAACAACTCGAGCAGCGCAGCCACGTCGCGACGCGCCACGCGGGAGACCAGCCGCACCCACGCGTTCTCCTCCGAGCGTGACCTGGATGGCGAAAGAAGCAGTGTGCCGAGCAACATGATTCTGGCGGTTATCCTCCCTCTGGGGGAGCACCAAGTCCATTCCGCCGTTCCATGACAGGGAATAGGACGATTCTTACGTTACCGCGGTGCGCCGCCTTACACGATGCACATGGGCCGGCGCACCGATGGTGCGGGCATCGATGGCGGAGAGGCGGAGAGGCGGACGTTCATGCGGGCAGCGACCCGCGGCGCTCAGGCCGCGCGCATGCAGATTCCGCTGGCAATGTTCGGGCTCTCCGGATTCACATCCACGGCACGGGTGCCGGGCTTCACGATGAAATCCATGTCTTGCATCGGAATGGCGCCGAGCAGCACCTGCTCGCCCACCACCAGCGCACCGACATGGCCGGCGCGGGTCTTGAACCGCAGCTGCACGGGCCCGACGTACGGAACATTGCGGCGCGAACCATCCACCAGCATGACTTCGCGGTGCTCCAGCACCTGCAGGTTGAGCTGCAGGCGCACGTGCTCGGGAATGCAGAGGAACACGGAGCCCGTATCGGCGAGGGCCTCGGCTTCCAGCGGAGCGAGGGAAGGATCCCGCGGATTGGACAGCTGCAGCTTGGCGGTCACGATTCCCATGTCTCCACGCCAACGCCGGCAGTCGTATCGTGCCACATCCATAAGTGGCGGAAACAGCCCGAAATCCGCCGTTCCCGGCGGCTGTGCGGCAGGTGCGCTGCGCTACACTGCACAGATGCCCTCCTTCGACGCCATCTCCGAACTCAACGGCCACGAGGTCACCAACGCCATCGACCAGGCCAGCCGCGAGCTCGAGCAGCGTTTCGATTTCCGCGGCACCGGCGCCACCTACGAGCGCGAGGAAAAGGAACCTTTCGTCATCGTCATGAAGGCGCAGGCCGAATTCCAGCTCAAGCAGATGCTGGACATCCTGCGCCTGCGGTTGGCGAAACGCGGCATCGACGTGAGCTGCATGGACGTGAAGGACATCGACAAGAACCTTGGTGGCGCGCGGCAGAACGTGGTACTCAGGCACGGCATCGACCAGGACAACGGCAGGAGGATCGTGAAGCAGCTGAAGGAATCGGGGCTCAAGGTGCAGGCGCAGATCCAGGGCGAGAAGGTGCGCGTCACCGGCAAGAAGAAGGACGACCTGCAGGCGGCGATCGCGCTGCTGCGCGGCACCGGGCTCGGCGTGCCGCTGCAGTTCGAGAACTTCCGGGACTGACGGGGCGGAGCCCCGGGGCAGCCATGTACAGGCGGCTGATCAAGGAAGGGTTCAATCGCCGCTACGTGCTCCTGCCCCTGCTGCTGTCGATCGCGCTGGTACTGCTGGGCTACTGGATCACGGCCAGCCGCCGCGCCGAATCCCGGCAACTCATCGAACTCGTCGCCGAGCGCCAGGAAGTCATCCGCCTGCTGACGGATATTTCGTACAGCGCCATGCAGGCCGAGAGCGCGCAACGCGGCTTCGTGCTCACGGGCGAGGAAAAATACCTGGCGCCGTTCGAATCGGAACTGGCGGCCGCGGCGCAGAAGCTGGCCGAGCTGCGCGACCGCTATGGCCGGCTGAACCCCGCGCAGCTGCCCGCGCTCGGCGGCATCGACAGGGACCTGGCCGTGAAATCGCAGGAAATGCGCCAGTCGATCGCGCTGCAGAAGCAGGGCAAGGCGCAGGAAGCGCTGGCGCTGGTGAGGTCGGATCTCGGCCTGTACAAGATGTCCGCCATCAGCCAGGCGCTGGAAACCCTGCGCGGCCAGGAACGGGGCAATGTGCTCGCGGGGCTGGAAGAATGGCGCCGCGCCACGCGGATGAACACCATCCTCAACATCTGCAACCTGGTGTTCACCATCGTGCTGCTGCTGGTGCTGGGGCTGCTCGCCACCCGCGACATCCGCCGGCGCAGCATGTTCGCCGCGCAGCTGGCCGCGCGCGTCGAGGAGCGCACGGCCGAACTGCGCGACCTGAGCCGGCACATGAGCCGTATCGCGGAGACGGAAAAACACGCGCTGGCGCGCGAGCTGCACGACGAGCTGGGCGGCCTGCTGGTGGCGATGCGCATGGACATCTCCCAGCTGCGCAAGCGCTGCCCGCCCGGCGATGGCGACACCGCGCGCTGGGAGCGCGTCGAGCACGCGCTCAGCCAGGGCATGGAGCTAAAGCGCCGCGTCATCGAGGACCTGCGTCCCACGCTGCTGGACAACATGGGCCTGTTCACCGCGCTGCGCTGGCTGGCCACGCAGCATGCCGAACAGGCGCAGCTGACGCTGCGGATGCAGGGGCTGGACGAGGACGTCGACATCGCGCCCGAAACCGCCATCGCGGTGTTCCGCACCGTGCAGGAGGCCATCGCCAACGTGATCCGGCACGCCGAGGCCACCACGCTGGAAGTGAAGGCGGCGGTGGGCGAGCGGCTGGAGCTGGAGATCGCCGATGACGGCTGCGGACTGCCGGCGGGTGCCGACCGCCAGCCGGGCGCGCACGGCTTGAAGCAGATGCACTTCCGCATCGAGGCCGTGGGCGGCGAGCTGCAGCTGCGCACACGGCAGCCGCATGGAACCTCGGTGATGCTGACCGTGCCGCTGGCGCAGCCGGCGGGCTGAAGGCTCGTCAGTGGTGGCCGGTGCGGATGCCGGCCAGTATCTCCGGCAGGCGCTCCAGGTCCTTTTCCTTGTTGAGAAAATAGTCGACGCCGAGCTGCAGCGCGCGCTCGCGGTACTGCGGCAGCGCATAATTGGTCATCACGATGGTCGGCGGGCGATCCGCGCCCAGCGCCTCCAGCACGCCGAAGCCGGTGCCCACCTTCAGCTGCAGGTCCAGGATCAGCACGTCGACCTGCATCTCGTGCAGCGCGCGCACCGCCGCGGGCTCGTCCTCCACCGTCGCGAGCACGCGCAGGCCCTGCTGCGTGAGCAGCTCGCACAGCCGCTCCGCGATGCGCGGGGAATCCTCGACCAGCAGCACGCGCAGGCCCGCCTGGCCCCCGGCCTCCTCCATCAGATCATCAGTCCGTTGCGGAGGGCGTACGATGTGATATCGGCGTTGGACTTGAAGCACATCTTCTCCAGCACACGGGTGCGGTACGTGCTGACCGTCTTCACGCTCAGCGACAGCTCGTTGGCGATCTCGGAAACCGACTGCCCGGCGGCGAGCTTGCAGAAGATCTGGAACTCCCGCTCCGACAGGCCGGCGTGCAGCGGCCGCTCGTGGTCGTGGTCCAAGTCCGCGGCCAGCAGCTCGGCCAGGCTCCCGCTCACGTAACGCCGGCCGGCCAGTACCTGCGTGATCGCCTTCAGCAGCTCGTCCGGCGAGCTGTCCTTCGACAGGTAGCCGCCGGCGCCGGCCTTCAGCACGTTCACGGCGTACTGGCGCTCCGGAAAGCCGCTGAGCACCAGCACCTTCACGTCGGGATGGCTGACGCGCACGTGCTTGAGGATGTCGAGCCCGCCGCGGTCGGGCATGTTGATGTCGAGGATCAGCAGGTCGATGCGCTCGCCGCGCAGCATGTCGAGCACCTGCATGCCGCTGCCCGCTTCGGCAATATCGGTGAAGCGCCCGCTTTCCTGCAGGTATTGCCGCAAGCCGGCGCGGACCAGTGCGTGGTCGTCTGCGATGAGAACCTTGGCCATTCCCTGCCTCCAGGCATGAATGCTTCGATTATGGTCTGTGATCGCCGACAGACCATAAGAGGACCGGACCCGGAGCATGTCAGAGGATTCCTACAAAGTAACGTTCAGGATTTCGACAGCGCCGGATTTGGCCGGGCGCCACGCCGCAGACGCACCCGCCGCATACCGCCGGCCGGGCAATCCAGCACCGCGCCGCGGCCCAGCACCTGTCCCCAGCGGCGGAAGCGCGGATGCGCATCGAGGGCGATCTTCACCGAGGTGAGGATGGGCACCGCGAGAAACGCGCCGCCCCGTCCCCACGCCGCGGCGCCCACCAGCACGCCGGCGATCACGATCAGTGGATTCAGCAGCAGGCGGCGGCCGAGCAGCTGCGGAGTCACGAACTGGGATTCCAGGATGTGCAGCAGCAGGAACAGCGCGCCGGGCAGCAGCACCATGCCGGAGAGACCGTGCTCGGCGATGCCGCCGGCGAGTATGACCCCGAGCGTGACCAACGCGCCCACGATGGGGATGAAATTCATCAGCGCGGCGATCACGCCGTAGGCGGCCGCGTCCTTCACGTGCAGCAACGACAGCACCACGCCGGTAAGCACGCCGAAGGCCACGTTGATCGCGGTCACCAGCTGCAGGTAGTGCGCGGCCTCGCGGCGGATCGCACTGCATACCCGCAGCCAGTTGCGCCGCTCGCACCGCTCGCGCATGGCCGCCAGCAGCGCGCGGCCGACCCCGGTGCCGCAGGTAAGGATGAAGTGGCTGAGGACCAGGCTGGTGCCGATGGCCACCAGCGACGCGGTGACGCCGGCCAGCAGCGGAGTCAATGCACCCACCAGCGCCGCGGGTGCCTCCTGCGCGGCGGCGCCGTGACGACCCACCGCGGCCAGCAGCAGCCGCTGTCCGGTGGCCATGAGTTCCGGGGCACGCGCGGCCAGCTGCGCCAGCGGGCTGCGCACCGAATAGAGAATGCCCACGCTCGCCCCCACCAGCGCCAGCAGCACGCACAGCGACGCCAGCGCGCGCGGAATGCCCAGGCGGCCGGCGCGGTTCACCACCGGAAACAGCGCGATGGCCACCAGCACGGCGGCGAGGGCCGGAACCGCGATGGTGCGACTGAAGATGATGACTCCGGTCAGCAGCAGCAGCACGCAGCTGCGGACCAGCCGTGCGACGCGGTCGGTATCCGCGGCTTCCCCTTCCGGCGCCTTCATCGCAGTCTTGCTCCCAGCGACCCGACGAAGCTCTGCAACACCGGCGGCAGCGCCCCGCGGATGCCGGACCAGCTGCGGACGGCCAGCATGATCAGCGCCGGAAGCGCGCTGAGCAGCGTGCGGGTGATGATGCTGCGTGGAAAGACGTCGGCCTCGATGCGGCCGGTCGCCGGGTCGGGGATCAGCAGGGCGCGCAGGTGCGCGCGGCTTTCCGCAAGGCGCTGCACTACAGCGTACTCTTCCATTGCTCGAACAGCTCCAGGTCCTTGTGGAGCTCCGACCTGAGCGTGCGGGCGATGTGGCCATCGACCGGCCGCCTCAGCGCCGCATACAGAGCGGCCGCTGCGACGACCAGCAGCAAGCTCGCGCTGCTCATCACGTACGCCAGACGCCAGGCGGTGGCCCACAGCTCGATCAGGCCGGCCATCCACAGTGCCACGAAACCGGTGACGCCACTGGCGGCCGCGAGCAATGCCAGCACGGCGCGGCGGGCCCATGCGCTGCGATACTCCTGCGCCGCGGCCGTGCCGAGTTCGCGGTAGGAACTCAGGTGCCGCAGCAGTTCGAGCAGCAGCGCATGGATCCGCACGATCACTCTTTCCTGCTTCCACGCAGCAGTGCGCCGAGGAGCACCCCCGCCACCGCCGTCATGCCGATCACCATCCATGGCTTGGCGCGCACGTACTGGTCGGTGGCCAGCGCCGCCCGGCGCGTGCCATCCACCGCGGCGCGCACGCCGTCGCGTGCGCCGGTCGCCGCGCGCTGGATGGAAGCCCCGACGCGGTTGCGCACGCGCTCGACGTCGGATTCGTCGATACCGGCCTTCTCCAGCAGGTCCTCCACGTCGTCGAAGAATTTCTGCAGCTGGCTGGCCTTGCGGCGCAGCGCGTCGTCCGCGCTGGCGCCCGCCGCGCGGGCTGCGCCGTTGATGGTTTCCGCAGATGTACCCATGGTCAGACCCTCCGCCTGTTGCCGAATATGAATGCCAGGATTGCGATGATCAGGAACACGCCGAACAGGATCTTCGCGATGCCCGCGGCACCGGCCGCGATGCCCGTGAAGCCCAGCAGTCCGGCGATCAGCGCAATCACCAGGAAAACCACAGCGTAATAAAGCATCTGGCACCTCCGGATTGATTGTCAGCCGTGTG
>DATJXQ010000040.1:0-22669 GCA_035500015.1 Steroidobacteraceae bacterium
ATCCATCTCGGCCAGGAACTTCGCCCGCCGTGTGGTCTTGGTGTACTTCTCAAACCCGCCCAGCGTCTGTTGCTTCATCGATCCGCTCCTCCGTACCTCGATTTTGCATCAGATCAGGCAGGTAAATCAGAGTGTCCCTAAGGATTCGGGGGGAGAAGCCGCGTGAAGAAGAACAGCAAGGCATGGATGCCGGGGCTTGCCGCGCTGCTCGCCGGAGCAGCCGCGGCAGGCCTCGTCGCGACCGCACAGGGGCAGGCGGCCGCGACGCTGGATCGCGCGCAGCTGCTGAAGCTGGGCGACGACTACCTCGCCGCGCTGGTGGCGCACGATCCCGGCAAGCTGCCGCTCGCCGCCGACGTGCGCATGGTGGAGAACGCCAGGCGCATCCATGCCGGCGAAGGGCTGTGGAAGTCCACGACGGGCGGGCCGAACCCGGATTTCAGGATCCTGGTGCCCGATCCCGTGTCGCAGGAAATCGGCGGCATGGCGATGATGCAGTCCGACGGCAAGCCCGCACAGGTCGGCTTCCGCCTGAAGCTGGTGAACGGCAAGGTCAGCCAGATCGAGCAGATGCTGGCCGTGCCGCGCGACACCAGCATGCCGAACCTGACGAAGGTGCGACCGGGCATTCCGCTGGAAGTGCCGTATGAATACGCGGATTCGCGCGGCCGCATGCTGCACATCGCGAAGTCCTACTACGACGCGCTGGACAACAACAACGGGCACCTGGCGCCGTTCGCGCCGGACTGCGAGCGCCACGAGAACGGCATGCGCACCGCGCCCAGCGGCGGCCCGTCGCTGTCCGGCGCCGCCATCACCGTTCCCGGCCAGCCGGCGCGGCCCGCCTCGCTGATGGGCCTGCAGGACTGCACCACGCAGATGGATTCGGGCACCTTCCTGTACATCACCAGTATCGACGACCGCCGCGTGGAGCTCGCCGATCCGGTCACGGGCCTGGCGCTGGGCTTCTCGCACTTCCATCACGAGATGAAGCAGAAGGATTTCCCCATCGTGAACGACCCGGGGCGCACCAGCACCACGATCAACTTCGGCAACGGCCCATTCGACCTGCCCGCGATGCACATCTTCAAGATCTGGGGCGGGCAGATCCACGAGATCGAGGCCATGGGATTCATGGCGCCCTTCGACTCGCCCACCGGCTGGGAGTAATGCGATGAACCGGACCACACTCAAGGTGATGCTGGGCGCCGCGGCGCTGCTGGGCGTGGCGCTGACGCCGATGCTGGCCACCCGCACCGAGGCTGCGCAGGCGGCGCCGGCCGCGATGCCCGGCGGCCTCGATCGCGCCGCGCTGCTGCAGCTGGCGGACAACTATCTCGCGGCGCTGGTCGCGCACGACCCGGGCAGGGTGCCGCTGGCCGCGGACATCCGCATCGTCGAGAACGTCAAGCGCATCAAGCCGGGCGAGGGCATGTGGAAGACGGCCTCGTCCGGACCGACGGATTTCAGGATCTTCGCCGCGGACCCGGTGTCGCAGGGAGTCGGCGGCATCGTGGTGATGGGCAACGAGGGCAAGCCGGTGCAGTTCGGCTTCCGCCTCAAGGTGGCCAACGGCAGGATCATCGAGGCCGAGCACATGGTCGTCGCGCTGCGCGACCCCGGCATCGCCACGCTGCAGAAGGCGCGCCCGCAGTTCGCCATCGAGATTCCCTACGAGTACGCCGATTCGCGCGGCCGCATGCTCCACATGGCGAAGTCCTACTATGACGCGCTGGACAACAACAACGGGCACCTCGCGCCATTCGCGCCGGACTGCGAGCGCCACGAGAACGGCATGCGCACCGCGCCCAATGGCGGTCCGTCGCTGACGCCATTCCGCCTGCCGACCCCGGCCGGCGCCGCGCCGGCAGCCGGGCCGCCCGCGCCGCCGCCGGCCACGCTGATGGGCCTGCAGGACTGCACCGCGCAGATGGATTCCGGCGCCTTCCAGTACATCAACACCATCGACGATCGCCGCGTGGAAATCGCCGACACCGTCACCGGCGTGACCATCGGCTTCTCGCACTTCCACCATCCGATGACGCAGAAGAAGTTCAGGATCCTGAACAACCCGAACCGCGACGAGTCGGACATGAGCAACCAGAAACCCTTCGACATGCCCGCCATGCACATGTGCAAGATCTGGGGCGGCCAGATCCACGAGATCGAGGCCATCGGCATCTCGGTGCCGCTGGATTCGCCGACGGGCTGGGAATGAGGCGCGCAGCTGCGCGGGTTACAGATACCCGTGCAGTTCGGCGAACAGGATGCGCCGGTTGAAGGCGGGCGCTTCCTGCACGTCATCGTAGTTGCGCAGGCCCGCGCGCAGCTGCACGAAGGGCAGCGGCGTGTATTCCCACACCAGCGACAGCCGCGTCTGCCGGTCGCGCGGCGCCGAGCGGTCGGGGTCGAAGGCCTCGGCGGCCAGCTTCAGGTTCTGCCCCGGCGCCAGGCGCCAGTCGGCTTCGACCAGCCCGGCCAGCTGCCGGCGTTGGGGCGTCGCGGCGTTGTCGACGATGTAGTCCAGTTCACCCAGCCAGGCCACCGGCCCGGTGCTCAGTCCACCGAACACGTTCTGCATGCGGCGCGTGCCGCCGGGATGCTCGTTGAGGTCCAGGCTGGCGCCGGCGCGCCAGCCGTGCGCCACGTACTCGGTGCGCAGCGTCCACTGCTTGCCGTTGTCCGTTTCGGCGGCCGGGCCGCTGCCATTGGTCAGCGCGAACTGCGTGGTCCAGTGTTCGCCCTCGTAGCCGGTTTCCAAGCCGCGGTCCGGCATGTCGGAGCCGACTCCGGTTGCCGCGCGTATGAACGCGTCATCATCCAGCAGGCGGATGCCATAGGGCAGGTACAGCTGGCCGGCCTTCAGGTAGAAGCTGCGTCCCGTGGTCCAGGTGCGCAGATACGCCTCGGCATTGCTCGCGGTGCCGGGCGCGAGGCGCTCATCGACATACAGCGCGAACAGCTCGGGAATCGGCCGCAGGTCCAGATAGGTGTGCAGGCTCGACACGTCGAAAGAGGAGCGGGCGGCGGAGCTTTTGGCATCCAGCCACGTCAGGCCGCCGCGCAGGTCCGCGCCCAGCGCGACGTGGCGGTCCAGCTCGCCGGTCCAGGAATCCTCATTCGTGCCGAAGGAACGCGCCGGCAGTTCGGTCTGTCCCCACAGCGTGCCGCGCTGGTTGCGCATGCCGCCGCCATCCGAGCTGACGTGACAGGCGCTGCAGCGCAGGCCGGTGGCGACCGCGAACTGCGCTTCGGCGTGCGCCAGCGGCGCGAGGCCCGCCAGCAGCAGGCCCGGCAATGCCGCCATGCCACTGCGCCACGCCATTATTTCGCCGCCGCCTGCGCCTGTTTCGCCTGGTCGAGCCAGTAGGCGCGGATGTCTTCCACGTCGTCGAAGTTCAGCCACTTCGCGAAACCTGCCATGCCGCGGGATTTCAGCGCGCCGTCGTGCACGATGTCCGCGAAGCCCTTCCAGGTGTACAGCGCGGGCGAGCGCGTGAGATCCGGCGTGTAGACACCGCCGATGTGGCAGGACAGGCACCACTGGCCGACCAGCTCGCCGCCGCGTTTCACATTGCCGCGCGAGCCGGTGACCCGGGTGAAATCCAGCGGCGCCAGCGGTTCGAACGGTGCGAAGTCCGGCGCCTTTACGGTGCCGCCGAGCTTGTACACATACAGCCGGTCCGGCCGGCGCGGGAAGCGGCCGCCGATCATCGCGTTGGCGCCGCCATAGCCCACCGTCACCGCGATGTACTGCTCGCCGTCGATTTCGTAAGTGGCCGGTCCGGCCATCACCGCCGCGGCGGTTCTGTCGGTCCACAGCGTCTGGCCGCTCTTCGCATCGTAGGCGTTGAAGGTGGCGTCGGCGCCGCCGAACACCAGGCCGCCGGCGGTGGCGACCACCCCGCCGTTCCATACCGTGCCCTGCGGCACCGTCCAGCGCGCCTGTCGTGCGACGGGATCCCACGCAACCAGGAAGCCGCCCGCGGCCGGCAGTTTCGCGAGCGCGGCCTCGCCCGCGGCCGACAGCTTGAACGGTGGCGGCGGTGGCCGCGGCTGGTTGAAGCCGGCGAGGGGACCCTGCGCGAGATTCCAGCGGCCCTGCACGAACTGCCACCGCGGATCGTTCTGGTAGCTGAAGGATTCACGGTGCACCGGGATGTAGACCAGCGCTTCCTGCGGATCGAAGGCCATGGGTTGCCAGATGTGGCCGCCATTGGGGCCGACGGAAAGCTCGGTGGGCTTGCCGTTGGCGTAGCGCGCGCGCGGATCGATCGATGGGCGGCCGGTGGCCGGGTCCACCTTTTCGGCCCAGTTCACCGCCGCGTATTTGTCCGCCGCAAGCAGCTTGCCGGTGGCTGCATCGAGCACATAGAAGAAGCCGTTCTTCGGCGCCTGCATCAGTACGTGGTGCCTTGCGCCGTCGATGGTGAGGTCCGCGGTCATGATGGGCTGCGTGGCCGTGTAATCCCAGCTGTCGCCGGGAGTTTCCTGGTAATGCCACACATACTCCCCGGTGTCGGCCTTCACCGCGACGATGGAGGAGAGGAACAGGTTGTCGCCCTTGCTGTCCGAGCGCGCCTGGTAGCTCCATGGCGAGCCATTGCCGGTGCCGATGTACAGCAGGTCGGTCACCGGGTCGTACACGAGGGCATCGAAGGAAGCGCCGCCGCCGCCGGTCTGCTTCCAGCCCTTGCCGGACCAGGTCTTGCGCGCGAGCTCCGCCAGCGGCTTGTCGGAGACCGCGTTGTCGGGCTCGTTGTACGGGTTCGGCGTTACGTAGAAGCGCCAGGACAGCGCGCCCGTGCCGGCGTCGTAGGCAGAGACATAGCCGCGTACACCCAGCTCGGAGCCACCATTGCCGATGAACACCTTGCCTTTGGCGACGCGCGGCGCGCCGGTGATGGTGTACGGCCACGCAGGATCGGTGGTCTGCACCGACCACACCGGCTTGCCGGTGCCGGCATCGAGCGCGATCAGCCGGCCATCCAGCGCGCCGACGTAGACCTTGCCCTGCCACACGGCAACACCGCGGTTCACCACGTCGCAGCAGGCCTCGCGCGCCTTCTGGCCATCCACCTGCGGGTCGTACAGCCATTTCAGCGCGCCGGTCCTCGCATCGAACGCGGCCACCTTCGACCAGCTGGTGGAGACATACAGCGTGCCGTCGACGACCACCGGCGTGGCTTCCATGCCGCGGTCGGTGTTGGCGTCGAACTGGTAGTACCAGGCGAGGCCGAGCGTCTTCACGTTGTCGCGGTTGATCTGTGCCAGCGGGCTGTAGTGCTGTTCGGAATACGTGCGGCCGACGGTCAGCCACTCGGCATTGTTTTCCGCCGCGGCAATGCGGGCGGCGTCCACCTGCCCGGCCGCGGGCGCAGGTGGCGCCTGCTTCGAGCAGGCCGGCAGCCATGACAGCAAGGCCAGCGCCGCGCAGCCGGCGAATGATCGAGTCGCATCCATGTTGTCCCCGCTGCGCCGGTTATCGGTTGGACGATGCGGCGCATAGTACGATGCTGCCGGCATGTTCACCTACATCTGTCTGGGCACCGGCGATTTCGCCCGCGCCACGCGTTTCTATGATGCGGTGATGGCGACGCTGGGACATGCGCGCTGCGACACCACCGGCGAGCCGGACTGGGAACAATGGGCAGGCTGGGGCCTGTACGAGCAGCACGGCCGCATCCAGCAGGCGCTGTGGGTGTGCAAGCCTTTTGATGGCAGGCCCCCGCATCCGGGAAACGGCACGATGGTGGCGTTGCGCGCGGCCAGCTGGGCCGAGGTGCGCGCCTTCCATGCGGCGGCGCTGGCCAATGGCGGCAGCTCGGAGGGCGCGCCGGGCCTGCGCCCGCAGTACAACCCGGATTTCTACGCCGCCTACGTGCGCGACCCGGACGGCAACAAGCTTGCGGCAGTGTGCCGGGGATTTGCCGCCGAAGACTGAGCGCTGCGCGTGCGGCGCGGTGTTCCTGTCAGCGCCCGCGACCGAAGAGCCGCGCCAGGAATCCGGGCCGCTTTTTTTCCGCAGGTCCCGCCGGCAATGCGGCGCGTTGCGCGGGCGATGACTTCTGCCCGGCTTGCGCCGGGCCGCGGGCGGCTGGCGCGCGGCTGTCGTAAGGATTGAAGCCGCGGTTCATGTCGGCGGAATTGCCTGCCGGCGCGCCTCCCCGGGTCGGCGACTTGCCCGGCGGTTCCCCGGAACTCTGCTCCTCGTCGGCAGGTCCGAGCGCTTCCCGTTCTTCGTCCTCCAGCAGCCGCAGGTGCGAGATGTCGAGTTTCTTCATCAGCCGCGATGTGGAGTCGATGACGGTCTTGCCGGAATCGATCGCCCACTGCCATACCGCGCGGCCGCCCTTGTCATGGAGGACATGGCCGCTGGGCTTGTGCTCCTTGTCTTTGTCGCTATCCGGCATGGCTCCACTCGCGGCAACCGTTTGGGCCATTATAGGCGCCTGCGGCCAACGAGGGGTCTGCCAGTCATGCGCTACCGTTTTGTAATGTGCGCGCCCGGCGTCGCGCTGGTCGTGGCGGCCTGCGCCAGCATCGGCGCCGGCCTTGCGACCGATGGCGCCGTGCACGGCCTGCCACTGCCCCATGCGAACAGCGGAGTGACCACGATCTCCGTGGCGCGGGACGGCACACTGTGGTTCACCGAGAGCAGCGGCAACCGCATCGGCCGCATGAATCCCGACGGCAGCGGCTACGCGGGTTTCGAGCTGCCGCACCCCAACAGCGCGCCACGCATCATCGCGGCGGGCGCCGACGGCAACATGTGGTTCTCCGAGCACAGCGGCAACCGCATGGGGCGCATCGGGCCGAAGGGCGAGCTGGCCGAGTTCGAGATTCCCACCAGGGCCTCGCAGCCGCGCGCCATCGCGCTTGGCGGCGACGGCAACATCTGGTTCGGCGAATTCGCCGGCGGCAAGGTCGGCCGCATCACGTCGGTTGGTGCGATCACCGAATTCGCGCTGCCCACGCCCGACAGCGGCCCGCGCGCACTGGCCGCGGGGCCGGACGGCAACATCTGGGTGTCGGAATTCCGCGCCAGCCGCATCGCGCGCATCACGCCGGCCGGCGCGATCACCGAATTCGCGCTGCCGCGCCCGAACAGCGGGCCGGGCGACATCACCGCCGGCGCCGACGGCGCGATGTGGTTCGTGGAGCTCTCCGGCTCGATGGATGGCATGCAGCCCGACGGCGGGCGCATCGGCCGCATCACGCTGGACGGCAAGGTCACCGAGTACCCGCTGGCGCAGAAGACGCCTTCGCCCATCAACATCGCGGTGGGGCCGGACCGCAATGTGTGGTTCACGCTGGGCGCGCGGCTCGGCCGCGTGACGCCGGACGGGAGCATTACCGAGTTCGCGCTGGGCGATGGCGCGCGCGCCGCGGGCCTTTCCGCCGGCAGCGATCGCCAGCCACCGCGGCATCTGGTCGACCGGCTGTACGTGGCGGACGGCGGTGGCAACCGCATCGCGTATCTGCAGTTCACGCCGGCCGCGGGCCACTGACCGCGGCGCCGGCAAGCTGCGCGTCGAAGATCTCCGCGTCGGAAAGGATCTGGATGAGATTGCCGGTCCTGGAGAGATGCTGCGCAATGGCCACTGTCAGGTAGAGCACCTTCGAGCCCACCAGCACGCACACCCGCCGCAGATGCTCGCGGTTCAGTTCGAAAAAACGCGTCCATTCGGCACTGACGCTCGTCGCCGCAGCCACGGCCTCGCGCGCATCCACAAACAGCTCCAGCGGGCGGTTGCGCAATATCTCCAGCCGCACTTCATCGAGCGCGCGCGTGCCAAACTGGCCCCGGTCGTGTCCGGCGATCTTCACCAGCATCGCGCCTGGTCGCAGGCGCAGGAAGGTGAACGTGCAGGCGGCATCGAGCAGGCGGACTTCCCCGCCGGGCAGCTCCTCCCTGACAACACCTTCAGGCATGAATCCTCCCGCAACGTTACAGCAGCCGCATCAGTTCCGGTGCCAGCAGCGGCAGCGCCGCGCACAGCCTGCCATCATCGCGGCCGAAGGAGAAGTCTGCGAATTCGAAGCCGGGGCCGACCGTGGCGCCTGCATAAGCCAGCTCACCCACCGCTTCCGCGGCCTGCCACGCGCCGGCCGGCACCACGTGGCGGCGCATGGCTGCGCCGAGCGCGATGGTCTGGATGCGCGTGCAGTCCGCCGGCACCACGTGCAGCAGCAGCTGGCCTTCGAGCAGGTGCCAGGCCTCGTCCGCATGCACGCGATGCCAGGCGGAGAAGCCGCCGCGCGCGAGCAGAAAATCGATGCTGGTCAGCGCGCTGCGTTCGCCGCGCGGTGTCTGCACGCGGCGCGTCGAGCGGAACACCTCGGTGTAGTGGCCGCCTTCGGGGTGCGGCTTCAGGCCCAGGGTGGCGATCAGCTCGACGGCGCGCGGATGCATGGGCGTTATTCGGCCAGTTCGACCGCGTCGGGTGTCGATGGCGCATGGCGCGGGTCGAACTTCGGATGGCAGGCATCGCTGAAGGCGTCGCGATTGCGGAAGGCCTCGTCGGTCACGACGCAGCGCAGATGGAATCGCGGACCGGACGGAGTGCGGGTGACGGCGACAACGGCTTCCTGGTAGTGCTTGAGGTCGGCTTGCGGGCGGACAGCATAGGTGTAGTCCAGCGGCACGCCGACCGCGTCGCTGGCGCTGCGCTCGGAAAGGAAGACGCTCACCGCCGGCCCCAGCCGCCTGATCACCAGCGGATGCTGGCGCACGTATTCGGCCCCCGCCTGCTCGAGGCTGCGCTGGTCGGCGTCCTGTACCTGCTTTCGATGCCAGCGCTGCGCGCCATCGCCGGCGACCAAGACGACGCACACCGCGAACACCAGTGATGCCAGCGCGAACTTGCGCCCTGCGCCACCCCTGGCGAGCAGGAAGGTGGCCAGCGTGACGCCTGCCACGACCAGCGACACTCCGGAAAAAACGATACCGATCACGATCGTCCAGGGCGCCACGGCCCAGTAATCCGACGACTGGTGCGCCTTTGCGCCACCCGTGATGACCATGCCCGTGGCAACCCACACCGGCGCCAGTCCCACACCCAGCATCCACAGCGTGCCCAGCGTGGCCTTCGCCGCCGTCTTCATGCCGGTGCAACGCCCTTGATGGCGGTGGCCTGCGCGCGGTACGTGATGCGCCCCGCGGCGTCGGCCGGCAGGCGCCGCCGCAGCCGCGCCTGCAGTTCCGCGATCGACTCCGGCCGCAGCGTGCGCAGCGTGCCGCTGGTGGCCGGGCCGCCCAGCACCGTCGTCCAGTAGTCGTCGAAATCCGCGAAGGTGCGTTCGACCGTGAACGTGCGCGACCGGATGTCCGCGAGGCCCGCGGCCTGCCACAGGCCGCGCATCACGTCGGGCTGCGAGGCATCGCGGCTCGGCGTCTCCGGCGGCGTGAAGCCCATGTCGCAGAGCTCGTCGCGCACCGCGCTGTAGGGAAAGCCGCCGCCGATCATGTCCCAGCCATAGGCCGTGACCAGGCCGCCGGGCGCGGTCACGCGCGCCATCTCGGCCACGCCCTTCGCCGGATCGGGCACGAAGAAGATCACCAGCGGCATCACCGTCACCTCGAAGCTGGCGTCGGGGAAGGGCAGCGCCATCGCATCGCCCTGCAGCAGGCGCGCGCCGCGCAGCGCGGGCCGCGAGCGCGCATAGTCGAGCACGGGCTCGGCCGGATCGATGCCGGCAATCGCGGCCGGCGCGCAGCGCGTGGCGAACAGCTCGGTGAAGGCGCCGTTGCCGCAGCCCACGTCCAGCCAGCGCAGGCCGCGGGCCGGGGCCAGCCAGTCGAGGAAGGCCGCGCCGACGAGCTGGCTCCATCTGCCCATGTAGCGCTCGTACGCGGCACCATTGTCGAAGCGGATTTCCTGTGCCATGGGGAGAGCTTACCGCACGGCGCCGATTTCCAGCCGCGCGAGCAGCGCGTTGTCGTCGAGGCGCCAGACCTTGATGATGTGCCGGCCTTTGGCCAGGCCCGGAAACCGCGCCTGCAACACGAACTCGTTGTCGATCACCGCGCGCGACCAGTCGCGCATCGCCTGCGACGCGGGCGCGCCGGGGGAAGGCGTGAGCGCCATGGAAAGTGTCTGCATGGCGCCCGCGTCCACGGAGACGCCGATGCGCACGTCCGCGCCGCGGCTGGTGTTCAGCGTGGGCAGCATGTGCAGCCGGACGCCGGTATCGCCGGCCTGCGGCAGGTTCACGTCGTATTCGAGATAGACCGCGTCCTGCTGCGTGGTCGCAGGCCTGCCTTGCGGGACAGCAGTGACCGCGCCGGAGCCGCCGGCCAGGTGCGGAATGACCTGCCACGTGAGATTCGCGCCGCCGTGCGCGCGGGCGAAGTCAGCTGCCGCGATGCGGCCCCCGCCTGACGCGGCGGCCGGCTGCGCGAAAATGATCGGCGCCGGCTTCGCGCCGGCATCCACGCGCCGCACCTGTGGCATCACCTGCTCGTCGGGCTGCTGCCAGGTGGTATAGCCGATATGGGTCTGCAGCATCATGCCGTCCCATTTGCCGCCGTTCAGTGCATGGTAGCGGTCCGCGATTTCCTGGTCGCGGCGGAACGCGGCTCCGGCGCGGTCGGCGAATACATTGGCGCGTGCGTCGTTGGCCGCCGCGATCCGGCGATTCCAGGCCACGTCGTAATACAGCTCGTACAGGTTCGACATCGCCAGGATGGGATGCTCGACGAGCTGGAAGAAGGCGTCGCGCTGTGCGGCCGGGACAAGCGACTGCAGGTGCTCCACGTCCCGCTGCAGCGCCTGCCAGCGCGCCAGCAGCGCGCCGAATTCGCCTCCGTCGAGTTCCGCGCCGGTGCCCGCGCCGAGCGGGAAGGTGGTCGCGTCGAGCGACTCCGGCTTGCGCAGCGCGGCGAGCTCGCTGTAGCGCGTGATCAGGTCGCCGATCTGCGCGGCGTGCGTTGTACCGAAGGTCGCGCGTGCCCAGCGCTCGGGATAACCGGCCAGTACCTCCGGCGTCATCGCCTGGGGATTCCATGCCTCGTCGAGGAAGAAGCTCAGCGGGAACTCCATGGGCTTGATGTCGCCGACGTTCACGATCCACAGCGCCCGCGCGCCGCGCTGGTACGCCAGGTCCATCTGCTGCCACACCTTTTCGATCTGGTTGGTGTTCAGCCATTTGTAGTTGCGCGGTGCGCCGACGTAATCGAAGTGGTAGTACACGCCGTAGCCGCCCTGGCGCGCGAGGTCGGCCGTGGGCAGGCGGCGGATCTGCCCCCAGTTGTCGTCCGAGAACAGCAGCGTCACGTCATCCGGCACGCGCATGCCGTGGTCGTAGTAATCCTGCACCTCCTTGTACAGCGCCCACACCTGCGGCTGCTGCGCGGCCGGCCGGCCCGTGACCTCCTGGATGATGGCGCGCTGCGCGGTGACGATGGATTCCAGCAGCCCGGTGGCCGTGGTCTCCGACATCGGCAGGTCGCCATCACCGCGCATGCCGATGGTGAGCACGGTTTCGTAACCCCGGCCGTCACCCTTGGACATCATGCGCTCGATGCCGCCGCGCCAGAATTTGCGCAGGTTTTCGCCGTTCACCGTGTAATCCCACTTGCCGCCGGTGATGCCCTGGTCCTGGTGGCGGTGCCACTCGGCCTCGGCGCGCGTCATCGGTTCCTGGTGCGAGGTGCCCATGACCACGCCCATGGCGTCCGCCAGCACCATGTTCTGCGGATCGTCGTCGTTGAAGGCCCGTGGCTGCCACATGGCCGGCCACAGGTAATTGCCCTTCAGCCGCAGCAGCAGCTCGAACACGTGCGCGTACATCTTCGAGTTGGCGCCGCCGAAATGCTCCGTGGCCCAGGTGCTGAAGGCCGGCGCCTCGTCGTTGATGAAGAAGCCGCGGTAGCGCACCGCCGGCTGGTCGCGGCGCTCGCCGGCGGTGAGGTACACATCGGATCTGTGCGCCACCGGTACGTCGGCGAACCACACCCACGGCGATACGCCGATCTTCGCCGAGATGTCGTACAGCCCGTACACCACGCCGCGGCGGTCGGCGCCGGCGATGACCAGTGCGCGCGGTACATTGGGGAATGGACGGTCGACGACGATCTGGCGATAGGCCTCCCACTGGCCAGGGAGGTCCGCAACGTGGATCTTGCCGGCGCGGGCCAGTGAGTCGATGGTCGCGCTCTGGCCGACGACGCCGGCGATCACGAGCTCGCCGTGCGCCGCGGCGGGGTCCACGATCTGGTTGCCTGCGTGGCCACTGACGCGCTCCAGGTCGGAAGCGAAGTCCGCGGCAGCCATCCGCACGGCGGAGTCTGCGGACGGATCGACCAGGACGGTGGCGGGATGATCCTTGCGTATGAGCGGGAAACTTCCGCGACCGGCCTGGCTGCATACCGATACCGGCGTTGCGCATGCGACTACAGCGGGCGCGAACAGGATCAGGGCCAGCGAACAGGCTGCGATCCGGAGATAAACAGATTGATATGCACCAGGCCTGGCCATTCCTCAAATCCCCATGATCAGCTCCACCTGCGTATCGCATCTTCGATGGCAACAGCAGGCGAATGCGGTTGAGCAGACACCGCGATGGCGCTGCGGCCCAGGCGCGGCGCGACAGCAGGCTGGACGATGCCGTCGATCTCGACGAAGCTCCCGCGCGCGATATTGTGCGGATACCGTGGCGCCTCGGCCAGGCTCAGTACCGGCGCCACGCAGGCATCATGCGCGGCGAACAGCCCGCACCATTCGTCGCGGCTGCGGCCGGCGAATGCGGCGGCGAATGCCTGCCGCAGCGCGGGCCACGCATCGCGTCGCCACTGCTCCGCCAGCAGTCGCGGAACAGGCGCGGGCGGGGCAATGCGGGCGTCGGTGAGTACCTGCCAAAGGTTGCGGTAGAACTGCGGCTCGATGGCCGCGACGCTGAGCCACTTGCCGTCGCCGCAGCGGTACACGTTGTAGAACGGCGCGGCGCCGTCGATGGGGTTGCTCTCGCGCGCATCGATCCAGCGGCCAGCGGCGAAATCGCCGTAGATCATGCCCATCATGGAGATCACGCCGTCGGTCATCGCGGCATCGACTACCTGGCCGGTGCCGCTGGCGCGCGCATGGTGCAGGGCCGCGAGCACGCCCATGGCCAGATACAGCGCGCCGCCGCCGAAGTCGGCGATCAGGTTCAGCGGAATGGCGGGGCGGTCCTTCGTGCCGAGCGCGTGCAGTGCGCCGGTGATGGCGAGGTAGTTGAGATCGTGGCCGGCCTTGCCGGCCAGCGGACCGCTCTGGCCCCAGCCGGTCATGCGGCCGTAAACCAGTCGCGGGTTGCGTGCCAGCAATGTTTCGGGCCCCAGCCCAAGGCGCTCCATCACGCCGGGCCGGAAGCCTTCGATCAGGATATCGGCGCGCGCGGCCAGCGCGAGCGCCTGATCCCGTTGCGCGGGATCTTTCAGGTCCAGCTGCACGCGCGTGCGTCCGCGTGGCTCCACGTCGCTGGCGGCGTAATTCGTGCCGGGCCGGTCGATGCACAGCACATCCGCGCCGAGATCGGCGAGCAGCATCGCGCAGAACGGTGCGGGGCCGAGGCCGGCGAATTCGAGCACACGGATACCAGCCAGCGCACCGGCGTTCGGACTTGCGAATGAATCGCCGCCCGGCTGCACACCAGCGCCGCGGCCCGTCTCCGCCGTGGAGCTGGCAGCACCGACTTCCTGCAGCTTGCCCGTGCCGCGATCCCAGGTGTCGGCCGTGATGCCTGCGGCGCGCAGCACATGCTTCTCGATCTTCTGCGTGGGCGTCAGCGGCATCTCCTGCACGATGCGCACGTAGCGCGGAATCATGAACGCCGCCATGCGCGGTTGCAGGAAGCGGATCAGCGCCGCCGGATCGAAGCCCGCGCCTTCCTGCAGCGCGAGCACCGCCAGCACTTCGTGCTCGCCGCCATCGCCGGGCACCGGCACGGCCGCCGCGGCGCGCACGCCGGGAAAGGCCAGCAGCTCCGCCTCCACCTCGAACGAGGAGATGTTCTCGCCGCGGCGGCGGATCATGTCCTTGGCGCGATCGACGAAGTAGTAGCTGCCGTCCGCGTCGCGGCGGAACAGGTCACCCGTGTGAAACCAGCCGTTGCGCCAGGCGCGCGCGGTGGCTTCCGGATCGTTGAGGTAACCGTGCGTGATCGTCCCGGTCTCGTCGGTGCGCAGCATCAGCTCGCCGACGGTGCCGGGCGCCACTTCCTCGTCATTGGCATCGACCAAGCGCAGCGTGACGCCGGCTCGTGGCCGGCCGCAGGCGCCGCGCGGAATCGCGCCGGGACCGGCCCACAGCGGCACGGAAAGCTCCGTCATGTTGAACTCGGTGAACACTTCCACGCCGAAGCGCCGCGCGAAGGCCAGCGCCTCATCGCCGAAGGGCGCGATGACCACCTTCTTCAATGGATGATCACGCTCGCCGGCCTGCACCGGCTGCTGCACCAGGAACTGCACCATGGTGCCGAGCAGGCCGGTGGCGGTCACCCCCAGCTCGCGCACCAGCTGCCAGAACGTCTGCGTGCGGAAGCGCTCCACCACGGCGGCGGTGCCGCCATGGATCAGCGCGAAGTTCACGCCGAGGATGCCGCCGATGTGGAACATGGGCAGCGCCACGAGGTTGGTGTCGCCCGGGCCCACGTGGCGGAACTCCACCGCGGCGGTGTACGTGTGTCGGTAGGAACACAGCACGCCCTTGGATGGCCCGGTGGTGCCGGAGGTGAAGATCACGCACTGCGTGTCCCATGGCTGCACGGGCCGCGGCGGCGGTTGCAGCGCGGCGGCGTCGCCGTCGAGCGCGGATTCATCGAGCAGCGCGATGCCGGGCAGGGCCGGGCGTTCGCTTCCCGCCACCACGATGCGCGCGAGCCGTGCAGTGCGCACATCCGCGAGCCGGTCGATCAACCTGCCGTCGGCCAGCATCAACGTGGCGTTGCTGGTGGCGATCACATGCTGCAGCAGGCGGCCGCGGTATGCCGGGTTGATCGGCACGTACACCGCGCCCAGCAGGTTCAGTGCCAGCCAGTTGAGCACCGCCGCGGGACCATTCGCGAACCAGCTCAGCACGTAGTCGTCCTGGCGCACGCCCAGTGCCTGCAGCGCGGCGGCACGGCGGCGCACCGCAGCCAGCAGCTGCCGCGAGTCGTAGCGCTCGCCGCTGTCGAACTTCAGCAGCACGAGATCGGGCCATTGCGCGGCGTTGCGCTCCAGCAGCGCCTCGGTCACGCAGCAGGTGCCCTCGCCGGCGGCCACGCTACTCGTCCGGCAGCGGCGCCAGCGGCACCCGCCGCAGCACGAATGCCGAGGCGATGACGGGCACCGCCAGCAGCAGGCAGGTCGCGAGGCGCCCGAGCCCGGCCTGCAGCAACAGGCCGGCGACCACCGGCCCGAGGAACGAGCCGCCGCGTCCCGCGCCCATCGACAGCCCCATGCCGGTGGCGCGCACGCGCGCCGGGAAGGTGGCGGTGCCGGCGGCATACAGCACCACGGCCGCGCCGAAGATGCTGAACCCAATCAGCATGGAGCAGGCCACCGTGAAGGCAAAGCTGCTGGCGGCGCCGCCGAATGCCGCGATGGCCACGCCCATCGCAATGAGCGTGACGGTGGCCGTGCCGCGGAAATGCAGCCTGCTGCTGAGCCAGCCGATGAGCACGCCACCGGCGATGCCGCCGAGATTGGTGAGGATGGAGATGCTGAGGCCGCCTGCATCGGAGAATCCCGCTTCCGTGGTCAGCTGGTTGTTCCACTTGAGGAAGAAGTAGGACGAGAACATGTACAGGAAGTAGCTCGCGCCCATCAGCGCCTGGCGCGACAGGATGGGCGGACGCAGCAGGTCGAGGACGCTGGAGGTGGCCGCCTTCGGCAGCGGCGCGGGCAGCGCCTCGACCGCCGGCAGCCGCAGGTGCCGCAGGTAGCGGTTGAAGCGCGGCAGCGTGTCCGGCTTCGGCCGTGCGGCCAGGAACTCGAGCGATTCGGGCAACGCGAAGTACACCAGCGGAATCAGCACCAGCGTGAGCGCGCCGCCGAGCACGAACAGCGCGCTCCAGCTCAGATGTCCCAGGAAGGCGCGCGCGATGTAGCCGCCGATGACCACGCCCACGGTGTAGCCGATCACCACCAGGCCCAGTGCCAGGTTGCGGCTGCGCACCGCGCTGTATTCGAAGATCAGCGTGCCCACGCAGCCCGCCATGGCGCCCACGCCCATGCCGGTGAGGAAGCGCAGGGCGATCAGCATCTGCACCGAATCCGCGGTGGCCGACGCCAGCATGCCGATGCTCATCAGCACCAGGTTGATCAGGATGGCGCTGCGGCGACCCCGGAGGTCGGCGATCGCGGACAGCGCGAATGCGCCGATGGCCGTGCCCAGCGCGCTGGCACCGAGCAGCAGGCCCAGGATGCCGTGCTCCAGGTGCCACTCGCGCGTGAGGATGGGCGCGACCAGCGAATCGGCCAGCAGGTCGAAGCCATCCAGCATGTTGACCAGCACGCCGACGGCCACGACCATCCATTGCCAGAACAGCATGGGCCGGTTTTCGATGTGCCCGCGGATCTGCTGCAGCGTCATGCGCTCCCCCGACTGTTCTGGTTGTAATCGCCCCTGCCGCAGTGTACATAAAGCCGCACCATGAAGCAGATCCGCACCGACATCCGCTACGTCGTCAGGGGCGAGCGCTCCATCTTCTATCCGGCCGACCGCGAGAAATCCGTGTGGCCGGGCGAAGACCACGCGATGACGCTCACCGACATGCGGCCGCTGCGGCACGAGCTCAGCATCGGGCGCAACGGCTTCGCGCTGCTGAACCACACCACCGCGGTGCGCGATTTCTTCGATCCCGCGGAAGTCGAGCGCGTGTACTTCCCCGAGATCATCGCGCTGGCGAAGGAGCTCAACGGCGCCGCGCACGCCGTGGCCTTCGGCCCGGTGCCGCGCAGCGACGACCCGAACTTCAAGCAGGGCCGCCTGCCGGCTTTCGGCGCGCACGTGGACTACGGCCGCCGCACCATCGAGGAGATGACGCGCCCGCTGCTGGGCGATGCCGCCGACTACTGGTTCGGAAAGCGCGTGGTGCTGATGAATTTCTGGCGCCCGATCACCACCGTGCACCGCACGCCGCTGGCGCTGTGCGATGCCTCCACGGTGTCAGCCGATGACCTGCACGATTCCGAGGTGCGCGGCGGACTGGATGACCCGAACCGCCCACCGCTGTATGGCTTCAACCTCAGCTACAACCCGCGCCATCGCTGGTACTACGTGCCGCGGATGCAGCCGGACGAGATGTTCGCCTTCAAGCTCTACGATTCGGATCCGGCGCGGCCGCAATGGACGGGCCACACCGCGTTCAACGATCCGGAAACAGCGCCCGATGCGCCACCGCGCAAGAGCATGGAAGTGCGCACGGTGTCCTTCATCGAGCCGTAGCGGCGCTCAGGGAACGGGCGGCCCGACCGGGCCGGCTGCGCCCCGGCCTCCCAGCATGCGCAGCGCCGCGCCCGGTCCGGCGCTCTGCCGATCCAGCAAGGCCTTGTAGCTGTCGAGCTGCCCGGCATTGAGGTATGCGGAGGCGGCGTCGACCAGCCGCTGGTTGTTCTGGGCGGTGCGCTGCTGTTGCTGCTGCCAGCGCTCCTGCGCGTTGTCGCCGGAAGCGGGAGCAAGATTGCCCGCATCCTGATTGATGCGCTGCTGCTCGGCGGCCAGCGCGCTGATCAGCTGTTCGCTTTGCGTGTCGCTGAGCTTGTCGCCGCCGGTACCGAGCACACCCTGCAGGCTGTTCACCTGTTGCCGTGCCGGCAGCGTGTTCTGGTATTCCTGCCACTGCGGATACTTATCGCCCAGCAGTGCGGCGATCTGGGCTTCATTGGCCTGCCGTGTTTCCTGCGCCTTGCCCGCCAGATCCTGCATGGAAGCGCCGCCGGCAAACTGGCTGAGCTGCCCGTTCTGCTGGCTGGAGAGCAGTTCGAAGAGCCGGTCGGCCTCGGCGGGGCCGAGATTGAGCACCCTGGCGAGATCCGGATACCTGAGCGGCAGCATCGCCCGCAGGATCCCGCTGACGGCTTTCTGGCCTTCCGGTGTCGCAAGGGTCTGCCTGGCGCGGGCCAGCGCCGCATCGATGCCGGGCCGCGCGGCTTCCTGGCGGCGCGCCCGCGCGGTGGCGGGGTCCGCGGGCGGGGCCTGCGGTTCCGAAGGGCTGGCCGGAGAAGGGACGGTTTGCGCACTGAACCTGCCGGAGGCCTGTTGCCAGGCCTGCATCGATTTCAGGCGCGCCTGCAGGTCGGCGTTCTGGTGGCGTTCGGCGTCGAGCTGCCGCCACAGGTATCCGGCACCTGCGCCGAGAACGACCACCGCGATCGCGAGGATCAGAGCAAGTTTCTTCACGGCTACTCCCTGCGGAAAGTCTACATCCAGATCGTCTCTACTGTGTTGCGCGGCGCGGCCCGCGCGGTGGAAACCGGGCAGAGACGGGCGTAGATTGAGTTGCGACAAGCAGGAGAGTCGATGATCGAGGTACTTGACGCCAGGGACTTCGAGGCGCTGCGCGACCCGCGCGCGCGTTCGCGCGCGCGTGACACCCTCGAGAACGGCCGCGTGCTGCTGTTGCCGCAGCTGTCCTTTCCGCTGCGCGATCACGAGCACGCCTTCCTCGATCCTGCGAATCAGGTGCGGCTGCGCTTCCGCAAGGCCGGCGCGAACGGGCGCCCCACGCTGCTCTACGACCAGTCGACGGGACGACTGCGCGGCGGCCGGCCGGTCGGGTTGTCTGCGCGCCAGCTGCGCGACCTGATGGGGCGCTACGCCGACTGGAGCCGGGAACTCACGCGCACGTTGCTGCCGCACACCACGGAAGTGCTCGAGCAGGAATGGACGACCTTCCGTCCGGCCAGGCGCACGGCGACGCAGAACCTGCACATGGACGCGGCGATCGCGCGACCCACGCAGGGGCGCTGCTGGCTGCGCATATTCCGCAACGTGAACGAGCGCGCGCCGCGCGTCTGGCAGGTGGGCGGCAACTTCGAGGCCGCGGCGCAGCGGGCCGCGCGGCGGTTGCCCGCGCGCGTGCGCGAGCAGTATCCGGGAGTGAGCGCGCTGCTGTGGGTGTTCGGCGTCGCGAAGGGCCGCGCGACGGCGTATGACCATACGATGCGCGCGCTGCGCGAGTTCATCATGCACGACAAGGAATTCCAGCAGTCGGCGCCACGGCAGGTCGTCGAATTCCCCGCTGGCGCGACCTGGCTCGCTTATACGGATCTGGCCCTGCACGGCGCGATGGCCGGCCAGCACAGCCTCGACCAGAGCTTCCTGATCGAGCGCTCGTCGATGCGCGATCCGGGCCGTTCCTCGCTGGGAATCCTGGAGCGGCTTACCGGACGGAGTTTTCACTGATGGCCACGCGGATAATCCTGGTCGCCGGCCAGGTGAAGGCAGCCGACCTGACCGGCCATCACGATTACGCCGCCGGCTGCGCATTGCTGGCGCACCTGCTCGAACAAACCGCGGGCGTGGCCGCGGAAGTGGTGCGCGACGGCTGGCCCGCCGACGAGAACCTGTTCGCGGGCGCGCGCGCGGTCGTGTTCTATACCGCGGGGGGTGGGCGCCAGCCCTTCCTGCAGATGCCGGAACGCTGGGAACGCCTGCGGGTGCTGGCCGGCGACGGCGTCGGCCTCGTCCTGCTGCACCAGGCCGTGGATTTCCCCGCCGATCACGTGGCTACTGCCGCGGCGTGGTTCGGCGGGGCGACGGAGCGCCGCGTGTCGAAGCGCGGCCACTGGATGGCGCGACACGCGGATTTTCCCTCGCATCCCGTGACGCGCGGAGTCACGCCGTTCAAGGCGAGGGATGGCTGGCTGTGCGAGGCACGCTTCGCCGCCGATGCGGGCACCGTGACGCCGCTGCTGTGGGCGCGCACCGCGCGCCGCGCCGCGGATGTTGTCGCCTGGGCCTACGAGCGGCCCGGCGGTGGCCGCTCGTTCTGTTTCTCGGGCCTGGACGCGCACCGGGCCTGGGCACCGGCCGGCCTGCGGCAGCTCATCGTGAACGGAGTGCTGTGGAGCGCGGGCCTGGAAATTCCGGCCGCGGGCGCACCGTGCAGCGCCGACGCGCATGCGCTGACCGCCGATCTCACGCCGCGGGCTTCGCTGGCAAGCATTGCCGCCGCGCTGCTCGGCAAGTCGTTCCGGCGCATCACCGGATATCGGGAACGGCCGGCGCGCTGAAGTTCGCGTGATGCCCACTACGGGCAGGGCTGCTCCCTGACCGCCCAGGTGCGCCTGAAGAGCTCGTCATCGAACGGACCTGGCAGCACACCCTCGGTGGCGTAGATGTACAGCCCGCAGCGGAAGACGCCGTTGACCGCATCGGTCAGGCAGAAGCCCGCGAAGGCCAGGATGAGGCCCCACAGCTGCAGTGAATAAAGATGTGTGGCGAACCCTGCGAACAGAAGGGCGACATACAGGCAGGCTGATGCCAGGTAACCCGCGCCGCTCGGGCCGACGTGCCCGATCACCAGGGCATCCTCCACTCCGTCATCCCACAGTCTTTTCAGCAGGCGCGCGGAAATCTTCAGGTTCCCGACCGGGTTGAGCACTTGAGGTCCGGCGAGCATCGCCGGCACCACGAACTGGGCGATGACGCTCCAGCGCACGAAGAATCCGCACACCAGCGCGGCAGCCCGCTCACCCGTTGCGCGGTACACCACCGTAGCGTCGAGGATCAGCTCCGCCAGTGGCCCGAGGATCCGGTCGAGGATATCCAGGAATACGCCGATGGTTCCGGCAAACAGCGCCCAGGCGGCCGCGGCCGGCAGCCGCTGCAGGGCCAGGAAAAATCCGCGGCCGACCGACACCACATCGCCGTTGAGCGCGCGAATGGCCTGGCTGTAGAAGGCAAGTCGGACGAAGGTGAGGGCGAATGCGCCCGACAGCCAGCTGGCCACCAGCCAACGGTACGGCAGCCTCCCGATGTCGTTGAAGGGCGCCATCGCGACCGAACGCGCCATCTGCCGGTTCAGGGTCGGGTGCCATAGCCAGCGCCAGGCATCGACTGCGGTGACGTGGAACAGCGGCGGCAGCGCCAATGCGAATATCGCCATGCCGGCGAGGAACGAAACCAGCGGAAAGGCCAGCAATCCGCGGTGCCCGCGCAGGGTCCGCAGCGAGTGCGCGAACAGGTCCGCGCTGGTTTTCAGGCTCACGTGCCGGTTCTCGCGCGCAGAAAGCGCAGGAAATCCTCTTCGCCGATGCGCCGCTCCCGCGCCTCGTGCAGCATGTCGCTGTACAGCTGCTGCATGCGGGCCGCCTTCTCCCGTGCAGCCGCTTCTCCGCTTCTCGGCAGCACATAGCAGCCACTGCCGGTCTTGCTCTCGATGAAGCCGCGCAGCTCCAGTTCGCGGTAGACCCTGGCCGTGGTATTCGGATTGATGCCGAGCTGCGCCGACAATCCGCGGATCGAAGGCAGCCGGTCGCCGCTGCCGAGCTGGTTGGCCTCGATGGCCGCGATGATGGTGTTGACCATCTGCTCGTAGATCGGCGTATCCGAATGCGGGTTGACCCTGATTTTCACTAGTACGATTCCAGATCGTTCTAGTACACTAAGCACAGACGGCGATACAGTCAACTGGCCCGAAATGGCCGGCTCCGGCGCCGCGTCTTGGTGGGCGGCACGGCGCAATGCCGTGCCGCCGGCTGCTCAGTCCTCGACCAGGAAGCTGCGCAGCTGCTCGCTGCGGCTCGGATGCCGGAGCTTCCTCAGCGCCTTGGCCTCGATCTGCCGGATGCGCTCGCGCGTCACGTCGAACTGCTTGCCGACTTCTTCCAGAGTGTGGTCGGTATTCATGTCGATGCCGAAGCGCATGCGCAGCACCTTGGCCTCGCGCGGGGTGAGCTGCGACAGCACCGCGTGCGTGGTCTCGCGCAGGGATTCCATCGTGGCCTGGTCGATGGGCGAGGTCACGGAGGTGTCCTCGATGAAATCGCCGAGGTGCGAATCCTCGTCGTCGCCGATGGGAGTCTCCATCGAGATGGGCTCCTTGGCGATCTTCAGCACCTTGCGCACCTTGTCCTCGGGCATCTCCATGCGCACCGCCAGCTCGTCCGGCGTCGGCTCGCGGCCCATCTCCTGCAGCATCTGCCGCGAGATGCGGTTGAGCTTGTTGATGGTCTCGATCATGTGCACCGGGATGCGGATGGTGCGCGCCTGGTCGGCGATGGAGCGCGTGATGGCCTGGCGGATCCACCAGGTGGCGTAGGTGGAGAACTTGTAGCCGCGGCGGTATTCGAACTTGTCCACGGCCTTCATCAGGCCGATGTTGCCCTCCTGGATCAGGTCCAGGAACTGCAGGCCGCGGTTGGTGTATGTCTTGGCGATGGAGATCACCAGGCGCAGGTTGGCCTCGACCATCTCCTTCTTCGCGCGGCGCGCCTTGGCCTCGCCGATCGACACCTCGCGGTTGATCTCCTTGATGTCGTTGATCGACAGGCGGTAGGCGACCTCCAGCTCGGCCAGCTTCTTCTGCCGCTTGAGGATCTCCTCCTCGAGGCGCGCCAGGCCAAGAAGGAAATGGTCGAGGCCAACCTGCGCCTGGTGATCTCGATCGCCAAGAAGTACACCAACCGCGGCCTGCAATTCCTTGATCTCATTCAGGAAGGCAACATCGGCCTGATGAAGGCGGTCGACAAGTTCGA
>DATJXQ010000041.1:0-17236 GCA_035500015.1 Steroidobacteraceae bacterium
GCCCTGCCGGCCTTCAAGGTGGACCGCTGCCGGGACCGCATTACCGACCCAGGGCACTGGCGTCGAGCAGTCGCGCCTCCACGTTGATGCCGTTGACGCCCTGCACCTCGTAAAGCGCCTCGAAGGGCCCGCCGGCAGGCACCCGCGCCTGCAACTCCCGCAGGTGCGCGCTGTCGGCCGCGACTTCCGCCGCCTGCATCAGGCCGGTATCGCGCGTGCCGGCGATGATCAGGTGTTTTACGCCGCCCGGTCCGGCAAAGTCGGCCAGGTACGCATAGTCGCGGTAGCGCATGCCGGGTGGATGCGGATCGCCGGCCTCGCTGGTGCGAACCTCCCCGGTGATCGAGTCGACCAGCTCGTCGTAGGAGCTGCCGACCGAGTAGCGCGATTTTTCGAAGACGACGTCTTCGAGCATCCCCAGCGCGGACAGATACCCGAGATACACCACATGGGTGGTCTTCAGCGTGGCCGGATCCAGTTCGGAGGCCAGCGTGAGCATCACGGACTTGCCGGCGGCCATGATCACCGGCAACACCTCGCGCAGCGCCTGCGCGCTGGAAGTCGGCAGGTAACCCAGGTTCAGGTCGGCGTAGCGCGCGGCCCGGGCCGGGTTGCCGATGAATCCCTGCTCCAGTTCCTGGCGGGAATTGATGTTGAAGTCGCGCACCAGCTGCTTGACGTGCCCGTTGTCGTCGCGCTCGCCGAAAATGTAGTAGTCGCCCAGCACCAGCTGCACGGGCAGGTCGTCGGCCAGTATGGGCGCCCACAGCGTGGAGGCGCGTTGTGCGGCGAAATCAGCTGCGGCGCGGGGGGCATGCAATGCGAACCCCAGGCACAGCGCCGCAGCCAGCAGCGCGGCACCCGTGACCCATGCCGCCACGCGCTCGCGCCGCGTTGCCGGCAGCAGGCGCCGCCAGCTCCGCGGCGCGGCGCGAGCCGCCGCTGGCTCCCCGAGGGCAAGCCGGTATTCGCCGCGCGGGATGGTCAGGCGCGGTGTTTCGCCCGAGGCGCGATAGAACTCCTCGAGCCGGCGGCGCAGCTTGTGCGCGGTGACCCGTACCGTGGCGTCCTGCGCAACATCGATCTGCGGGCCGCGCTCGAAGCAATCGACGGCCACCTCGACTTCCTTGGGCACGCGGCCGGAGGCGCGACAGCCCACGAGGAAATCAAACAGCCGCAGCAGCTGCGTGCTGCGACCCAGCGTGCCGCTGGCGCGAATGCGCTCGACCTCCGCCTCGAATTCGATTCGCGAAACCGCTGCTGCCGGATTGGAATGATCCACCCGCCGAGTTTAGGAAATATCAGCGACCGGGGCGTAGCGTCTTTCCGGGGCGCCGTCAGCCCGGGCCGCGCCTGCGCGGCACCTTCGCGCCGGCCCGTCGTGCCTCGGACAAGCCGATGGCCACAGCCTGCTTGCGGCTGGTGACTTTCTTGCCGGAGCGCCCGCTCCTGAGTTCTCCGGACTTCATTTCGTGCATGGCCCGCGCGACTTTGGCGGATGCCTTGCGGCCGTACTTGCGACTAGCCATGCGCGACTCCCTGATTGCCGGTGTGTGTTGCCATGTGCAGGCACGATGCTGGGGCGCGCATGGCATCCGCTCAATCGGCCGCATTGCAATGCGCGGGTAGGCTGGTTCCGACAAGCAGCGAGGGCAAATGGCGGCAGTGACTATTGCCCACCGTGTCCGCTTGCCAGCAGATACAACTCGGCACTGCGCGCGCGCGAAGCATCCGGCTTCAGCAGCTTCACCTTGCGGTAGTGCCTGCGCGTTGCGACCACCAGCTCGTGGAACCCGGCGCCCTGGAAGGTCTTGATGAGCGCGCTGCCGCCCGGCCGCAGCACGCGCTGCGCCATGTCCAGCGCCAGCTCCACCAGGTACAGCGAACGCGGCTGGTCGATGGCGTTCATTCCCGACATGTTGGGCGCGATATCCGACAGCAGCAGGTCGGCGCCGGGGTCGCCCACCAGGGCCTCCAGTTGTTGCACGAACTGCGCGTCGCGGAAATCTCCCTGCACGAACTCCACGCCAGTGAGCGCGTCCATCGGCAGGATGTCGGTCGCGAGCACGCGGCCCGTGCGACCCACGTGCCGGGCGGCGTACTGGCTCCAGCCGCCCGGCGCAGCGCCGAGATCCAGCACCAGCTGGCCGGGCTTCAGCAGGTGCTCCTTGCGGTCCATCTGCTCGAGCTTGTAGACGGCGCGCGAGCGCCATCCCTCGGACTTTGCGCGCTGCACGTACGGATCGGTGAAATGCTCCTTCAGCCATTCGCGTGAGGAGCGCGTTCTCTTGGCCATGTGGGGGATTAGAATCGCGGCCATGCAGCTTACCGAAAAACAGCGCCGGCACCTGCGGGGACTGGCGCACCCGCTCAAGCCCGTCGTGCTGCTGGGCAACGCCGGGCTGACGGCTGCCGTCGTCTCGGAAACCGATCGCGCGCTGACCGATCACGAACTGATCAAGGTACGCCTGCCGGGCCTGGAACGCGCGGACCGGGACGCCGCGCTCGCCGAACTGGCCGGACGCACCACCAGCGCCATGGTCGCGCGCATCGGCCACGTGGCCGTGCTGTACCGCCCGCATCCGCGGTTACCGAGAATCATCCTCCCCGCCTGACCGTAGCCGGTGTCCTGCCGCCCCTGGACACCCTTTCTGCATCTTGCTACCTTTACAAGGAAAGGTAGCTTTTCCAAATTGCAGATGTCCGACCTCAGCGAAAAATTCACACCCATCCGCAAGGGATTGCTGGAATTTGCCGTACTGCGGGTCATCGCCCGGGAAAAGCTGTACGTGGCCGAGATGCTGCAACGGCTGTCCGGCACGGAATTCGCCACCCAGGAAGGCACGCTGTATCCGCTGCTTTCACGGCTGCGGCGCGAGGGGCTGGTGGATTACGAGTGGCAGGAATCCGAAGCCGGTCCACCGCGCAAGTACTACCGGCTGACGGAGCCCGGCCGGAGCGCGCTGCAGGAATTGCAGGGCTACTGGAACCATCTCAACGACACGCTCACGCGTCTGGGGCACTGACATGCGCAAAGTCACCACCATCAACCTGAACGGCAACGCGTACCAGATGGACGAGGAAGGCTATGAGGCCCTGCGCCGCTACCTGGAAGATGCCGGTCGCTCGCTCGAAGGCAATCCGGACCGCGCGGAAATCATGGCGGACCTGGAGCAGGCCATCGCCGAGAAATGCCGGCTGGTCCTGGGCCCGTACAAGACGGTGGTCAGCGCCGCGGAAATCGGGCGGATCGTCCAGGAGATGGGACCTGTCGCAGGTGGTTCCGCCGGGGATTCAACGGCAGAGCCGGGTGGCGCTTCCGCATCCGGCGCCGCGCCCCGTCCCCGCCGCCTCTATCGCATCAGCGAGGGCCAGAAGATTGCAGGAGTCTGCAATGGCCTCGCAGTATTCGCGGGCGTGGAAGTGGCCTGGGTTCGCGTCGCGTTCGTGCTGCTCGCCATCTTCACCGGCGGATTCTGGCTGGCCGTGTACTGCGTGCTGATCTTCGTGCTGCCGGTGGCCTGCTCGCCCGAGGAACTGGCCGCCGCCCGCGGCCAGCCGTTCAACGCGCAGGAACTCGTCGACCGGGTGAGGAAGAAGCATGCCGACTTCCGCGCGGAACGCCGCGCGCAGCGCGAATGGGGCCGGCACGCACAGTGGTATCCGCACGGCGTGACCGCCGGTGTGCCGCCGCAACCTCCAGGCCCGGCCGCGCGCGTCGCCGGCGGCGTGATGCTGCCGGTATTCACCGTGCTGTCCGCCGGCTGGTTCGCGCTGATGGCGGTGGCAGCCGTCATGGTGTGGCATACGTACATGCCACCGGGATACTGGCCGCCCGCGCACGGCTATCTGGCCCACCTGCCGCGCTGGATGGCGCTGCTGGCGGTCGTGGCGATCTATGCGCTGCTGGCGCTGCCGATCGGCGCCGGGCGACGCACCGCCCTCTACTATGCCAATGGCGGCCACCAGCATGGCTGGGCGGATGCGTGGTCCGGGTTGCTGTGGATCGCGCTGGTGGCAGTGGCGCTGGTCGCGGCGTGGGCCTGGCTGCCGCAGCTGCAGGATGTGCTGCACCAGCTGCTCGGGCCGCGGCGCGGCGCCGGCTGGATCTGAGGGTGAAGCGCTAGACGTAGCGGACGGCGATGATCTCGTAATTGCGCCGTCCACCGGGAGTGGCCACCTCGACCGTATCGCCCTCGGCCTTGCCGACCAGCGCCCGCGCGATCGGCGAGCCAACCGAAATCCGGCCCGCCTTGATGTCGGCCTCGTCCTCGCCGACGATCTGGTAGGTCACCGCCGCGCCGCTGTCCTCGTCCGCCAGCTCCACGGTGGCGCCGAAAATCACCTTGCCGTTGTTCGCCAGCTGCGTGACGTCGATGATCTCGGCATTGGAGAGCTTGCCTTCCAGCTCCTGGATGCGCCCCTCGATGAAGCCCTGCTGTTCGCGCGCGGCATGGTACTCGGCGTTCTCCGACAGGTCGCCGTGGGCGCGCGCCTCGGCGATCGCCTTGATCACGGCGGGCCGGTCCTCGCTCTTGAGTTTCCTGAGTTCCACGCGCAGCGCCTCGGCGCCGCGCAGCGTGATGGGCACGCGCTTCACGAACGGATCTCCCCGTGCAGGTCCTGGAGGCGGTTCACGTCCACGTCCTCCAGGTGATCCAGAGCTTCGCAGGTGGCCAGGCCCGCGGCAAGCGTGGTGAAGTAGGTGACGCGGCGGCTCACGGCCTCGCGGCGGATGGCCATGGAATCCCGCGTGGCCTGGCGGCCTTCGGTGGTGTTCACGATCAGCGAGATCTCGTCGTTCTTGATCATGTCGACGATGTGCGGCCGGCCCTCGCGCACCTTGTTGACGCGGCGGCACGACAGGCCCGCCGCCTGGATCGCCCTGGCGGTGCCGTCGGTGGCCACCAGCTCGAACCCGCGCGCGGACAGCTTGCGCGCCATCTCCACGGCGCCGGGCTTGTCGCGTTCACGCACGCTGACCAGCGCGGTGCCGCCACGCGGCAGCGCCACGCCGGAGCCGGCCTGGGACTTGGCATATGCCTCGCCGAAGGTGCGGCCGGTGCCCATCACCTCGCCGGTGGATTTCATCTCCGGGCCCAGTATCGGATCGGACTCCGGGAACTTGGCGAAGGGGAACACGGCCTCCTTCACCGAATAGAAATCCGGCACGATCTCCTGGCTTGCGCCCAGCTGCGCCAGCGTCTGCCCCGCCATCACCAGTGCGCCGATCTTGGCGATCGGGCGCCCCGTGGCCTTGGAGACGAAGGGCGCGGTGCGCGAGGCGCGCGGGTTCACCTCCAGCACGTACACCACGCCGTTCTGGATGGCGTACTGCACGTTCATCAGGCCGATGACATTCAGCCCCAGCGCCAGCTTCCTGGTCTGGTCGCGCAGCTGCTGCTGCAGCTCGAAGGACAGGCTGTTGGGCGGCAGCGAGCAGCTGGAGTCGCCGGAATGCACGCCGGCCTGCTCCACGTGCTCCATGATGCCGCCGATCAGCACTTCCTTGCCGTCGCAGACCGCGTCCACGTCGACCTCGATGGCCTGGTCGAGGAAGCGGTCCAGCAGCACGGGCGAGTCGTTCGACACGCGCACCGCATCGGTCATGTAGGTCTTCAGGTCTTCCTCGGCGTACACCACTTCCATGGCGCGCCCGCCCAGCACGTACGAGGGACGCACGACCAGCGGATAGCCGACGTCCCTGGCCATGCGCAGCGCCTGTTCCTCGGTGCGCGCGGTGGCGTTGGCGGGCTGGCGCAGCTGCAGGCGCGTCACCAGCTGCGCGAAGCGCTCGCGGTCCTCGGCCACGTCGATGGATTCCGGCGTGGTGCCGATGATGGGCGCGCCGGCGGCTTCCAGCGCGCGGCACAGCTTCAGCGGCGTCTGGCCGCCGTACTGCACGATCACGCCCAGCGGCTTTTCCTTGGCGATGATCTCCAGCACGTCCTCGAGCGTCAGCGGCTCGAAGTACAGCCGGTCGGAGGTGTCGTAGTCGGTGGAGACCGTCTCGGGGTTGCAGTTGACCATGATGGTCTCGAAGCCGGCCGCGCGCAGCGCCAGCGAGGCGTGCACACAGCAGTAGTCGAACTCGATGCCCTGGCCGATGCGGTTGGGCCCGCCGCCGAGGATCATGATCTTGCGGCGCCCGGAAGGTTCGGCCTCGCACTCCTCCTCGTAGGTGGAGTACAGGTAGGCCGTGGAGGTCGCGAACTCTGCCGCGCAGGTATCCACGCGCTTGTAGACGGGCACGACTCCCAGCTTGCGGCGCCGCTCGCGCAGCGCCTTCTCCGGCTGGCCGGTCAGCAGTGCCAGCCGCATGTCCGAGAAACCCTTGCGCTTCAGCGCGCGCAGCCTGCCGGCATCGAGCGCGGCTGCGCCACCGGCGGCGATTGCCCGCTCTTCCTCGACCAGGTCGCGCACCTGCGCCAGGAACCAGGGATCGATGTAGGAAAGCTCGTGCACCCGCTGCAGCGTCCAGCCCGCACGGAACGCGTCGGCCACGTACAGCAGGCGGTTCGCGCCGGGGTTGCGCAGTTCGTAGGCCAGCGCGTCCACCGCCTCCTCTCCCGCGAGCGGCAGCTGCGTGATCGGGGTCAGCCCGTCCAGGCCCGTCTCCAGGCCGCGCAGCGCCTTCTGCAGGGATTCCTGGAAATTGCGGCCGATGGCCATCACCTCGCCCACCGATTTCATCTGCGTGGTGAGCCGGCTGTTGGCGGCGGGGAATTTCTCGAAGGTGAAGCGCGGCACCTTGGTCACGACATAGTCGATGGCCGGTTCGAAGGAGGCCGGCGTGCGCCCGCCGGTGATGTCGTTGCGCAGCTCATCCAGCGTGTACCCCACCGCGAGCTTGGCCGCGACCTTGGCGATGGGGAAGCCCGTGGCCTTGGAGGCCAGCGCGGAGGAGCGCGACACGCGCGGGTTCATCTCGATGATCAGCAGCCGGCCATCCTCGGGATTCAGCGCGAACTGCACGTTGGAACCGCCGGTTTCCACGCCGATCTTGCGCAGCACCGCGATGGAGGCATCGCGCATGCGCTGGTATTCCTTGTCGGTAAGCGTCTGCGCCGGAGCCACCGTGATCGAATCGCCGGTGTGCACGCCCATGGGGTCGAGGTTCTCGATCGAGCACACGATGATGCAGTTGTCGTTGCGGTCCCGCACCACCTCCATCTCGAATTCCTTCCAGCCGACCACCGATTCCTCGATCAGCACCTCGCTGGTGGGCGATGCCGCCAGCCCGCGCTGCACGATGGTCTCGAACTCCTCGCGATTCCACGCGATGCCGCCACCGGTGCCGCCCAGCGTGAACGAGGGCCGGATCACGATGGGGAAGCCGAGCTCGGCCTGCGCGGCGGCGGCCTCCTCCAGCGTATGGGCGATCAGCGAGCGCGGGGATTCCAGGCCGATCTCGCTCATCGCGTTGCGGAACTTCTCGCGGTCCTCGGCCGTATCGATGGCCTCCCGGCTGGCGGCGATCAGCTCCACGCCGAACTGCTCCAGTACGCCCTCGCGCACCAGGTCCAGCGCGGTGTTCAGGCCGGTCTGCCCGCCCATGGTGGGCAGCAGCGCATCGGGCCTTTCCTTCTCGATGATGCGCGCCACGGTGCGCCAGCTGACCGGCTCGATGTAGACGGCATCGGCCATCTCCGGATCGGTCATGATGGTGGCGGGATTGGAGTTCACCAGGATGACCCGGTAGCCCTCCTCGCGCAGCGCCTTGCAGGCCTGTGCGCCGGAATAGTCGAACTCGCAGGCCTGCCCGATGACGATGGGGCCGGCGCCGATGATCAGGATGCTCTGGATGTCGGTGCGTCGGGGCATGGCGTCAGCCGGTCGCGTTGCCGTTGGCGCGCACCCGGCCGCGCAGCTGGTTCTGCAGCCGGCGGATCATCGCCTGCGTGAAGCGGTCGAACAGCGGCAGCAGGTCGTGCGGACCGGGGCTGGCTTCGGGATGTCCCTGGAAGCTGAAGGCCGCCTTGTCGATGAGCTCGATGCCCTGCAGCGAACCATCGAACAGCGACTTGTGCGTCACGCGCACATTGGGCGGCAGCGAATCCTCGTCCACCGCGAAGCCATGGTTCTGACTGGTGATGATGACCTTGCCGGTGGCCAGTTCCTGCACGGGATGGTTGGCGCCGTGATGGCCGAATTTCATCTTCACCGTGCGGCCGCCGGCCGCGAGCCCGAGCAGCTGGTGCCCGAGGCAGATGCCGAATACCGGCAGATCGGTTTCGAGGAATTCGCGGATCGCCTCGATGGCATAGGTGCACGGCTCCGGATCGCCGGGACCGTTCGACAGGAAGATGCCGTCGGGCTGCAGCGCGAGCACCTGGGCCGCGGGAGTCTGCGCCGGCACCACCGTCATGCGGCAGCCGGCCTCGGCCAGCAGCCGCAGGATGTTGCGCTTCACGCCGAAATCGTAGGCCACCACGTGCAGGCGCTGCGCCGGCCGCAGCGTCGGCCGGCCGGCGGCGCGCCAGATGGTACCGTCATTCCACCGGTAGATTTCCCTGGTGCTCACGACCTTCGCGAGATCCATGCCCGCGAGCCCGGGAAAACGCCGCGCCGCATGCACGGCCGCATTCGGGTCGAGGTTCTCCCCGGTCATGATGCAGCCGGCCTGCGCGCCCTTCTCGCGCAGCAGGCGCGTCAGCTTGCGCGTATCGAGACCGGCAATGGCCACCACGCGGCCGCGCTGCAGGTACTCGGGCAGTGTCAGGTTGGAGCGCCAGTTGCTCTCGAGCAGCGGCAGATCGCGGATGACGAGGCCGGCCGGAGCGACCTGCGAGGACTCCTGGTCTTCCGGCGTGGTGCCGGTGTTGCCGACATGGGGGTAGGTCAGCGTGACGATCTGCCTGAAATACGAGGGATCGGAGAGAATCTCCTGATAGCCCGTCATCGCCGTATTGAATACAACTTCGCCGGTGGTGTTTCCTTTTGCCCCGATGGAAATGCCGTGGAAAACGGTTCCATCTGCCAGAGCCAATACGGCGCTCACGCTCACTCACCGACCTCCGCTTGAATTTGGCGGCCTCTCATCAGCCTCGCATAACCGGTTTTGAGGTGCGGATGCACAAAGCGGGAGGAGTTCTTGTGGAACGCCCTCCCGCCTTGCGCGGACTAAAACCCGTAACTGGATGTAACGGATTTCGCCGCGAATTCTACTTTTTCCAGCCTCCCCCTGTCCACGCGGAAGTTACCCGGAAAAGCCCTTCCCCCACCCGGCAAGACGCTGCAGATTATTCTGTATCCAATTGATCTTTAAAGATAAAATCAGCCATCTGATAACGACCCGCCGGGCGCTTGACCAGCCATAGTGCGGCCGCCACGGCGCCTCTGGCGAAAATCGCGCGGTCCGTGGCCACGTGCGACAGCCGCAGCTGCTCGCCAGGCCCCAGGAAGCGCACGTCGTGCTCCCCGACCACATCGCCACCCCGCACCACCGAAAAACCGATGCTGCCCGGCTGGCGGGCGCCTGCCGTGGCCCCCGTGACCCCGACCGGCGAGGCCAGGCGTTCGCCCCGCCCCGCCGCGGCCGCCTCTCCCAGCGCCAGCGCGGTTCCCGAGGGCGCGTCGATCTTGTGGCGATGGTGGGCTTCGAGTATCTCGATGTCGTAGCCGGCGGGCAGCGCCCGGGCGGCCTGCCGCACCAGATTGAGCAGCACGTTCAGCGCGAGGCTGGTGTTGGCGGAAATGAGCAACGGTATCTTGCCGGCGGCGGCATCCAGCTGGTGCCGCGCGTTCTCATCGAGCGCGGTGGTGCCTACCAGCAGCGCCACGCCAGCCGCTCCGCACACGGTGGCGGTTGCCGCCACTGCAGCGCCGGTCGAGAAATCGATGAGCACATCCAGCCCGCCGATCACGGCGGCCAGATCCGCGCCGATCCGCACGCCGATGGCTGGCAGGCCCGCCACTTCGCCGGCGTCCTTTCCCACGGATGCGCCGTCCGGGCGATCAATGGCCGCCGCCAGCCGCGCTCCAGGCGTATCGCGCAGCACCTTGACGAGCTCCATGCCCATCCGCCCGGCCGCGCCGACTATTCCGACCCTGCTCGTCACTGTCATTCCGCGCTGGTGAAAAAGCGTTTCACTCCCTCGAAGAAGCCATCCTCGCGCGGCGCGTGGCGCCGTCCGTCCGCCTTCAGCGACTCTTCCAATCTTCGCAGCAAATCCTTCTGCTCGCCGGTGAGATTGACCGGGGTCTCGACCATTACCTTACAGAACAGGTCGCCTCGCTGGCCGCCGCGCACGGGCTTGACGCCTTTGTCGCGCAGCCGGAACACGCGTCCGGACTGTGTTTCGGCCGGTATCTTCAGGGAGACCTGTCCGTCCAGGGTCGGCACGACGACGGTGCCGCCGAGGGCGGCCGTGATGAAGCTCACCGGCACCTCGCAGGACAGATGCTCGCCCTCGCGCTCGAAGATCTCGTGCGGGCGCACGTTGACCTCGACGTACAGATCTCCGGAGGGCCCGCCGTTGCGACCGGCTTCGCCCTCGCCCGAGAGGCGGATGCGATCGCCGTTATCCACGCCGGCCGGAATCTTCACCGAGAGATTCCTGGTGCGCCGCACGCGCCCCTGCCCGAGGCAGGTGTCGCAGGGATTCTTGACGATCCTGCCCGTGCCGCGGCAACGCGGACAGGTCTGCTGCAGCTGGAAGAATCCCTGCGAGACCCGCACGGTGCCGGCGCCATGGCAGGTCTCGCATTCCACCGGCTTGGAGCCCTTGGCGGCGCCGCTGCCGTGGCAGGTCTCGCATTCCGCCAGGCGCGCCACCTCGATGCCGACAGTGGCGCCGAACACGGCCTGGTTCAGATTCAGCTCCAGCTCGTAGCGCAGGTCCGCGCCGCGGAACACCTGCGACTGCCCGCGGCCGGCACGGCGACCGCCGCCGAAGATGTCGCCGAACACGTCGCCGAAAATGTCGCCGAATGCCTCGCCGGGATTGAATCCGGGGCCGCCCGCGCCACGCTGGGCTTCCAGCCCTTCGTGGCCGTACTGGTCGTACAGGGAACGCTTGTGCGTATCCGACAGGACCTCGTAGGCCTCCTTGGCTTCCTTGAACTGCTCCTCGGAGGCCTTGTCGCCCGGATTGCGGTCCGGATGCAGTTTCATCGCCAGGCGCCGGTAAGCCTTCTTGATGTCGGCCTCCGCTGCATCGCGGGCCACTTCCAGCACCTTGTAATAGTCACGCTTCGCCATGCTGCTGCCGGGCATCCCTCACGCACAATGGCGCCATGCCCTCGCGGGCGTGGCGCCTGTTCTTTCCATCCGGAACGCGGGCCGCTTCAGCCCTTGCGGTCCTTGTCCTTCACTTCCTCGAATTCGGCATCGACCACGTTGTCGTCCCGCTGCGTGCCGGAGGACTGCGGCCCGCCAGCGGCGGACTCCGCACCAGCCGCGCCGGCCGGCTGCTGCGCGGCGGCCAGGCCCTGCGAGGCCTTCGCCAGAGCCTCGGCCTTGCGGTCGATGGCTTCCTTGTCGTCGCCCTTGAGCGCGGTCTTCAGGTCCGACAGCGCCGCTTCGACGGCGACGCGGTCGCTGCCGGAGACTTTTCCGCCCAGCTCGGCCAGCGTCTTGTCGGTGGCGTGCACCAGCCCGTCGGCGCGGTTGCGGCTTTCGACCAGCTCGCGGAATTTCCTGTCCTCGGCGGCATGCGCCTCGGCATCCACGACCATGCGCTTGATCTCGTCCTCGGAGAGGCCCGAAGAGGCCTTGATGACGATCTTCTGTTCCTTGCCGGTGGCCTTGTCCTTCGCCGACACATTGAGGATGCCGTTGGCGTCGATGTCGAAGGACACCTCGATCTGCGGCATGCCGCGCGGTGCCGCGCGTATGTCGCTGAGATCGAAGCGGCCCAGGGACTTGTTGTCCTGGGACCGCTCGCGCTCGCCCTGCAGCACGTGGATCGTGACCGCCGTCTGGTTGTCGTCGGCCGTGGAGAACACCTGCGAGGCCTTGGTCGGGATCGTGGTGTTCTTCTCGATCAGCTTGGTCATCACCCCGCCCAGGGTCTCGATGCCCAGCGACAGCGGCGTCACGTCGAGCAGCAGCACGTCCTTGACTTCGCCGGCCAGCACGCCGGCCTGGATGGCCGCGCCCACCGCCACCGCCTCGTCCGGATTGACGTCGCGGCGCGGCTCCTTGCCGAAGAAATCCTTCACGTACTTCTGCACCAGCGGCATGCGCGTCTGGCCGCCCACCAGGATGACCTCGGCCACCTCGGCGGCGGAAACACCGGCATCCTTCAGCGCAATGCGGCAGGGCTCGACGGTCTTCTTCACCAGGTCCTCGACCAGGGATTCCAGCCTGGCGCGCGTGATCTTCACGTTCAGGTGCTTCGGCCCCGCGGCATCGGCCGTGATGTACGGCAGGTTCACCTCGGTCTGCTGGCTGGAGGACAGCTCGATCTTGGCCTTTTCCGCGGCCTCCTTCAGGCGCTGCATGGCCAGCGGATCCTTGCGCACGTCCACGCCGGATTCCTTCAGGAACTCCTCGGCGAGGAAATTGATGATGCGCAGGTCGAAATCCTCGCCGCCGAGGAAAGTGTCGCCGTTGGTGGAGAGCACCTCGAACTGCCGCTCGCCGTCGATCTCGGCGATCTCGATGATGGACACGTCGAAGGTGCCGCCACCCAGGTCGTACACCGCGATCTTGCGGTCACCGCCGGACTTGTCGAGGCCGTAGGCCAGCGCCGCGGCGGTGGGTTCGTTGATGATGCGCTTGACCTCGAGGCCGGCGATGCGGCCGGCGTCCTTGGTGGCCTGGCGCTGCGAATCGTTGAAGTAGGCCGGCACGGTGATCACCGCCTCGGTCACCGGCTCGCCGAGGTAGTCCTCGGCGGTCTTCTTCATCTTGGTGAGCACGCGCGCGGAGATTTCCGGCGGCGCCATGTTCTTGCCCTGCACCTCGACCCAGGCATCGCCGTTGTCGGCGGCCACGATCCTGTAGGGCACCATGCCGACGTCCTTCTGCACCACCTCGTCCTTGAACTTGCGGCCGATGAGGCGCTTCACGGCAAACAGCGTGTTCCGCGGATTGGTGACCGCCTGGCGCTTGGCCGACTGGCCCACGACGACTTCGTTGTCCTTGGTGAACGCCACAATCGACGGGGTCGTGCGATCTCCCTCGCTGTTCTCGATCACGCGCGGCTTGCCCGCCTCCATGACGGCGACGCAGGAATTGGTGGTTCCCAGGTCGATTCCGATGACTTTGGCCATGTGCGTTTACCTTCGAAGTTCCGTGAATGTGGACATTGCGCAGTATGTGGGAACGGTTGCCCGCCAGTTCAAGTGGTTCAGCCGCCGGGCTCGCTGGCCACGATCACCCGTGCCGGCCGCAGCAGGCGCCCGTTGAGCTCGTATCCCCGCTGCACCACCTGCAGCACCGTGCCGGGTGCGGCGGCCACCGAGGACTGCGTGGCCATGGCCTCGTGCCGCTGCGGATCGAACGGCTCGCCGGCGGGGTCGATGACCTGCACGGCGAACTTCTCGAAGGCGCGTGCCAGCAGCTTCAGGGTCGCCGCCTGCCCGGCGGCAAGCGTGGCCGCATCGGCGGTCGCCCCGCTGGCCGCCGCCACCTCCAGGCTGTCGCGCACCGGCAGCAGTTCCTGCACCAGGCGCTCCACGGCGAAACGGTGCGCCTGCTCGACGTCGCGGGCCGCGCGTTTGCGGATGTTCTCGATCTCGGCGGCACTGCGCAACGCCAGCTCGCGTTCCCTGGCGGCGGCCTGCCCCTGCGCCGCCGCCAGCTCGCTGCGCAGGCGCTCCACTTCCGGGGGCGGGTCGCCGGTTTCGGGCGACACGCCGCCATTCCCGGGGGGCGCGGAAGAATTCAGTTCACCGTCCGTCTCGGACATTTCTTCTCCGTAAATCCAGTTCGCGGGCACAGCCATGGCCTCCCCGACAGGCCCCGCGGCCGGCGGGCGCAGGGTAGATGGGCACTAGCGGCGCGAATTCAAGGCCGCCCCCAGCAGCTTGGCGGTCAGGTCCACCACCGGGATCACGCGCTCGTAAGCCATGCGCGTCGGCCCGATCACGCCGAGCACGCCCACCGCGCCATTGTCGGCGCGATACGGCGCGGTCACCACGCTGCAGTCGTCCAGTATCTGGTATCCCGACTCCCGGCCGATGAAGATCTGCACCCCGGGACCGTTCAGGCTCAGGTCGAGCAGTTGCAGGATGGCGCGCTTCTCGTCGAAGGCCTCGAACAGCCGGCGCAGCTTCTCGACGCTGGACAGCTCGCCATAGCCCATCAGCTTGGTCTCGCCGGCGATCACCAGTTCCATGTCGCTGTGCGCAGGGCCGCCGCCGAACAGCTGCTGCGCCACCGCGATCGTGTCGACCATGCCCTGGTTGAGCTTCTCGCGCATCTCGGAGAGCTGGTCGATCAGTTCCTGGCGCACCTGCTGCAGGGTGCGGCCGCGGAACTGCTCATTGAGCGCCGCCGCGGCGCGGCGCAATTCCTCGGGCGGAATGTCGCGATCCAGGTGCACCACGCGGTTCTGCACCTCGCGGCCGTCGAAGACCATGATGGCCAGCACGCGCTTTGCGGAAAGCTGCAGGAACTCGATGTGCGTCAGCGAGGCGCTGTCCGGCGACTGCAGCGACACCACGCCGGCCATCTGCGTGACATTGGACAGCAGCTGCGAGGCGGCCGCGACCAGCGCGCGCGAGTCACCCGCGCCGGACAGCTGGGTGCGCAGCTCGTCGGCGGTGGCCTCGGTCAGCGGCCGCACTTCCAGCAGCGTGTCGATGAAGAAGCGATAGCCCTTGGGGGTGGGCACGCGGCCGGCCGAGGTATGCGGCGAACTGACGAAACCGCAGGCCTCCAGGTCGGCCATCACATTGCGCACCGTAGCCGAACTGAGGGCCATGCCGGAATCGCGCGACAGGCTGCGCGAACCCACCGGCTGACCGTCCCGGATATAGCTCTCGATCAGCGCCTTCAACAGCTGCTGGGCGCGTTCGCTGAGTCGGGCTTCGTCGCGGGTTTCCGGGCTCATGGACAGGGGAACGCTAGCCGTGCCGGGCACGGTCGGTCAAGAGTTGCCTCCGCCTGGGAACCCGCTCACGAAAGCCGCCGAAAGGGCCGGCGTTGCCTGCCCACCCCCAAGTAAACTAGCCCCATGGGAGGCTTCATCCGGACGTGCGCGCTGCTGGGTCGTTTCGCGGAACGGACCGTCCGCGAAACGGCCGTGGCGCTGCTGCCGCAGCTGCAATCGCGCGGGCTGGTCACGCTCGTCCAGCACGAGGCCGCGGCCGCGGCCCCGGGGGCGCTGACCACGGCCGTGGACGACGCCGAACTGGTCGCCCGCGCGCAGCTGGCCATCGTGATCGGCGGCGACGGCTCGCTGCTGTTTGCCGCGCGGCTGTTCGCGGGCACCGGCGTACCGATGCTCGGCGTCAACCGTGGCCGGCTGGGCTTCCTCACCGACGTGCTGCCGCAGGACATGGTCGAAAGCCTGGATGCCGCGCTGGGCGGCCGCTGCGCAGTCGACCATCGGCCGCTGCTGGAGGCGCGCCTGATCGCCGCCGACGGCGGCGAGCGGCGCCGGCTGGCACTGAACGACGTGGTGCTGTCCAAGTGGGAAACCGGCCGCATCCTGGAATTCGAGACCCGCGTGGACGGCCGTTACGTCAATACGCACGGCGGCGACGGCCTGATCGTCTCCAGCGCCACCGGTTCGACCGCTTACTCGCTGGCCTGCGGCGGCCCGATCGTGGATCCCGCCCTCGACGTGATGCTGGTGGTACCGATCTGCCCGCACACGCTGGCCGACCGCCCCATCCTGGTTTCCGGCCGCAGCGTGGTCACCGTGCTGCTGCATGAACGCTACGACACCCGCGCGCTGGCCGCCTGCGACGGGGTGGTGCTCGGCGAGCTGCGGCCGTCCGACCGGCTGGAGATCCATCCCTCGACCCAGCGCATCACGCTGCTGCATCCACCCGGTTACGATTACTTCCGCCTGCTGCGCTCCAAACTGCACTGGGGACGCGGCGGCAACGGCGCAACGGCCTGAGGCGAACATGCTGACCCATCTCCACATCCGGGACCTGGCCATCGTCGACACGCTGGAGCTGGATTTCGCCGGCGGCCTCACCGTGCTCACCGGCGAGACCGGCGCCGGCAAATCCATCATCGTCGATGCGCTGCTGCTGGCCTGCGGCGCGCGTGCCGATGCCGAGCAGATCCGCGCCGGCGCCGAACGCGCCGAGGTGGCCGCGACCTTCGACATCCGCCAGGCCCCGCCGCAGCTGCGCGCGCGGCTGGAAGAGCAGTCCATCGACGCCGAGGACGAGCTGCTGGTGCGGCGGGTGGTCGCCGCCGACGGACGCTCGCGCGCCTATCTCAACGGCCAGGCCGTACCGGTGCAGCAGCTGCGCGAAACCGTGGGGAGCCTGCTGGACGTGCATGGACAGCACGAATTCCAGTCGCTGGTGCGGTCCGCGGCACAGCGGGAACTGCTGGATCATTACGGCAAGCTCGAAAACCTGGCCGACAGCGTGGCGCGCGCGCACGGTGCATGGCTGGCGTTGCTGAACCAGGTGCTGGAAAAGGAATCACAGCTGCGCGACCGCGACGCGCGCGTCGAACTGCTGCGCTTCCAGCTCAACGAGCTGGCGGCGCTGGACCTGAAGGCCGGCGAAGCCGAGGAGCTGGCCGCCGAGTCGGCGCGCCTGGCCAACCGCGGCCGCTTGGTCGAGGGCACGCAGGCGGCCGCGCAGCTGCTGTACGAGGACGAAACGGATACCGCCCAGGCGCGCATCGCCCGCGCGCGCGCCACGCTCAAACCCCTGGCCGACATGGACGGGCGCCTTGCGCCCATCACGCCGCTGCTGGAGGAGGCCGCGATCCGCATCGAGGAGGTCGCGCGCGAACTGTCCCGCTATGCCGGCTCGCTCGAGCTGGACAATGCCCGACAGGCGGAGGTCGAGAAACGGCTGGCGGCGGCCGAGGAACTGGCGCGCAGGCACCGGGTGCCGGCACGCGAGCTGCCGGCGCACCGCGCGCTGCTGCAGGCCGAACTCGAGGCGCTCGAGGCCGTCGAGCAGGACGTCGCCGCACTGCGCGCGCAGCAGGCGGGCGCCCTGAACGCCTATCGCGAGCTGGCCCAGCAGCTGTCGGTGGCACGCGATGAAACGGCCGCCACTTTCGGCAAGGAAATCAGCGCCCGCATGCAGCTGCTGGGCATGGCCGGCGGGCGCTTCCAGGCCGTCGTCGAACCGCTGGAAT
>DATJXQ010000042.1:0-8961 GCA_035500015.1 Steroidobacteraceae bacterium
TGGTGCCATCGCGCTCGTCGGCGCGGCGCTTCATCTCCAGCAGGTCCGCCAGCTTCAGCCGGTACAGGTCGGCAACCGATTCGACGTAGCCGAGATCGGAAAGCTCCTCGATGAAGCGCTCGCCCAGGCCCTCGATGTCCATGGCGCGGCGTGAAGCAAAGTGGCGGATGGTCTCCTTGCGCTGCGCCGGGCAGGTGAGCTCGCCCGAGCAGCGCCAGGCCGCGGCACCTTCCTCGCGCACCAGCTCCGAGCCGCACACGGGGCATTGCGCCGGCATCGACCAGGGGTGCGTGCGCGCCGGCCGTTTTCCCAGCTCCACGCTTACGATTTCGGGAATGACGTCGCCGGCGCGGCGCACGATCACCGTGTCGCCGACGCGCACGTCCAGCCGCGCCACCTGGTCGGCGTTGTGCAGCGTGGCGTTGGTCACGGTGACGCCGGCCACCTGCACCGGCGCCAGCCGCGCCACCGGCGTCGCGGTGCCAGTGCGGCCGATCTGGATGTCGATGCCCTCCACGCGCGTGGACTGCTCCTGCGCCGGGAACTTGTGCGCCAGTGCCCAGCGCGGCGCGCGCGACACGAAGCCCATCTCGCGCTGGCCGGCGAGGTCGTCGAGCTTGTAGACCACGCCATCGATGTCGAAGGGCAGCCGGTCGCGCCGCGTGCCCATGCGGCGGAAATAATCGAGCAGGCCATCCGCGCCGGTGACGACCTCGTTCAGCTCGTTCACCGGAAAGCCCCAATGCGCCAGCTGCGCCAGCTGCGCCGAATGCGTCGCCGGCAGGTGGCCGCCCTGCACCTCTCCCAGCCCGTAGGCGAAGAAGGACAGTGGCCGCTGCGCCGTGACGCGCGGGTCCAGCTGCCGCAGCGAACCGGCGGCGCCGTTGCGGGGATTGGCCAGCACCTTCCCGCCGCCGGCGCGTGCCCACTCGTTGTACTTCTCGAATGCGGCGCGTGGCATGTAGATCTCGCCGCGCACCTCCAGCACCGCGGGCCAGCCCTTGCCCGCAAGGCGCAGCGGCACCGCCTTCACCGTGCGCAGGTTGGCGGTGACGTCCTCGCCAGTGGCGCCGTCACCGCGCGTGGCGCCAAGCACAAATACTCCCTGCTCGTAACGCAGGCTGATGGCGAGGCCATCCAGCTTGGGTTCGGCGGAAAAACGCGGTGTGCCGGCTTCGAGCCTTGCCTCGATGCGCCGCACGAAGTCGCGCACCTCCTGCTCGCTGAATGCATTGGCCAGCGACAGCATGGGAACGGCATGGCGCACCTCGGCGAATTTGCCGGCAGGCGTTGCGCCCACGCGCTGCGTCGGCGAATCCGGCGTCACCAGCTCCGGATGCCCGGCCTCCAGCTGCTGCAGTTCGCGCATGAGTGCGTCGAACTCGGCGTCGGTGATCTCCGGCGCATCCTCGCGGTGATAACGCCGGTTGTGATGTTCGATCTGCGCGCGCAGTTCGCGCACGCGCCGCTGCACGGACGCGCTCACGGCGCCGCGCCGCCGCCGGCCCTGCCGCCCCCTTCCGGCAGCGAGCGGCGCAGCTCCGCCAGCCGCGGGCCGTCGAGGTCCGCACCTTTTTCATCCTGCACGATGGCACCCAGGCGCTGCGCCAGCGAGCGGGCCGTGCCCACCAGCTCCTCCAGCATGCGCGGCGGGGGCAGCGGCCCGGGCAGCACGCTGAACAGCGAGATGCCGCGGTAACTGGCGGCATCCATGTGCGTGGCATCCAGCGTGCCAGGCTGCACCAGATCGGCGGCACTGACGATGACGGCGCCGTCCGCGTCGGCGCGGTGGAAGATCGACTGCGGACCGCTGGCCAGCCCCGCCACTTCGAGCGCTGCGCGCAGCGCGCGGCCCGCCATGGGCTCCCCGCCGGACTTCACGACGCGCAACGCCAGCACGCGCGTGACGGCAGGCGGCGGCCAGCGGATCGCCGGCGGTGTTGGCGGCGCCGGCGCTGCCGTGTCGGCCGGCACGGCGAGCTCCCCGCCATCCGCACCCCGTGCGGCCGCCGGCACGTCCACCGCTTCCTGCGGCGCCACTGGCAGCGGTTCGATCGGCAGTATGCTGGGCAACTCGAATGGCTCCTCCGGCTGTGCGGCGCGCACTCCGGCCATGTCGCCCAGCCCGGGCTCCATCCGGCGCGTCCGCTCGGGCATGACGGCGGTGGCGCGCGGCTCGACGCGCGTGGTGCCGCCCGGCAGGCGGCGCGAGCGGCGCCACTCCCACAGCGCGAGCCCCGCCAGGAACAGCAGCCCGAGACCGATCAGCGCCCAGCGCAGTTGCGGCATGGCGCATCCACCGGGTTCATACGGCCGCCAGGCGCACGGCCTCGTCCACGTCCACGCTGACCAGCCGCGACACGCCGGGCTCGTTCATCGTGACGCCAACCAGCTGCTCGGCCAGTTCCATCGTGGTCTTGTTGTGCGTGATGAAGATGAACTGCACGCGGCCGGACATCTCGCGCACGATGTCGCAGAAACGGCTCACGTTGTGCTCGTCCAGCGGCGCATCCACCTCGTCCAGCAGGCAGAACGGCGCGGGATTCAGGTCGAAGATGGAAAACACCAGCGCCACCGCGGTGAGTGCCTTCTCGCCGCCGGACAGCTGCGAGATGGTGCTGTTGCGCTTGCCCGGGGGCCGCGCCATCACCGCGACGCCGGCGGTCAGCACGTCATCGCCCACCAGTTCCAGGTAGGCGTGCCCGCCGCCGAACAGCCGCGGGAATTTTTCCTTCAGGCCGTCGTTGATGCGTTCGAAGGTGCTCTCGAAGCGCGTCCGCGTCTCGCGATCGATCTTGCGCATGGCCTCTTCCAGCGCGTCCAGCGCCTCGGTGAGATCCTGCCACTGCGCATCCAGGAAGCTCTTGCGCTCGTTCTGTTCCTTCAGCTCGTCGATGGCCGCGAGGTTCACCGCGCCGAGCTTGCCCAGCTCGGCCTGCACGCCGGCCAGCTGGTCCTCGCGCTCGAGGATGGTGGCGCCGGCCGGCAACTGCCCCTGCACTTCCGCCAGCTCGAAGCGGGTCTGCACGAACTGCTCCACCACCGACTCGCGCCGCAGGCGTGTCTCCTGTGCCGCGAGCCGTGCCTTTTCCAGCGCCTCGCGCGCAGCGCCCACCGCGCGCTCGGCCAGCAGGCGCTTCTCGTCCAGCTCGCGCAGGCCGGCGTCCACGGTTTCCAGGTCGCGTCGCGCGGCCTGCAGGTCGTTCTCGATCTCCAGCTTGCGGGCCAGCAGCGCGTTCAGGGCCTCGGTCAGCCGCAGGATGGGGCCGTCGCCATCGCCCAGTTCGTTCTCCAGTTCCGCCTGCCGCGCGCCGAGCTGCGCGCGCTGCTCCAGCATGCGGTTGAGCGTTGCGGCCAGCGAGTTCTCCGAGGAACGGCGCCCTTCCAGCTGGATCAGCAATTCGCGCGCGCGGCCCTGCGTCTGCTGCGCCTGCTCGCGCGCCGCCTCGGCGGCCGCGCGCCTGGCCTCGCGCTCTTCTTCCAGCTCGCCACGCCGGGATTCCAGGCTGTCGAGGCGCTGGCTGGCCGCATCCAGTGCCGCGCGCGAGCGCGCCAGCGCCTGCTGGGTGCGCTCGCGCTCGGCGGCGAGTTCCCGGGCTTCGTGCTCGATGCGCTCCAGCCGCAGCGCGGCCTGCTGGCTGCGCGCGCGCGTGGCTTCCAGCTGCCCGCGGGCCTCGGAGTACTCGCGGTGCGCCGCCTGGATGCGGACCTGCAGGTTGTCGCGCTCGCCCTCCGCGGCCGCCACTTCGGCGCGCACCTCGCGCAGCCGCAGCTCCAGCCCCGTCACCGCGGCATCGCAGCTGTCGCAGGCACCGCGCAGGTCGCGGATGCGGCGTTCGCGTTCCAGCACACCGGCCTGGGCGTTGCGGCCGCGCGCCACGCGCAGCCAGTCGCGCCCGATCCACACGCCTTCCGGCGTGACGAAGGAATGCCCGTCCGGCAGGCGGTGACGTTCGCGCAATGCCTCGGCCAGCGAAGCGGCCGGCCCCACGCGCGCCAGGCGGCGCAGTACCAGCTGCGAGCCGCGGCGCACGTGCGCGCCCAGTCCCGGAGCGCCGGCGGCGGCATCGGCCGCGCCCTCGACCAGCATCACGTGGCCGCTGGTCAGCTCCGCGAGGCGGCCGGCCGCGGCTTCCAGCGAATCCACCTGCACCGCCTCCAGTACATCACCCAGCACGGCCTCCACGCCGCGCTCCCAGCCGCGCTCCACCTCCAGCCGCGTGGTGAGGCGCGGCTGCGCGGCCAGGCCCGCGGCCGCCAGCCATTTGCCGGCATCACGATCGGCTTCGCCCAGTGCGGCCTTCTGCAAGGCATCCAGCGAGACCATCTCGGCGCGGGCGCGCTCGCGTTCGGCGCGCGCCTGCTCCAGTTCGGATTCGGTGGCGTGCTGGCGGGCGCGCAATTCCTGCAGGTGCGCCAGGCACCCCTGCAGCTCGCCGGCCAGCGCCTCATCGGCGGCCTGTGCCGCGCGTTCCCGTGCCTCCAGCTGCTGCAATGAAGCCGCGGCCGCACCTTGCAGCAGCTGTTCGCGCTCCACCGCCAGGCGATCGGCATGCGGGCCAAGACGGCGCAGCTGCTCGTCGAGCTGCTCGATGCGGGTGCGCTCCACCTGCGTGGCCTGGTACGTGCCGCCGTGCTCGCGGTTGAAGTCCTCCCAGCGCTGCTGCCAGTTGCGCAGCTCCGTCTCGGCGGCCTCCAGCAGCAGCCGCGCGGTGCCCTCGGCCTGCTGCGCGGCCGTGGCGCCGGGATCCAGCGCGGCGATCTCGCTGCGCAGCTCCTCGACGCGGGTCTCGTCGCGCGCCAGCTGCCCGCTGACCGCGGCGAGCATCTCGCGCAACTGCGCCAGCTCGCGCCGCTGCCGCTCGCGCAGCTCGCGCGTGTGCGCCAGCTGCTGTTCGGCGCGCGCCACCTCGGCGCCCTGCTGGTAGAAACTCCCCTGCACCTGCGAAACGCGCTCGCTGGCGGCGAACTGGAATTCGCGCTGCTTTTCCACCGCGGCTTCCGCGGCACGCTGCGCGGCCAGGTGCTGCTGCAGCCCGAGGTCGGCGTCGCGCATCGCGCGGTCGTTGATGGCGGCGCCGCTGTCGATTTCGCGCAGCCTCAGGGCCAGTACCTCGGCCGACAGCCGCCGCTCGTCGTTCTTCAGCTCCTGGAAGCGCCGCGCCTGGCTGGCCTGGCGCGTCAGGTGGCGGATCTGCTTGTCCACCTCATCGCGCAGGTCCTGCAGGCGCTCCATGTTCTCGCGGGTGTCGGCGACGCGCGCTTCGGTCTCGCGACGGCGTTCCTTGTAGCGCGAGATGCCGGCCGCCTCCTCGACGAAGGCGCGCATGTCCTCGGTGCGCGCCTCGATCACGCGCGAGATCATGCCCTGCTCGATGATGGCGTAGCTGCGCGAGCCCAGGCCCGTGCCGAGGAACAGCGTGGTGATGTCCTTGCGGCGGCAGCGCGCGCCATTGATGAAATAGGCGCTGTTGCCGTCGCGCGAGACCACGCGCTTGAGAGAGATCTCGTTGTAGCTGGCATAGCTGCCGCCGATCTTGCCGTCGCTGTTGTCGAACACCAGCTCGACCGAGGCCGCGCCCACCGGCCGGCGTCCGCCGGAGCCGTTGAAGATCACGTCGGTCATCGAATCCCCGCGCAGGTGGCGGGCGGACAGCTCGCCCATCACCCAGCGGACCGCATCGATCACATTGGATTTGCCGCAGCCATTCGGGCCCACGACGCCCGTCAGGTTGGTCGGAAAAGGGACATTGGTGGGATCCACGAAGGACTTGAATCCCGCGAGCTTTACTCTGGTCAGGCGCATCGGAACTGGTCGGCCATCCGGCAAAAAAATCGAAGTCCCGTAGTGTAGATTAGTGCACCGATCATGAGCACCCAGCCAGCAGGCGCCATCGAGACCTTCCCCAATCCCGAGCCCGGGCGCGACTACACCATCCGCATGACCATGCCGGAATTCACCTGCCTGTGTCCGAAGACCGGGCAGCCGGATTTCGCCGTGCTGAAGCTCGAATACGTGCCGGATAAGCTCTGTATCGAGCTGAAATCGCTGAAGCTCTACCTGTGGTCGTTCCGTGATCGCGGCTGTTTCCACGAGGCCGTGACCAACGAGATCCTGGGCCATCTCGCCGGCAGCACCGTGCCGCGCTTCATGCGCCTGACGGCCGATTTCTTCGTGCGCGGCGGCATCCATACCACCGTAGTGGCCGAGCAGCGCCAGCCGGGCTGGCAGGCACCGGCCGAGGTGCACCTGCCCTGAACGCCCGTGCAGGCAGCCGGCGGCTGCGCCGGAGCTGGTTTCCTGTACAGCCAACCCGGGGCCGGTATAATCCCCGCCCCTTTTGGTAGAGACCCTGCTGGGGATCGATACGGAGCTCCTAAAGATGGCCGCGAAGAAATCCGCGCCCAAGACTGCCAAGGTGAAGAAGCCCGCGGCCAGGGCCACCCATGCCGCGGCCAAGGCCGCGCCAAAGAAGACCGCTCCGGCGGACCGCAAACCCGCCCCGAAGGTCGCCGTGCCCCCACCCCGCAAGCTGCCCGCCAAACCCGCCCCGACGCCCGAGAAAAAATCCACGCCCGCCACGCCCGCCACGCCTGCACCGGCCCCGGTCCGCCTCGAGCCGCGCCGGCCGGACGTGCAGGCCGAGGACGGCGATGCCGCCGAGAGCCTGCTGGCCGGGCCACGCAACGTCCAGGCCTATGTCCTGAAGCGCGGCGAGCAGTACATGAGCAAGGACCAGCTCGAGCACTTCCGCCGCATCCTGCAGAGCTGGAAGCAGGACCTCATGATGGAAGTGGACCGCACCGTCTCGCACATGAAGGACGAGGCCGCCAATTTCCCCGATCCCAACGACCGCGCCACCCAGGAAGAGGAATTCAGCCTGGAACTGCGCACGCGCGACCGCGAGCGCAAGCTGATCCGCAAGATCGACGAAGCCCTGCAGCGCATCGAGGATGGCAGCTACGGCTACTGCCTGGAAACCGGCGAGCCCATCGGCGTGAAGCGCCTGGAGGCACGGCCGGTGGCCACGCTGAGCCTGGAGGCGCAGGAGCGCCGCGAACGCCGTGAAAAGCAGTACGGCGACCGGGACGACCGCTACCGCTAGCGCCCGCACCGCGGCGTACCGCGGACGATTCGCGCCTTCCCCGAATGGACCGCTGCATCGCGGCTCGCTGCTCGCGGCCGTGGCGAGCTGGCTCGACGCGCGCGCGCGCGGCGGCGCCTGGATCATCCGCATGGAAGACCTGGATGGCCCGCGCGTGGTTGCGGGCGCGGCCGACGAGATCCTGGCGACGCTGGCGCGCTTCGGCCTGACCCCGGACGAGGCCGTGCTGTACCAGTCGGGCCGCGCGGCCGCGTATCGCGCGGCACTGGAATCACTCGCCGCCCGCGGGCTCGCCTATCGCTGCCGCTGCGCCCGCAGCGAGGTACAAGGCCCTTACGACGGCCGCTGCCGGGATCTCGGCATCACTGACGAGGATTGCGCCTGGCGGCTGCGCCTCGACGCGAACGCCACACTGGCCTTCGAGGATCGCATCCAGGGACATGTGGAATATCGCGTCGCGGATCTCGGCGACCCGGTGCTCATGCGCCGCGACGGCATCGCCGCCTACCAGCTGGCCGTGGTCGTCGACGACGCCTTCCAGCGCATCACCGATGTGGTGCGCGGCGCCGACCTGCTGGAGAGCACCGCCTGGCAGATCGCACTGGCGCGCGCGCTCGACGTGCCCGTGCCAGCCTGGGCGCATGTGCCGCTGCTGACCGAGCCGGATGGCAGCAAACTCGCCAAGTCCCGCCACTCACTGTCCATCGCGGAACTGGAACCCGCTCCCGCGCTGGTCGCGACCATCGCAGTGCTCGGACTGCACGCACCTGCGGAACTGAAAGCTGCCCCGGTCAGTGACATCCTGCAGTGGGCCGTGCAACACTGGAGCCTGAGGGCCGTGGCCGGCGTGCGCGCCGTACCGCTGCGGGATGGATCGCAACTCGCATGAGGACAGGGATGAGCGAGTCCAGAATCATCAAGAAGTACCCCAACCGCCGCCTCTACGACACCGTGGAGAGCCGCTACATCACGCTGGCCGACATCCGGCGGCTGGTGATCGAGCGCGTGGATTTCACCGTCATCGACAAGAAGACCCAGGGCGACATCACGCGCAGCATCCTGCTGCAGGTGATCGCCGAGCAGGAGCACGGCAGCGAGCCCATCATGAGCCGCGAGTTCCTGTCGCAGGTGATCCGCAGCTACGGTACGGCACTGCAGAGCGGCATGGCCGGTGCGCTGGAGCAGTCGGTCAGGCAGTTCGCCTGAAGCGCAAGGCCGGCAGCGCGTTCACGGGTGCAGCGCAAATCCATCCTCATCGCCGGCGCGGGCATCGCGGGCCCGACGCTGGCCTATTGGCTGACGCGGGCCGGCTTTGAACCCGTGCTGGTGGAGCGGGCGCCCGCATTGCGCAGCGGCGGCTATGTGATCGATTTCTGGGGACTGGGCTATGACATCGCCGAAAAAATGGGGCTCAAGGATGCGGTCGACGGCGCGGGCTATCATGCGCGCGAAATGCGGGTGGTGGACGATGACGGCCGGCGGCGGACCGGTTTCGGCACCAGGGTGCTCGATGAACTCACCGGCGGCCGCTATGTCACCCTGGCCAGGAGCGAGCTTTCCCGCCTGATCTTCGCGAGCATCGGCAACAGCGTTGAAACCCTCTTCGGCGATGAGGTCACCGCGCTGGCCGAGGACGGAACAGGCGTCATGGCGACCTTCGGCAAGAACGGGACGCGCCGCTTCGACCTGGTGGTGGGCGCGGACGGGCTTCACTCCGGAGTGCGCGCGCTGGCCTTTGGTCCCCAGGAGTGCTTTGAAACTTTCCTTGGCTATCAGGTTGCGGCGTTCGAGGTGCCGGGCTACCAGCCCCGCGATCCCGGCATCTATGTCCTGCACAACAGGCCGGGCCGGATGC
>DATJXQ010000043.1:0-28731 GCA_035500015.1 Steroidobacteraceae bacterium
TGCGCAGCTGCTCCTCGATGCGCTGTACCTGCTTCGCATTGAGCTTTTCGCGCGACACCAGGTGCAGCAGCAACGCGTCGGAGGAACCCTTGAACAGCCTGGAAACGAGGGTCTTGAGCGCACCCTCCTGCGCGGCCACGCGCTCGATCAGTGCGTGGTAGCGGTGCGCGCGGCCCTCTTCCGCGTGCCCCACGTAGCCCTTGGCCTCGAGCTTGCGCAGCATGGTCAGCACGGTGGTATAGGCCAGCTCATCGCTGAGGCGGGCCTGCACTTCGCTGACGGTCGAAGGCCCGTGATCCCACAGCACGTCCATCAGCTGTGCTTCCCGCTCCGCCAGTGAGATACGCATGCCGGCGCTCCTTTACTACCTTGATAGTAGTAAATGACTACAGCCCGCCGTTGTCAACTACCACGTTAGTTATAGTTACCATGTCCGCACCGACGGGCGCCCGCGGCGCCGCTTACGGATATCCCTACATATCGTGTTCCAGATCGGCACCAGCCCGCGTCGCATCGACATTCTCACGCGCATCAGCGGCATGGACTTCCAGCAGGCTTATGAACGCCGCAGGACATTGATCCTGGAAGGAATGGAAGTGCCGGTCGTTTCACTCGAGGATCTGATCGCCAACAAGCGCGCCACCGGGCGCACGCAGGATCTCGCGGACGTCGAACGGCTGGAGTCGGGCCTGAAGCAAGCACTTTTACCCGGGCAGCAACTACTCGCCGAAATCCAGCGGCAGCCCGACATAGTTCTCCGCCAGCGTGGTCAGCGCAGCGGGTGAATTCAGCAGGTAATCCAGCTCCGCCCGCTGGAATTTCGCCGCGATCGGCCCGTCCTCCGGGAAGCGGTGCATCAGCCCGGTGAACCACCACGAGAAGCGCTCCGCGCGCCATACGCGGCGCAGGCAGCGCTGCGAGTAGTGTTCGATGCCCGCCGCGCTGCGCTCCGTGAAGTATTCGATGAACGCGGCCGCGAGGTACTTGACGTCGGTGGCCGCGAGGTTGAGCCCCTTCGCGCCGGTGGGCGGCACGATGTGCCCGGCATCGCCGGCGAGGAACAGCCGGCCGAAGCGCAGCGGCTCGACCACGAAGCTGCGCAGCGGCGCGATGCTCTTTTCTATCGATGGGCCCTCTACGAGCTTTTCCGCAGTCTGCGGATCGAGCCGCCTCCGCAGCTCCTGCCAGAAGGTCGCATCGCTCCATTCTGCGACACGCTCGCCCAGCGGCACCTGCAGGTAGTAGCGGCTGCGCGAGCGGCTGCGCATCGAGCACAGTGCGAAGCCGCGCGCGCTGTTCACGTAGATCAGTTCCTCGCTCACCGGCGGCGTATCCGCCAGCAGGCCCAGCCAACCGAAGGGATATACCTTCTCGTATTCGCGCGCGGCGCCTTCGGGCAGGCTGGCGCGGCACACGCCGTGGAAGCCGTCGCAGCCGGCGATGAATTCGCAGTCGATGCGCCGCGCCGCGCCGCCGTGACGGAAGGTGACATGCGGATGCTGGCCGCCGAAATCATGGATGGCGACATCCTGCGCCTCGTAGAAGGTGGCAAGGCCGGCGGCGTCACGCGCCTCCATCAGGTCGCGCGTGAGCTCGGTCTGGCCGTACACGATGACGCCGGCGCCGCCGCTGAGGCCGCGCAGGTCGATGCGATGGCGCCCGCCGCCGACCAGCAGCTCGACGCCATCGTGCACCAGGCCCTCGCCGTGCATGCGCGCGCCGACCCCCGCCTCATCGAGCAGGTCCGCGGTAACCTGCTCCAGCACGCCGGCGCGGATGCGGCCACGCACGTACTCGGCGCTCTGCCGCTCCACGATCACCGCCTCGATGCCGGCCCTGTGGAGCAGCTGGCCCAGCAGCAGGCCAGCAGGACCCGCGCCGACGATGGCCACCTGCGTGCGCGGCACCGCCGCGTTCAAGGCGGCCACACCGATGGCATGTTGTACGGAACCGTGGTGAACACCGATTCCACCTGCTGGATCCTGCCGGTGTTGATCCTGAATGCCTCGAGGAACACGAAGGAATGCGGCCGGCGGAAGATCGACGTGCGCGTACTGCCGTCGGTCAGCTTGAAATCCCCCACCCTGCCCTCGTGGTCGATGAAGCCGCCCGCCAGCACGATGCCGCGCTCCTCGTCGACGACGGTGACACGCCGGTCGCGCACGCGATCATCGTAAAGGTACTGGCCCATGCGGAACTGGTCGGCGCACCCGAGCTTCCACAGCGGGTCGAGATCCGGCGCAGTGAGGTTGGTGGACTGCTTGCCATCCTCGCGGCGGTTGCAATCGTCCGTGAACTGCACGTGCAGCGTGCCGTCATTGCGCTGCAGGGTGTCGAAGTAGCCGTTGGCCGCCGCGATCATCTGCGCGCGAGGCGCGCGCGAGGCCGCCGGCAGCATCGCGTTCCATACCGGCCGCGGTTCGATGTCGCCAGTGACAAAGGGAATGCCGGAATCATCCTTGCGCACCACGATGGCTTCCGCTTCGGCGACCCCGCCATTCGTGATCTTCAGGCGCAGCGCGTAAGGGGATTTCGTGGTGGTCTCCTCCACCACGCCGAAGATGGCGACCTCACCGCGTTGCGGATCCGCGAAGCGCATTTCATAAGGTGCGAGGCCGGTGATCGTGCCCCACAGGCCGTCGCCGGGCTTGAGCTCGACGTTGTTCTCGGTGCTTTTCGGATGCGCGACCCACTGCACCTTGCCGGGATCATGCGCGCGCAAGGCGGCGAGATAACCATCCAGCACGCCATAGAGACATGCGCGGTCGCATGGCGGCGATACCGCTACCGCATCGCGCCGGCCACAACCTGTTGCCAGCAGCACCGGCAGCAGCGCAAGCGCGGCCAATCGCCTCATGGCGCCTTGCCCGTCACCGGATTCGCATAGTGGTACGGCGGCAGGAACACCTCGGGAAAGGCACCGTACTTCACGGTGGACTCCTCATCCGGCTGCAGGCCTTCCAGGTGACCGGGCAGCGCCACGCCGCCCTTGTTCCAGCCCTTGTCGAATTCCACGTAGAAGGTGATGTAGGAGTGCAGCTTGCTGATCTTCCACACTCCCCCATCCTTCACGTACTCGTTCTCGTAGGTGGCTTCGCCCCAGCGCGCCTCCTTGCCCAGATGGCCCACCTGCATCAGCGAACGCCAGCGCGCCTTCGCGGAAAGCCCGTCCGCCGCGATGTCGATTACCGGCTGCAGCTGCATGTGGTTGAACAGCCGGCCGTACTGCATGTCGCCCAGCTGGTGCAGGTAGGTGCGGATGTGGTCCTGGCCCCTGAACAGGCCACGGCCGGCGATCTCCAGCGTGGCATCCTTCGCGAACAGGTCCGCGGCGTCGTCCCAGCGGGATTTATCCACGTAGTAGCCGTAGACGGCCTGCAGGTTGGCGATGGCGATGTAGTCGTCGGCGCGCTGCGCCTGGTGCTGCAGCGCTGCCACCTGCGAATGCAGTTCGGCCAGCTGTGCACTGAGGTTCGCGCCGCCATCGCGCGAACAGCCTGCGATCGCAAGCGCGGCCAGCGCGACAGCGCCGACGCCCGCGGATGCCAGTTCATCGCGTGGTTTCATCCCCTTGCCCCCCATGTCATGTCAATGCGGACCGCCGGTGCCGGAACCCTTGCCCGTTCCCCAGTCCTCCTGCGCACGCGAAATCAGGTAGGCATGCACGGCCTCGACATCGTCCGCCGACAGCAGGTTGGCGAAACTCGCCATGCCCTTCTGCAGGCGCAGGCCCTTGAGCACGATGTCGTTGAACTGCGCGTGGGTCTCGGGGCTCATCTGGCGCAGGTCCTTCACGCCGCCGACGGCCAGCGGCCCGTGGCATTGCGCGCAGGTGCGCGCGTAGATGGCCGCGCCCTTCTGCACCGTGGCCTCGGTGGCGTGCAGCGGCGGCGGATCGGGAATCGGCGGCGCCGGCGCCAGCGGCGGCAGCTGCACATTGCCGCCGAGTTTGAATACGAGCAGTCGCGCAGCGGCACGATTCTCCGCGCGGCCGATGCTGCGCTCGATCTGCGCGGCGCCGCCGCCAAAGCCCGCGTTCACCGCCACGTACTGCACGCCGTCGAGCTCATAGGTGATGGGACCGGCGACCGGCGCCGACTGCACCGGCATCTCCCACAGCTGCCTGCCGTCGGTGGCCCGGAAGGCCGCAAAGGTCTGGCGCGTGGTGCCCTCGAACACCAGGTTGCCGGCGGTGGCCAGCACGCCGCCATTGCCGTGATGCGGCAGCGGTACCTTCCAGCGGATCTGCTGCTTCACCGGATCCCAGGCAATCAGCGCGGCCTTCTCGCGTTCGTCGGCGACTTTCTGCAGCGCCTGCCGTTTCTTCAGCGCCGCACCGGTGAAGCCGCCCCAGCCGCCGTTCGACCGAAACGCCTGCGGCTTGAAATCCGGATCCAGCGCGTACACGAACCAGCCCTCGTACTGTGGGAAGTACGCAAGGCCGGTATCCGGACTGTACGCCATCGGGAACCAGTTGTGCCCGCCGCCGGGACCCGGAGTGACCAGCACGGGATCGGTACCGTAGTGGGCCTGCGGATTGATGGTGGCACGGCCCGTCACTGGATCGATGCCCGTCGTCCATGTCACCGGCACGTGGTTCTTCGCCGAGATGAACTGGCCGTTGGTGCGGTCGATCAGGTAGAAGAAGCCATCCTTGGGCGCCTGCATCAGCACCTTGCGCGGCTTGCCGTCGATGGTGAGGTCGGCCTGCACAATGGAAGAGGTGCAGGTGTAATCCCAATCCTCCTCGGGCACTTCCTGGTAGTGCCAGCGATACGCGCCGGTCTTCGCATCCAGCGCGACGATGGAGCACAAGAACAGGTTGTCGCCGCGCTTCGGGCTGCGGTACAGCTGCGCATCCGGGCCGCCGTTGCCGGTACCCACGTAGATCAGGCCCAGCTCCGGATCGTAGGCGATGGAATCCCACGCGGTGCCGCCACCGCCCCACTTCCACCACTCGCCGGTCCAGGTTTTCGCGGCCATGGCCATCACACTGTCGGAGGCCGCGCCATCCGGGCCCTTCGACGGATCGCCGGGCACGAGGTAGAACTTCCACAGGAACTTGCCGGTATCGGCATCCCAGGCACTGACGAAGCCGCGTACGCCCAGGTCCGCACCGCCATTGCCGATCACCACCATGCCATCGAACACCCGCGGCGCGCCGGTGATGGACCAGGGCTGGGATTTGTCGAAGGTGGCCGCCATCCACACTGGCGTGCCGCTCTTTGCGTCGAGCGCGATCAGCCGACCATCGAGCGTGCCGATGATGACCTTGCCCTTCCAGAACGCCAGGCCCCGCGCCACCGGCTCGCAGCAGGCATAGCGGCCCCATTCGCGCGGCACCCTGGGATCGTAGGTCCACAGCACCTTGCCGCTGCGCGCGTCATACGCGGTGGTGATGTTCCAGGCGCTGATGTCGTACAGCACGCCATCGACGAACAGCGGCGTGGCCTCCACGCCGCGGTAGGTATCCAGGTCCGCGTACCAGGCGAGGCCGAGCTGCGCGACGTTGGTTTCGTTGATGCCCTTCAGCGGGCTGTAGCGCTGCGCATTGTACGTACGGCCATCCATCAGCCACTGGCCGGGCTCGCCGGCGGCGGCGGCCAGGCGCGCGGCGTCGACAGGCATGGATGTCGCATGCGGCTTGCATCCCGCCAGGCCGGCCGCAATGACCACCAGCGCAGGAATCAGGTTCAACGGGCGGTTCTTCATGCCCTATTGTCATGCCTCGTGCGCGCATGCGCCACCCACTCGCCGCAGCGGCGGCCAAATCACAAATATTCAGCCGGAAAGTGCAAGCGGCCGGCGCCGGGCACTCGTTCGAGGCGACCGCGGTCCCGGCGCATTCAGTCCCGGCATTGCCACGCGGCCGCCTGCTCCGCATCGCCGCCCGCATACTGGGGATGCTGCGGATAGCTGCACATCAGGCCGCTGGCGCCGCCCTGCCCGGTGACCACCTGCGTGACCGCCGGCGCTTCCCCCTGCTCCACCCACTTCTGCAGCAGGGCCATGCGGTCGAACTGGCTGGGCAGCGGCGTGGCGGCGACCGTCTTGCCGTCGCCCGTCAGCGCGTAGTGATTGCCCGTGAAGCCGTGGCCGCGCTGCGGCAGCACGTAGAGCCTGGCGAAGCTGTCGAGCTTGCGGCCCATCTTCTTCGTCACCGCCGCGTAGTAATCAAGCTGCGCGCCGGGCGAAGCCAGCGTGTCGTTGGTGCCGATGGCGACGATGAGTTTGCCACCACGGCGCTGGAATGCCGACAGGTCGGGATCGGAAGAGTCGACCCATGCGGAGACTTCGCGCTCGCGTTTGCGCAACGCCGGCGTCAGCGTGAAAGTGAGCGGATTCGCGTCGAGGTCGCCCAGCACGAAGCCCACCAGGCCCACGGTCCCCAGCGCGGCGAACAGGCGCGCATCCGCGGCGGCGCCCTCCTGTCCGCGGAAGCGCGTATCGGTGAAAAGCGAATTGCCGCCGCCCATGCCGCCGGTGACCACTTCCGTGGACGGCAGCCACATGCCGAAGCTCTTCACGCCGTGCGCCATCGTGGCGTCATAGGGGTGGTTCGAGAAGATGAACTCCAGTGTCTCGATCTGCCCGTCGGTAAGGCAGGCGTTCTCGCTCTTGTCGGCAGGATCCGGATCGTGATTATCCGGACAGCGCTTCGCCACCCAGGGATGCTTCGGGCCCTTGCCGTCGCGCACGTTGAAGATCTCGCGGCACTGCAGGTAGTTGTCGATCACGCCGTCCTGCAGGCCGTCGAGCCCGTCGCACTGGCGCATGAATTCGGCCGCGATCGCGCGCGCCTTGGCTGTCGGCACCCACTTGGCGAGGGGGATCTCCTGGTGGCGGATGGCCACCGGCGAGGCCATCAGCCCGGCCAGCGACAGCACCGGCACATTGGCCGCGACGCCGTCGTAGTCAGATGGATAGCGCTGCGCCACGGTCAGCGCCTCACGGCCGCCCTGCGAGGTGCCGACGAAATAGCGGTAGCGCGGCGCCGAGCCATACATGCGCTTGATGAGGATCTGCGCCACGTCGTTGGTCTTCTTCAACTGCGCATAGCCGAAGTTGCGGATGGCCTCATCGTTCAGCGCCCACTGCGGATCCTGCCCGTGGCCCGAGTCGCTGCCGTACACCGCGAAGCCGCGCGCTGCGTCGCTGGGCGCGCCACCGCCCGGGAAGCCGCCACCGGGGAAGCCGCCAGGGAAGCCACCTCCCGGTGGGCCGCCAGCGCGCGGCGCGACCGGCGCGAAGCGCGGCACCGTGCCGTTCATGCCGCCGCCGCCCTGGTGGATCGAACGGCGGTTCCATTGCGCGGGTAGCGCCACCGCGAAACGGATCGGGAACGCGGTCGGTGAGTGATCCACCGGCAGCAGCTGGCCCTCGACCACGCACAGCGCCGGCGCGCGTTCGGTGGCGGCGTACCAATCCACCTTGTCGATCTGCACCGCGGAGACCGGCTCGCCGATCTGCTTCGGATCGATGGGCGCGGCAAGGTTGGCAGTGGTGCATTGCTGCTCGCCCACAGTGACGGTGTCGAGTGACTGCTGCGCGCCACTGCTGCCGGAGATACCGAGCCACACCACGCCCAGCAGTGCAAACCGCTTCGGATGATCCATCGCGACCCTCACTTGATCTGGTAAAACTTGATGCGGATGGCCATGGGCGGCGCCGCGCCCGCCGCCGCACGATCCATTTCGAGCGATGCAACGAAAGTGCCGCGCGTAAGCCATTCGCAGGCGCTGCCCCTGGGCGCCTCGAAGGTGGGATGGAACCAGCTGCGCTCGCCGCCGGCTCCGCCCATGCCGCAGTTGAAGGCCTGGTTGAGGATGTGGATCACCGTGCCATCCTCGGCGCGCTGTCGCCGAGCACCGTGGCCGGAGCCAGCGTGACGCGCTCCTCGAAGACGAACTCCGGACGCGGCAGCGCGTCGGCCGGTGGCTGCGAGCCCAGTGGCGGCGAGGATGCCGGCGAGCGCTGTGCCGCGGCCGCTCCGGACATCAGCCAGCCGGACATGACGAGCGATACCGCCAGCACCGGCGCCAGCGCGACTTGACGTGCCATGAGGCCCCCTTTCTCCTGCGCGGAGTATGGTCGCGGCCGCGGCACTTTGTAAATCCATTTACAATTTTACGGTGGCACCGTCCAGCAACTTGCGCAGCAACCGGAACAGCGCGGCGCGTTCGCTGCGCGACAGCCCGCCGAACAGATATTGCTCGTGCAGCGGGATCAGCGAGGCGATGCGCCGCAGGGTCGCCAGGCCTTTGGCCGTAACGTACAGGCGGTACTTGCGGCCGTCCTCCGCCGAGTGCTCGCGCCGCACCAGCCCACCGCGTATGCAGCGTTCCACCTGCACCCCGGCCGTCATGCGCTCGATGCCCATCAGGTCCGCCAGCTCCGTCTGGCTGAGGCCGGGATGCGCCTTGAGCAGCGCCGGAATACCGATCGAGGCCGGCTTGATGGCCGCGAAGCGGCTGCCGCGCGCCATCGAGCGGGCGAGCAGGCCGAAGGCCATGTACAGATACAGGCCGATGACCGGCGCGCCGTCGGGACTGATGGCCTGCTCGATCAGGCGGACGCCGACGGAGAAGTGCCGCTGCGGCACGGAGCGGGGCTTGCGCTTCATCGCGCCATTGTGCTGGTTCTGTAAATCTCTTTACAGATTCACGGCGAAAAGACCTCCCGGCGCCCCGGGGTGAGGCTCCGGGAGGTCAGTGGGGAACCATGCCACGTCGCTCCTGACGGGGGTCTGGTTTATCCGCGGCGTGCTCCCCGCCAACTGTTACTGCTTCTTCGAATGCTCCGCGAAGAACGCGTAAACGTACTTCTGGCTTTCCGTGATGACTGGACCATGGGTGATGCCAGGCAGCTCGACGTACTTGTAGTCCACGCCGAGTTCCTTCATGTTGTCGACCCAGGTACGCGTGTGAGCCACTGGAACTGCTTCATCCGTATCGCCCTGCACGACCAGCACCGGCACGCCGGCATTCTTGATGCCCTTGAGCACGTCGGCCCGCATGCCGTCCATCAGGAACGAAGCCGGAGCCACCGGCGCGATCGCCGCCCAGATGTCGGCATGCTTCGAGCCCAGGAACCAGGTGCCGGCTCCGCCCATCGAGTGACCGGTCAGGTAGATGCGCTGCGGATCGACGTTGAATTCCTTGCGCATGAAGCCGAGCACGTTCATCACGTCCTCTTCGCTCCACTTGGCGATGTCGGCGGGACTCGGCCCCGCGGGAGCGGCAGCCGCAGCGGCACCGGCACCGGGACCCGCGCCTGGTCCCCTGCCACGTCCTCCGCCGAAATTCATCACCGGCGAGCCGTACCAGCCGCTCACGCTGTAGCCCATCGGCGCGGCGAGGATGTAGCCACCCTCCTCGGCCAGGTCGACCGCGGTCTTGTTGCACATGATCCCCGGGCCGGCACCGAGGCCGTGCAGCGAGATGATCAGCGGCGCGGGCTTGTTCTTGGAAACCTTCGATGACTTGTACACGCAGTACTGCACGTCCGTGTTGGCGTCATCCATGTGGTAGGTGCGCGTCTCGGCACGCGGATCGGCATTGAACGCGCCGCCGCCCGGACCCGGTCCTCTGCCCGGGCCCTGGCCCGCGCCGTGACCTGCACCCGGCCCCGGCCCCTGCGGCGCCTGTGCAAATACCGAGGCGGCGCACAGGCTGAGACAGGCGACCGCGCCGGCCACGGCCCTGATGACGATTCGACGATCGGTTTTCATGATGTTCCCCACTTGGTGGATACGTCTTTACTTGCCCGGTGCGGCGCAGGAGAAACTGGCCGCATCATCCGTCGGCCCCTTGCCGTTCCAGCGCGCCTCGGCGGGGTACGGACACAGCGGCCGCGTCATCGGGCTGGCGGGCGGCGCGCCACCGGGTAGCGCACCAAAGCCGAAACCGCCGGCGGGAGCGGCCACGCGCGCGGCGGTGATGGTGTCCGGCGCGATGCCCTTCTCCACCCAGTTCACCACGGCGTCGAACTGGTGCTGCGGCGCCGGCCCGTTGCCGCCGCCGCAGTGGCCCACGCCCGGTGCCATGAACAGCCGCGCGAATTCCTGGGTCTTCTTCAGGCCGCCCATCCTGTCCACCACGCGCTGGTAGTAATCCACCGAACCCATGGCGTCGATCAGCTGGTCCGCCCAGCCGTGCCAGATGACGAGCTTGCCGCCGCGCTTCCTGAACGCGCTGAGGTCGGGATTGTCGGTAGCCATCATCGGGCCGACCTTGGTCACGTTGTCCTTGAAGTACTGCAGGAAGTTGTCGGCGTTGACGCTCTTCCAGTCCCAGGTGGGATCGAAATACACCCAGTAACGCGACTGCTCGGGCACCACGGGGAATGGCGCGGCGCCGGCAAGCGAACCGAGGTCGGCGCCGCGCGGGATGCCGTACCACATGCGCTTGGCGCCCTTGCCGCCCAGATCGCGCGAGGCCACGTCCGGCGCCTTGCACACTTTCTCGCCCTTCGCGCAGGTCACCGGCCCCAGCCACATGTCGTCGATGGCGGTGGCTTCGGTGGGCGTGAGGCAGGAAGCGTCCGAGGCGGTACAGGAAGAACGCGTGATGGTGGCATCCGCGGCGGCGCTGTAATGGCATTTGCGTGGATCGGTCAGCAGGCCATCCTTCACGCCATCGAGCATGTCGCAGGCCGCCACCGCGTGATCGGTGGCGAGCCGGTACTTGCCGGACATGGCGTTGCGGTCGCCGCCGCCCACCGGCCCGCCATTGTCCCGCTGCGCCACCACCGGGTACCACAGCATCGCCGCCTGGAAGCGATCCCAGTGGATGGCAGGCGCGCCGGCGAGGATGCCGTCGTAATCCCCGGGATGATCCTGCGCCATGCGCAGGCCCTGGCGGCCGCCGGTCGAGCAGCCGTTCCAGTAGGAGTACTTCGCGTTCACTCCATAGAACTGCTTCACCAGCTGCTTGCCGATCACCGCCATCATGTGTTCGGAACGCGTGGCGAAATCGGTCTGCAGCTCCACGTTCGGCTTGCCGGGCTCGAGCATGCCGAAGGCGCCGCTGAGCGCATTGGTGGAATGGCCGGTGTCGGTGGTCGCAGCGGCATAGCCATCGCGCAGCGACGCGGGCACGTTGGCGGCGCCCGCGTAGACACCGCCGCCTTCCGACTGCCAGCGCCCGTTCCACGCGCCGCCCATGGGCAGGCCCACCCAGATATTGATGGCCTTTGGCACCAGCACCTTCACCAGGCAGTAGGTCACGTTGCCCGCCTTGCCGGTGGACACCGAGGTGATGGTCGGCTTTACCCCGTCCGCGCGGAGCGTCACGGCACCGATGCCGGCGGCGTCGCAGGATGGGACCAGATTGCGCGGACTACGCGCCTGCGCATGCGCGGCAATGACAATCAGGCCCGCCATCAGATAAAGCCGTGCCAGCGGAGGTGCGCCGCGGCGCGCTCCGGCAGTAACCTTGCTGGTCATGTCCACCCCCGCCAGTTCAGCCGCGATTCTGGAACCGTCCGGGTACGGCGTAGTTGTCATTAGCGGGCCAAGAATTGGACTTTTGATGCGCGCTTGCGATGACGGTGCGCGGTGAACCGCAAATCAGCAGCGCGGCGAATTCCCGCGTATTTCCTCTACGGCGAAGCACCGCGGCGCATCACCGGTGCGCTGCTGCACGTGGAAACCATCGAGGCGCGCAGCGCGCGCCATCACTGGAAGATCGAGCCGCACCTGCATCACGCGCTGCACCAGATGATCGTGGTGCTGCGCGGCCGCGGCGTGGTGCTGGCGGAGGGCACGCGCTCGCAATACCGCCCGCCCGCGCTGCTGGTGATGCCTGCAGGATCGGTGCACGGCTTCGAATTCGAGCCGGGCACGACGGGCTACGTGGTATCCCTGTCGGTGGAGCTGCAACGCGACCTCGCCCGGCGGGATTCCGGCGTCGATGCATTGTTCTCACAGCCCGCCACGGTCGAGCTGCATCGCGAGGCCGTGAATGCGACGGACCTGCCACGCAGCGTACGCCTGCTGGCACGCGAGTTCGCGCGCGGCGGCAACGGACATCAGCTGGCACTCTACGGCTGGACCGAGGTGCTGCTCGGCAATGCCCTGCGGCTGGCGGAGAATCTGCCAGGGCCGTCCGACCGGGCCATCGGTCAGCGACGGCTGCTGATCGCGCGGTTCAACGATCTCGTAGAGCGCAAGTTCCGCGATGAACAGTCGGTGGCCGGATACGCCCGGCTGCTGCACACCTCCCAGTCACGGCTGCGCAGCGCCGCGCTGGAACTGACCGGGCAATCGCCGATGCAGCTGATCCACGCGCGCCTGTTGCTGGAAGCCAAGCGACAGTTGCATTACACCGACAGTTCCATTGGCGAAATCGCGCTGGCGCTGGGGTTCGCGGACCCGGCCTATTTCACGCGGTTCTTCTCGCGGCATACCGGCCTGTCGCCACGGTCCTTCCGCCAGCGTGGGCCGGAGCGTGCGCTGATGGCGGACTGAAGCCCGTGCGCCGGCACCGTCATCGGCGTTATGCTGCGGGCCAGCCGGCAGAACATTCATTACATGGGGGCTGAAGTCATGATGTCATCCACGCGCGCGCGCGCGACGCGCACCCGATCCATGCAGGGGCTTGTTCTGGGGTTGCTGCTGGCCGGTGCCGGCGCGGCCTCCGCGCAGTTCGGCCCCGGCCCTGGCGGCCCCGGCGCAATGGGCAGACCCGGCGCCGCGGCTGCCGAACCACCCGGACCACCCATGCCGGTGCCCGCCGCGGTCACCATGCCCCGCCCCACCGACGCGGAAATCGCCACGGTCCGTGCGGGCCTGGAAAAGCTGGACGCAAAAACCCGCGCGCTGCTGAAGAAGTATCCCGACCTGGTGCAGGTCAAGCCGCCGCCGCCGATGAGCGCCAACACCGCCATCCGGCCGCAGCTGCAGGCGGGCTTCCAGCAGAAGCATCAGGACAACCTCGCGGTCGCGAAGCAGGGCGATGCCGAGCTGCTGTTCATGGGCGACTCGATCACCGACTTCTGGCGCAATGCCCAGGGGTTGGGCAATGCGCGCGGCGGCGCGAACGCCCCGCCTCCCGCCGACGGGGTCATTCCCTACGCCGGCAAGGCCGTGCAGGACGAGTACTTCGGCAAGTGGAAGGTGGCCAACTACGGCATCGCCGGCGACACCACGCAGGGCGTGCTGTACCGCCTGAAGGATGGCGAAGGCGCGGGCATCAAGCCCAAGGCCATCATGCTGATGATCGGCACCAACAACACCGGCCGCAACAGCGCCGGGGAGATCGCCGAGGGCGTGGGCGCGGTGGTGCTGGAACTGCAGAAGGATTTCCCCGAGGCGCGCATCCTGCTGCTGGGCATCTTCCCGCGCGGCAAGGCGGATGATCCGCTGCGCGGCACCATCGCCGAGATCAACAACACCATCAAGAAGCTGGATGACGGCAAGAAGGTGTTCTACCTGGACATCGGCAAGGGCTTCCTCGACGCCAGCGGCAACATCCCCACCGACGTGATGAGCGACGGGCTGCATCCCACGTCGAAGGGCTACGAGATCTGGGCCAGGGCGGTCATCGACCCGATCACCGCGATGATGAACGGACACGCCCCGCCGGGCCGCTGAGGAAGGCCATCATGCTGACCGCGGCCGAACGCAAGGTGGTGCTCGCCTCATCGCTCGGCACCGTCTTCGAGTGGTACGACTTCTACCTGTACGGCTCGCTGGCCTCGATCATCGCGAAGCAGTTCTTCTCGGCGCTGGATCCGACCTCGGCCTTCATCTTCGCGCTGCTGGCCTTCGCGGCCGGCTTCATCGTGCGGCCCTTTGGCGCGCTGGTGTTCGGCCGGCTGGGCGACCTGGTGGGCCGCAAGCACACCTTCCTGGTCACCATCGTCATCATGGGCGCCTCCACCTTCCTGGTGGGCGTGCTGCCCGGCTATCCGCGCATCGGCGTGCTCGCGCCGGTACTGCTGATCGCGCTGCGGCTGCTGCAGGGCCTGGCGCTGGGCGGCGAATACGGCGGTGCTGCCACCTTCGTCGCGGAACACGCGCCGGCGGGCAAGCGCGGCATGCACACCTCGTGGATCCAGACCACCGCCACGCTCGGCCTGCTGCTGTCGCTGATGGTCATCCTCGGCACGCGCACCGCGCTGGGCGAAGCGCAATTCGCGGCCTGGGGCTGGCGCATCCCCTTCCTGGTGTCGGTGCTGCTGCTGGCCGCCAGCGTATGGATCCGGCTGTCGATGGAGGAATCCCCGCTGTTCCGGCAGATGCAGGCCGAGGGCCGCACCTCCAAGGCGCCGCTGCGCGAATCCTTCGGCCAGTGGCCGAACCTGAAGCTGGTGCTCATCGCATTGTTCGGCCTCACGGCCGGACAGGCCGTGGTGTGGTACACGGGCCAGTTCTACGCGCTGTTCTTCCTGACGCAGATGCTGAAGATCGACGCGGCCACCGCGAACCTGCTGATTGGCCTCGCGCTGCTGATCGGCACGCCGTTCTTCATCGTGTTCGGCGCGCTGTCCGACCGCATCGGCCGCAAGCGGATCATCCTCGCGGGCTGCCTGCTCGCGGCGCTCACTTACTTCCCGCTGTTCAAGGCGTTGACGACGGCGGGCAACCCGCAGCTGGCGCAGGCATTGCGCTCGGCGCCGGTCACATTGCACGCCAATCCCGCGCAGTGCTCATTCCAGTTCAATCCCACCGGCACGTCCAGGTTCACCAGCTCCTGCGACGTGGCCAAGGCGGCGCTGGCCAATGCCTCGGTGAACTACGACAGCGTGCAGGTCCAGGGCGACGCCTACATCCTGGTCGGGGAAAAACGCATCGCATCCGGCGATGCCACCGGCCTCGCGGCCGCGCTGAAATCCGCCGGCTATCCGGCCAGGGCCGATCCCGCGGGCATCAACAAGCCGCTGCTGGTGGCCATCCTCACGCTGCTGGTCATCTACGTGACCATGGTGTACGGGCCGATCGCCGCGATACTGGTGGAGATGTTCCCGACGCGTATCCGCTACAGCTCGATGTCCCTGCCCTACCACATCGGCAATGGCTGGTTCGGCGGCCTGCTGCCGACCACGGCCTTCGCCATCGTCGCCCAGACCGGCAACATCTACAGCGGGCTGTGGTATCCGGTGATCGTCGCGGCGGCGACGCTGGTCATCGGCGCACTGTTCGTGCGCGAGACACGGGGCACCGAGCTGCGTCACTGAAGCAGCGGCAGCTCGCCAGGTATCCTCCCATAACGATTCGTGGATCACTTCGCGCCGCAGCTTTGCGGACTTAACATGCAGGGTTGGGGAGTCTAGGTTGTCCAAGCGGCGGGGAGACCGATGGACACAGGTCCGCACATCCTGGTGGTCGACGACAACTCGAGCAACCGCAACCTGCTCGCCAAGCTGCTGTCGTTCGAAGGCTACCGAACCAGTGAGGCCGCCGATGGCGCCGAGGGACTGGCCATAGCCCGGCGCGAGCAGCCGCAGCTGGTCATTTCGGACATCCTCATGCCGTCCATGGATGGCTACGAATTCGTGCAACGGCTGCGCGCCGCTCCCGCCACCGCCGGCATGCGCGTGATCTTCTGCACGGCCAACTACCACGAACGCGAGGCCCGTTCGCTTGCCAGACAGGCAGGTGTTGCGCGCGTGCTCGTGAAGCCCTGTTCGGCGCCTGCGCTGCTGCAGGCCGTGGCCGAAGTCCTGGCGGAAAACAGCATCACACCGCAGCCCGTGCCCTCACCGGAAGCCGACTTCGACACGGAACATCTGCGCCTGCTGACGGACAAGCTCTCGCAGAACGCCGACACACTGCGCGCGGCGAACGGCCGGCTGGCCGCGCTCACCGAGCTGAACCTGCAGATGGCCTCGGAGAGGGATCCGGGGCAGCTGCTGCAGAGTGTGTGCACGCACGCGCGCGCGTTGCTCGGAGCGAGTTTCGCGGTGCTCGCCATCCACGACAAGCTGCAACCGCAGGAACTCATCGCCTGCACCAGCGGCCTGGAAACGCATTCGCGGCTCGGCGTCGCGGATCCGCGCAAGGACAAGGGAGTCCTCGGCAGGGTCTTCGCGGAAGGCACCACCCTGCGCATGACGGGGCAGGCAGGCCAGCCGGTCGAGCTGGGACTGCCGGCCGGCGTTCCGGCGGTGTCCGCCGCGCTGGCGGCGCCGGTCTGCTCGATGAGCAGGACCTATGGCTGGCTGTGCGCCGGCGGCAAGCTCGGCGCGGAGGCTTTCAGCGGCGAGGATGAGCGCCTGCTGACCATCATTTGCGCGCAGCTCGGCCGCATCTACGAGAACGGCAGCCTGTATCGCGAAGTGCAGGAACAGGCCACCGAGCTGATGATGGAAATGGAGGAACGCGCCCGCGCCATCGAGCAGCTGCGCGTCAGCGAGGAGCGCTTCCGCGAGCTGGCCGAGAACATCCAGGACGTGTTCTTCGTCGCCGGCCCGGACCTCCGTGAAACTTCCTACGTCAGCCCCGGATACGAGCGCGTATGGGGCCGGCCTGCCACGACAGTGCTCAGCCGCGAGCGCGGCTGGATGGAGACGGTGCATCCGGAGGACCGCGAACGCATCGGCAGCGAAGTGGCGAAGGTCATGCAGGCCTATCCCGCCGAGGGCCGCTTCGAGTTCCGCATCCTGCGACCGGACGGCGCGGTGCGCTGGGTGAACACGCGCCTCTTTCCCGTGCTGGATGGGCACGGCGGCGTGCTGCGCACCGTGGGCGTCACCCGCGACATCACCGACCGCAAGCTGGCCGAGTTGCGCATCGTGCGGCTCAACCGCACGCATCGCGTGCTCAGCGGCATCAGCTCCCTCATCGTGCGCGCCACGGACCGCAACGCGCTGCTGCTGGACAGCTGCCGGCTGGCGGTGCAGGAAGGCGGATTCCGCGGCGCCTGGTGCGGACTGGTGGAGGCGCCCGGCGATGAGCTGCGCCCGCTGGCGCTGGCGGGAGTGGTCGAGGACCTGCTGGAAACCGTGCGCGTCCGCATCGACGCGGAGCATGCCGCCATCAGCGTGGTCGCCGACGCGATGATCTCCGGCCAGCCGCGGATCTGCAACGACCTGTCGGGCAAGGATGTGCCGGTCATCTACGGCCCGCAGTATCTGCAGCGCGGCTGCCGCTCGCTGGTGGCGCTGCCGCTGGCGATCGCGGGCCGCCCTGCCGGCTGCTTCGTGCTGCTGTCCGATACCACCGGCTATTTCGACGACGAGGAACTGCGGCTGCTGGTGGAACTGGCGGATGACGTTTCCTTCGCACTGGACCACATCGGCAAGGCCGAGCGGCTGAACTATCTCGCCTGCTTCGATCCGCTGACCGGCCTCGCCAACCGCCGCGAGTTCGAACAGCGGCTTTCCCGGTACGTGGACATGGCCGCGCACACGCAGTCCGGCCTTGCGGTCGTGGTCACCGATCCCGAGAACATCGAGGCCCTCAACAACACCCTGGGCCGCGCCTCGGGTGATGAAATACTGCGCCAGGCGGCCGCGCGTTTCGCAGCGGCCGCGGGTGGACCCGAGGTCGTGGGGCACCTTGGATCGGACCAGTTCGCGGCCATCCTCACCGGCGCCACACAGGGAACCGGCATCGGCCGCCTGGTGGAGGATCTGCGGCACCGCTGGCTGGGCGCGCCCTTCCGCGTCGACGGGCGGGATATCGAGCTCGGCGCCAAGGCCGGCGTGGCGCTGTACCCGGCAGATGGCACCACCGCGGAGGCGCTGCTGACGAATGCCGTGGCGGCGCTCCGCAACGCCAAGCAGGCCGGACGCAACATCAGCCTCTACGCGCGCCAACTGAGCGAACGGATGGCCGAGCGCCTGGCGCTCGAACGCGACCTGCGCCGCGCGCTCGAGAACGGCGAGTACGAGCTGCACTACCAGCCCAAGGTCGACCTGGCGCGGCGCCGTGTGCACGGACTGGAGGCGCTGCTGCGCTGGCGCCGGCCGGAGCATGGACTGATACCGCCCGGCGCATTCGTGCCGCTGCTGGAAGAGACCGGCATGATCGTGGACGTCGGAGCATGGGCACTGCGCCAGGCCAGCCTCGACCGCAATCGCTGGACGCGGCTCGGCCTGGCCGCGCCGCGCGTGGCCGTGAACGTGTCGGCGGTGCAGCTGCGGCGGGAGGATTTCGTCGCCGTTGTCGGCGAGGCGGTGCGCGCCGCGGACGACAAGGATGGCCTCGACATCGAGGTCACCGAGTCCGTGCTGATGGCCGATGTCACCGACAACCTGCAGAAGCTGGCGGCGGCGCGCGATCTGGGTGTCGGCATCGCGCTGGATGACTTCGGCACCGGTTATTCCTCGCTCGCCTACCTGGCGAAGCTGCCGGTTTCCGTGCTGAAGATCGATCGCTCGTTCGTGGCTGCGATGCTCGATGATCCGAGCGTGGTCACGCTGGTCACCACGGTGATTTCGCTGGCGCGCTCGCTGAAGCTGGAATCCGTGGCCGAAGGCGTCGAAACCGAGGAACAGGCCAAGATCCTGCGCCTGCTGGGATGCGACCAGATCCAGGGCTACCTGATCAGCAAGCCGCTGCCATTGGATGGCATGACGGCATTTCTGGCGAGCCGGAGCGGCTGAAGCGGCCGCCACCTTTCGCATTCTTCACGTCACCGCGTACTCTCGCAACTACCATACGCGCGCCCGACTTGCCGGGCGCGCCGGGAACTCGAGGGTCGGGACATGAGCAAGGCCATCACCGGGTTCCCCGCCGCCGGCCGTTCCGCGCCGTCCATCGCGGACGTCGTCGCCATCGCGCTGGTCATCGGCGCGCTGGCGCTGCTGGCCGACGGCAGTCGCGGCGTGCTGGGAAGCCTCACCGCCCTGCAGCAGGAACCGATCTCGCTCGATCCGCATGCGCTGCCGGGCTATGCCGCGCGCACCACGCTGCGCATGTTGTGCGCGCTGCTGCTGTCGCTGGCGTTCACGCTCACCTACGCTACCTGGGCGGCCAAGAGCGAACGCGCCGCGCGCATCCTGCTGCCGCTGCTGGACATCCTGCAGTCGGTGCCCATCCTGGGCTTCATCTCGGTGACGGTGCTGTTCTTCCTGTCGCTGGCGCCGGGGCGGGTGCTCGGCGCGGAACTGGCCGCGGTCTTCGCCATCTTCACCAGCCAGGCCTGGAACATGGCGTTCAGCTTCTACCAGTCGCTGCGCACCGTGCCGCGCGAACTCAATGAGGCCGCGCGCGGCTTCGGGCTGTCGCCGTGGGCGCGCTTCTGGCGGCTGGAAGTGCCCTTCGCCGTGCCGCCGATGGTGTGGAACATGATGATGTCCATGTCCGGCGGCTGGTTCTTCGTGGTGGCGGCCGAGGCCATCAGCGTCGGCAGGACCAGTGTCGCGCTGCCCGGCGTCGGCTCCTACATCGCCGCGGCCGTCGCGGCGCGCGACATGCATGCCATCGGCTGGGCCATCGCCACCATGTTCGCGGTGATCCTGCTGTACGACCAGCTGCTGTTCCGCCCGATGATCGCCTGGGCCGACCGCTTCCGCTTCGAGCAGGAAGGCAGCGCGCGGCCGCCGCGTTCCTGGGTGCTGGACGCGCTGACGCGCTCGGTGCTGATGAACCGCCTGTGGCGCGAACTGCGCCGCTGGGCGCGTTCGCTGACCGCGCTGGCGCCGCGCCGGCCGCTGGCGATGGCCGCGGACGTGCAGCAATATTCCGGCCGCATCGACCGCATCGCCGCCAGCGGCGTGACGCTGCTGGCCGCGGCCGGCGCCGTGGAAGTCGTGCGCTTCCTCGCCCCGGAAATCCGCTTCGCTGACGTGCTGCGGGTGTTCGGGCTCGGCGCCATCACCTGCCTGCGCGTCGCAGTGCTCATCGCGCTGGCCAGCCTGGTGTGGGTGCCGGTGGGCGTGCTGATCGGCATCCGGCCGCGGCTGGCGCGCGTGGTGCAGCCGCTGGCGCAGTTCCTGGCCGCATTCCCGGCCAACCTGCTGTTCCCCGTCGTGGTGTTCAGCATCGTGCGCTGGCGGCTGAATCCGGACATCTGGCTCAGCCCGCTGATGATCCTGGGCACGCAGTGGTACATCCTGTTCAACGTGATCGCCGGAGCCAGCACCATTCCCGCGGAGATGCGCCTGGTGTCGCGCAACCTGGGCGTGCGCGGCTGGTTGTGGTGGGCGCGCGTGGCGATGCCCGCGGTATTCCCGTTCTATGTCACCGGCGCGCTCACCGCGTCCGGCGGCTCGTGGAACGCGAGCATCGTGGCGGAGCTGGCCACCTGGGGCAACCAGCGCGCCGAAGCGGTAGGGCTGGGCTCCTACATCGCCACGGCCACCGGCAGCGGGGACTTCCACCGCGTGGTGCTGGGCATCGCGGTGATGTCGCTGTTCGTGATCGCGATCAACCGCACCGTGTGGCGGCCCCTCTATGGGCTGGCCGAACGCAAGTACAGCATGTGAAATCCGCATCACCATGAATACGCCATCCATCGCCACCACCGCGCCGCTGCTCGAGGTCGCCGGTGTCCGCAAGACTTTCGCCAGGGGCGAGGCCGGGCAGCTGCTGGTGCTCGACGATGTGAACCTCACCATCAACCCGGGCGAGATCGTCGGCCTGCTGGGGCGCTCCGGCTCCGGCAAATCCACGCTGCTGCGGATCATCTCCGGGCTGTCGCGGCCCACCGGCGGCACGGTGCGCTTCGCCGGCGAGCCGGTCACCGGCGCGGCGCGCGGCATCGCCATGGTGTTCCAGAGCTTCGCGCTGTTCCCGTGGCTGACAGTGTACGAGAACGTCATCCTGGGCCTGGAGGCGCAGCACCTGCCGCGCGAGGAAATCCAGCGCCGCGCCGATGCCGCCATCGAGCTGATCGGCCTCGCCGGCTTCGAGGCGGCCTATCCGCGCGAACTGTCCGGCGGCATGCGCCAGCGCGTGGGCGTGGCGCGGGCACTGGTGGTGCAGCCGCGCATCCTGCTGATGGACGAGCCCTTCTCGGCGCTGGACGTGCTGACCGCCGAGACGCTGCGCACCGATTTCCTCGAGCTGTGGGGCGAGGGACGGCTGGCCATCGGCGCGGCCATCCTGGTGACGCACAACATCGAGGAAGCCGTGCAGATGTGCGACCGCATCTGCGTGTTCGGCAGCAACCCGGGACGCATCCTGACCAGCGTGCCGGTGACGCTGCCGCGGCCGCGCAACCGGCTCGATCCGCAATTCCGCGAGTTCGTCGAACGCATCTATGTGGAGATGACGGCGCGCGCCGCGCCCGCCGTCGCGCTGCGCCCGGAGCGCTTTCCCGGCACCGGCATCGGCACCGTGCTGCCGCAGGTATCCACCACCGTGCTGGCCGGCCTCATCGAGGCAGTGGCCGGGCCGCCCTTCCTCGGACGCGCCGACCTGCCGGAGATCGCGCGCACGCTGCAGCTGGAGATCGACGAGCTGTTCCCGGCCGCCGAGCTGCTGCAGCTGCTGCGCCTGGCCGAGGTGGAAGGCGGCGACATCCGCCTCAGCGAGGCCGGGCTCACCTTCGCCGGCGCGGACGTCGAGGAACGCAAGGCGCTGTTCGGCAAGCACCTGGTCAATTACGTGGCGCTGGCCGCGCACATCCGCCGCGTGCTCGAGGAACGCGCCAGCCACCGCGCGCCGAAAAGCCGCTTCCTGGACGAGCTGGAGGACTACATGGCCCCCGAGGCCGCGCAGCAGACGCTGCGCGCCATCGTCACTCTGGGGCGCTACGCCGAGGCCTTCCTGTACGACGACGAGGCCGGCGCGTTCACGCTGGGCTGAGCCGCCGCGCCACGCGCAGCTTGCAGATCGGCGGCCGGCTACTTGCCGAACGCCAGGCCGCCAGCGCGCGGGCTGTGCGGCGGCATGGGCTTGCCGGTCACCGGGTTCGGATAATGGTAGGGCTCGACGTAGTAGCTCGGATACGTGAGATAGATGACGGTGGGCGGCAGATCCGGATACGGCTGGAACTTCTCCGGATAGGTGTTCACGGTGACATTGTCCTCCCAGCCCACCTTGTAGCCCGCGTACATGTTGAACGGGCCGTGCAGTTTCTTGATCTTCCACACGCCATTTTCCTTCACGTACGTGTCCTCGTAGTAGTTGTGGCCCCAGCCGCCCGAGCTCATCACGAAGGCAATGCAGCGCGCCTTGGCGGTGACGCCATCCGGCATGATGTCCGGCAAGCACTGGAACTGCTGGTGGTCGATCAGCGAGCCATCCTTCGGGCCAATCTGCCTGCCGCCGCCCATGCCGATGTTCATGTAGTCGAACACGCGCGACTTGCCGAGGAACACGCCCTTGCCGCCGATCTCCAGCGTGGCATCGTCCGCGAACAGGTCCGAGATGGAGCGCCACTGCCCCTTGTCCACGTAGTAGCCATAGGCGTCCTGCACGATCTCCACGTCGGTGAGATCCTGCAGCCGCGTGATGCGGTCCCCCAGCGAATTCAGCTGCTTCCCGATGGCCGCGAGATCCGCCTTCGACGGCGCGGCCTGCACGACCGGCGCGCACAATGCGGCCAGCGCCATGATAATGATGCTGCGGTTCAGCATGGCCTTACTCCCCCGCCCACGGCTTGCCGGTGCCGGGATTGTTGTAGTGATACGGAACCACCTGCAGCTTGGGGAACGACTGGTACACCACGGTTGGCGGCTGGTCCGGCGGCACCACGCTGCTGGGCGGATCCATCGGGATGGGCTTGGCGGCCCAGCCCGCGTCGTAGTCGCCCCAGAACGTCACGTAGTAGTGCAGCTTGCTGAACTTCCACGTGCCGTTGTCGTTCACGTATTCGTTTTCGTAGACCCCGCCGCCCCAGCGGCCCTTGCCGTCGCGCGCCAGCAGCACGTCGCTGCGCCAGCGCGCCTTGGCCGTGCGGTTGTCGGCGGAAATATTGATGATGGGCTGCGCCATCACGTAATTGTTCAGCTGGCCGGGTTCCAGGCCCGGCGGCCCGGTGAGGCCCAGCGCCTTCTCGATGTGGTCGTTGCCGATGTACACGCCACTTTGGCCGAATTCCCAGCTGCCATCGTGCGCGAACAGCCCAGCTGCCTGCCGCCACTGTCCCTTGTCGATGTAGTACCCGTACATGGCCTGCAGGTTCTCGATGGCGCGCGCCGATTCGGCGCGGCCCAGCGCCAGCTCCTTCGCGTCGGCCAGCGCCTCGAGCCTGCCCAGCGCATCGTCGGGCCGTTTCGGGAAATCCACCGGCGGCCGGCTCTGGATGGAACGCAGGTTGCCATCGGCATAGTGGTACGGCGGCACGAACACGGCCGGAAACGGCTGGTACGTTTTCGGAGCCGGCGCATCGGGCGGGAAATCCCGCGCGACCTGGCTGCGCCAGTCGCCGGTCACCGGTTGCAGCGCCGCCCAGCCGCCCTGGTAAGGCGCCTCGAAATTCAGGTAGTAGCGCCGCGCGGCGATCATCCACACGCCGTGCTCGTTCACGTAGTCGTCCTCGACGATGGCATCGCCCCAGGTGGCTTGCTCCTTGTACTGGCCGAGCAGGCCCCATTCGCGCCAGCGCGCGTGCGCGCTCCTGCCGTCGGCCGCCACGGTGACCACGGGCTGCAGCTGCATGCGCAGGTTCAGGCGGCCGAAAGGCAGGCCTGGCCCTTCCTTCATGCTGCCGCCGCCATGGCGGGTGAGCAGCTCCTTGATGCGCGCCTTGCCCTTGTAGACGCCGTCCACGCCCCACTGGAAGGTGCCATTGTCCGTGAACAGGTCGGCCGCCTCGCCGAAGTAGCCCTTGTCGGTGTAATAACCAAAGGCGCGACCCAGCTTCTGGATCCTGGTGATGGACTCCACGTACGTGGTGTCCTGGGCGATCGCCTGCACGCGTGCCCGCAGCGCCGCCAGGCGCGCGGCATCGGTGGAAGCAGCCTGCGCGCCGGCGCACAGGACCAATGCCAGCAGGCCTGACGCCAGCTGCAGCGACTTCGGCGAGAACCTCATGCACCCCCCTCTGTTCGTTCGAGTGCCCGCCCGCAGGGTAAACAAATCGGCGGCGCTTCTCCACCGCCTTCGCATACCGGGAGTCGGAGCCTGAGGAAGAAACGGCCGGCAATGTCAGTTGCCGGCCGAAGATCACGTGCTGGGTTCGGAAGGTAGGAAACGGCAGCACGCTGCACCGGCCGTCAGGGAGTTCCGGCCGGCTATCCTTGAATTCCTCAGGAGGCGATCTGCATCCGCCCCTTCTGCCGGTACATGTCGCTGTCGGCATGTTGCAGCAGCGCGCCGGCGTCGCGTCCATCGCGCGGATGGACCGCCACGCCGATGCTGGCCGTGAGCTGCACGGATTCCTGCTCGATGACGAAGGGCTCCCGCAGGGCTTCCTGCACCTGCTGCACGAGCCGTGCGGTGTCGTCGGCCGTGGCCAGTTCGGTGAACACCAGCACGAACTCGTCGCCGCCGTAGCGCGCGACCAGGTCCTGCGCCCGCACGTGGCCGCGCAGGCGCTGCGCGAGCGCGCGCAACAGCAGGTTGGCGCGTTCGTGGCCGCGGCTGTCGTTGAGCTGCTTGAAACCATCCAGGTCCAGGAACATCACCGCCAGCGGCGCCTGCGCCCATTCGGCCGCGTGCAGCGCGCGCTCCAGGCGCTCCATGAGCATGGCGCGGTTGGGCAAGCCGGTGAGCGCGTCGTGGGTGGCCTGGTGGCGCAGCTGCTGCTCGACCTGCTTCATCTCGCGGATGTCCCAGGCGATGCTGGAAAGCAGCGTGAGCTCGCCGGTCCCGGGGGCCCGCACATGATGCGCCCGCAGCAGCTGCGAGACCGGCAGTTCCACGCGCGTCCTGTCGACCAGCGTCATCTCGCCGCGCCAGCTGCCGCCCTGCAGGCAGGCGGGAATCGCCTCAGTGAGCAGCCGCGCGCGCGATTCCGAGGAATAGACATCGAAGGCCTTGCGCGCGACCAGCTCCGCTTCGCGGTCGATGCCCAGCAGGCGGCGGCCCGCGCCGTTCATGTAGAGCAGCCTGCCGCGGATGTTCGACAGCATCACCAGGCCCGGCGTGCCGTCGAGTAACTCCATCAGGCAATCGCGCAGCAGCGATGGCGCGCGCGCCTGCGCGGCCGGTTCCGGCGCGGGCAGGTGCCTGAAGGCCAGCAGCCGCAGCAGCTGTGCTCCGGAATTGCGCGATTCCACCGTGGGCATTGCCTTGATTTCCCGGAATTCTCCTGGCTCCTAAACTGCTTGCTCGGGCCGCGCGCCGCAATCCGGTGATTACCGCAAGACCGCCGTGAAAAACACCGGGGCGCACGCGGCGCCACGCATGAGCCCCGCCTCAGGGATGGATCAGCCCGCGCCGCACGGCATAACGCACCAGTCCCGCGGTGTCGTGGATGTCCAGCTTCTTCATCAGGTGCGTGCGGTGCGATTCGGCCGTCTTCAGGCTGATGCCCAGGCTCGCCGCCACCTGCTTGGTCTTGTGGCCCTCGGCGATCAGCTGCAGCACCTCGCGCTCGCGCGCGGTCAGCGGATCGGCCTCGAGGGTGTCCTTGTTGCGGTAGGCGTCCACCACGATCTGCGAGATGCCGGGGCTGAAGTACATGCGTCCGCGCGCCGCCTCCTTGATGGCGCGCAGCAGGTCGGCCCCGGCCTCGGTCTTGATCACGTAGCCGTGCACGCCGGTATTCAGCGCCTCGATCACGTACGGGCTTTCCTTGTGCATGGTCAGCAGGATGACGCGCGTGCGCGGCGAGACATTGGCCACCGAGCGGGCGATGTCCAGGCCGTTCATGCCCGGCAGCGTGATGTCGGTGATGGCGATGTCGGGCTTGAAGCGCTTGATCAGCTCCACGCCCTCCACGCCGTCGCAGGCCTCGCCCACCACCTGGAAGCCCGGCTCCGCCTCCAGCAGCTTGCGGATGCCCTGCAGCAGGATCAGATGGTCATCAACGATGACGATACGCATCGCGCCGCCTATCCCACCGCCACCGCGGACTGCAGCGGCACTGCCGTCTCGATGGTGGTGCCGTGGCCGGCCCTGGAACGGATGCTGCAGCTGCCGCCGACGGCGCTGGCGCGTTCGCGCATGCCGAGCAGGCCGAGCCCGCGCCGGCCGCCGCGGGCCAGCACCGCGCGCACATCGAAACCCGGGCCGTCATCGCTGATGATGCAGCGGCACTCCTGCCCCTGCTGTTCCAGCAGGATGCGCACCGACGGCGCATCCCCGCCGTGGCGCACCGTGTTGTGCAGCGCTTCGTGCGCGATGCGGTAGATCGCGATCTCCGCCGGCACGGGCAGGCGGTCGCGCAGCTGTCCGCTGACCGTCACCTTCAGGCCGCTGCGCCGCTCGAAGCCCTGCGCGAGGAACTCGAGCGCCGGGCGCAGGCCGAGATCATCGAGTATCGAGGGCCGCAGCTCATGCGACAGCTGCCGCAGGTGCTCGCCGGTCTCGTCGAGGAAGCGCCGCACGCCGGCCAGGCGCTGCGGCCCGCTGGGCAGCAGTTTGCGCGCGGCCATGTCGAGCTCCAGCGTCGCCGTGGCAAGGATGCTGCCGGCCTGGTGCAGGCCATGCGCGATGCGGCCCACCTCGGCTTCGAGCATTTCATTGAAACGGCGCAGCGCGGCGTTGGCCTCGTCCTGCGCGCCAAAGGCATCCTCGAACGGCGCGAGGCCGGCGAGCAGGAAACCGTGCGCCGCCTGTTCCGCCGCCGGTCCCTGCACCATGCCGGTGGCGGCGCGGTGATGCAGCGACACCATGTCCAGCAGGCCGAGCCCGGCGCCCATGGCCCGGCGCCCGATCTCCGCCGCGCTGCCCAGCGCCGCGTCGTCGGCGCCGCGCAGATGGCGGTGCAAGGCCTTGCGGTAATCATCGAGACACTCATCCTCGACGCTCATGCCCTCTCCTGCAGGGTCATCGATCCACGGCACGTTGTGATCTCCCGCGGCATGCAGTTGCAACGCGGCGAGATCAAGGAAACCCTGCATGAGCACCCCCCGGAAAAAAATCAGGGTTTGACTGACACCGGGCGCGATTATGGCCAGTTTCGCGGGGTGAGCGCGCGCCGATCTCGGGTGTTCACCTGATGCGTAGCGGATTTTTCGCCATCTTCACCTGCAACTCCCGTCGCGCCGTCAGTGTTTCTCCTACAGCGCCGCACCGTGCGTCTTACGGAAATTCGCTATCGGGAAGCGAGGAGGATGCCGGAGCACCTCCTAATGCGAAGCGTATGGTGGATCACACCAGTACTCCACTCCTGGAGTACAGGTGGATGGTGGGAATCCCCCATCCCATATCTGAATGTCATCGATCCATTGATAGATCGGATAGTGTCCCCCTGTATACAAAAGCTCAGGCATGATGCGATTAATTGACATGGATGCTTGGCCCATATTGGGGCCAATGTGATTGACGAGCTGTGCACCGTTGATTGCCATCCAAAATCGACCATCGCTGCCGGAACTGCGATGCCAGAACACCTCAAACTTGTTCCAACTTCCGTCATCAGGCACGGGAATCGCCGAGTTCAGCTCTGACCAATTGTTCACAAGTGCATAGCTACCGCCAGCAACGTTGTCTCCATTAACCATCCAGAAAGGCGCAGGGTTGGGATTCGAACCAGTACATGGCGGGATCTGCGCGGTAATCTGGTCATAACTGCAACCAGTCAGCACATAGGCCTCGACACGGTAATCTCCATTGTCCAGTGGCGCAGAACCGGCGCTGGCATTGGTTCCGGTCTTGAAGGCAAAGAAACTTCGCCATGTTCCGCCATTAGTGGTAGCGCCCACTTGCGAAGTATCGAGACCCAGCATGTTCTCAATCATTCCTGGCTGGAATCTTATCCAGTAACTCATGTACAGATCGCCCGGTTCCGACATGGGAAAGAAGTTTACCTCCTCCTGCGTTACCGAGTATTCCTTGGGATTCTGGCCATTCTTTGCTGAAGAATTCTCGCTGTAGAACGCCTGATTGTTCCAATCTCCATTATGCCGGCGCGTGGTAACGATTCGATCAGAGAGATAGTCGCCGATTTCCGCCGGTGTTGCACCGGGCACATCGGCAATCAGCAATGCCACGCTTCCGCCGCCATAGGTATATTGAGAACCCCACAGAGGTGCGCCCCAGGAATAGCCCGTAGTGTTGTCCGTCCCGCTGAGCACTGCCCAGCATCCGACCGAAGGTGTGGACCAGCAATCCTGCGGAGCGCTTATGGTCGTAGAGGATTCGAACCCCGACGTAAATATCAGGGTTCCAGACTGGGCGTGAGCGAATGGCGCGTGAATGATCAGGAGTATCGCGGCCGCCACCAACCGGAGGAATAATTTTCTGTCCATGAATTTCTCCTTGGGTGATCCGAGTCTCAGTGGGAGGCATACGGCGGATCGCAATATGACCCGGGAGCCGGGGTACAGGAGAGCGGAAATCCACCATCCCATATTTGGAAATCATCTATCCACTGGTACATCGGAAAAATTCCGTTGGAGGTAAGCATCGAAGGCATGATGCGATTGATCGACATGGACGCCGCCCCCATGTTCGCTCCGATATGATTGACGAGTTGTGTTCCGTTTACCGCCATCCAGAAGCGGCCATCGTTTCCACTGCTGCGATGCCAGAATATTTCGACCTTGTTCCAGCCGCCCGTATCTGGAACTGGCACACTCGCATTTGCTTCGCTCCAGCCATTTACGAGCGCGTAGCTGCCGCCGGCGTTGTTGTCGGCCGACACGAACCAGAATGGCGCAGGGTTCGGATTGGAACCTGTGCATGGCGGTGTCATTGCATCGATTAGAGCCTGCGGACAACCCGTCAGCACGGCCGCGGAAATGTGGTAATCGCCGTCGCTCGGAGGAACACTCCCCTGCGCA
>DATJXQ010000044.1:0-4080 GCA_035500015.1 Steroidobacteraceae bacterium
CCTGCTCGATGAAGGCCTTGAGGTCCTCGCCGCCGAACATGGGCAGCCCCTGGCCCGGGTCGAAGATGAAGGGCACGGCCGCGGCGGCGAAACCCGCCGCGTGCCGCACCATGCCCTCGCGGCCATCGGGCGCCACGATGCCGAGCGCGACGTCCTGCACATCGGCCACGCGGTTCAGGTGCGAGTGACCCATGGCGCCCGGATGGAAGGCCGTGATCTGGTTGTTGTCCAGGTCGGTGGTGATGAAGGCCTGACCGGTATGCTCCTCCGCGACCTCGCGCAGGTATTCGCGCGGAATTGCCTGCCGGTCGAGCCAATCGGCGTAGGTGGAGAAATCATGGCCCACCGTGGCCATGACGTGGCCGGTATCGCCGAGCAGCTTCAGGTTGTAGGCGATGTTGCCGGCGCAGCCGCCGAATTCGCGCCGCATCTGCATCACCAGGAACGACACGTTCAGCATGTGCAGCTTGTCGGCCAGGATGTGGTTCCGGAAGCGGTCCTGGAACACCATGATGGTGTCGAAGGCCATGGAGCCGCAGATCAGCACCTTGCCGGGCCGGATGACGGGCTGCTTCATGGGCTCACTCGTCGTCGGCGATGCGCACCTTCAGCCCCGCCAGGTCCTCGGTGAAGCGGATCTGGCAGGACAGGCGCGAATTGGGCCGATAGGTGGAAAGATCGGACACCAGGTCCTTCTCGTCGGACTGTTGCGGCGGCAGTCTGGCCAGCCATTCCGGATCGACGTACACGTGGCAGGTGGCGCAGGCACACATGCCGCCGCAGACCGCGGCGACGCCGTATTCCAGGTCGCGCAGGTTTTCCATCAACGTGAACTTGGTGTTGCCCTCGACGTCATGCTCGATGCCGTCGCGGTCGGTGACCTTGATCAATGCCATGGGGGGCCGGAAGCCTCAGCGGTGCCAGCCCGGCATTTTGCCTGCGCGGGCGGCGGTTTATCCAGCACCGCGCGCAGCGAGCCGCTCCCACAGGCGATTGAGCAGCTCGAAGCGCTCGCGCTGCCATTCCAGGCTGGCGATGACGGCCCCGGTCAGGCCGCTGCCAGCCAGCAGCTGCGGCAGGAAGCGGGCCATGCCCGGATAATAAGTAAGGAGGCAGGCCAGGTCCCAGCCCGGCCCGGCCAGCTGCGCGTATTCCCAGTCGACCAGCCGCGGGGCCGCGCCCAGCATGTTGCTGGCCATCAGGTCGCCGTGGTTGAGCACGGGCGCGGTGCCGGCGGCGGCAATCCGCGCATCCAGCATCGCCACGCGATCCCGCAATGGCGCCAGCTCCGCGGCTTCCGCCGCGGCCACTGCCATGAGGCGCGCGAGATAGTCGGCGGCCACCGCCGTGGGGTCCACCGCGGACATCCCCGCCGGCACCTGCAGCTCATGCAGCCGGCCCAGCTGCCGGCCAAGGCGCAATGCACCCGTTTCGCTATGCAGCTGTTCGGCGGTCCACATCGGCGCATCGATGAATTCCATCAGCAGCCAGTGCCCACGCGGATGCGCGGCGAGGATGGCCGGCGCGAGACCGGCCGCCGCGGCCAGGCGCTGCGCGCGCCATTCGTCCGCCGCCCGCGAACCGGGCCGGTCGACGGGATCCAGGCGCCGGCGCCACACGAAGCGCCCCTGCGCCGTATCCACGCGCAGCACCTGGTTGCAGGCGCGGCCGCCAGGCAGCGGCGCGATCGACAACGGCGGGCGCCCGTCCTCGCAGCCCGGTATCAGCGCCAGCGCTTCGGCCGGAATCATGCGGCGCGCCGGCGCCAGGTCTTCCACCAGTCATGGAAACCCACGGCCGCAATGCCCAGGTACAGCACGAACAGCGCGGCAATCGCCACCAGACCCTGCGCGACGAACAGGTAGATGGATACCGCGTCGATGACGATCCAGTACACCCAGTTCTCCAGGTACATGCGCGCCAGCAGCCAGGTGGCGAACATGCCCGCGCAGAACACCAGCGAATCGATGAAGGGAAAGGCGGACATGTGCGCGAACCAGTGCTTCAGCGGCAGGCTCAGCAGCAGGCAGCCGGCGAGCGCCACGAGGTGCCCGCGCCAGTGCCACACGGCGATCGGCCGCTGGCCCCCGGCGGCAGACCACCGCCACCAGCCATAGACCGAGGCCACCACGTAGGAGAGCTGCAGCAGCGCCTGCATCGGCAGGCGCGCGCGCCACGCCAGCACCGCGAGGATCAGCGAACTGACGCCGCCGAACACCCAGCCCGCGCGCCGCTGCCGCATCACCAGCACCACGTAGATGAGGCCGGTGACATCGGCGATCCAGTCCCAGGCGCCGGTGGCCTTCAGTCCCTCCCACAGCTGTGGCAGCAGGTTTGCCATCGGCGGCTCAGAAATTCGCCGTGGCGGTCAGGCCGAACTGGCGCGGATCGCCCTGCTGTGTGTACAGCTTGTTCGGCCAGTCCGGCGGTTCGTTCGCGAAGTAGAAGCCACGCACGGTGTAGTCCTTGTCGAAGACATTGCGGACCCAGGCGTAGACGCTCCAGCGCTCGCGCTCGTAACCGGCCTTGAAGTGCGCCAGCGCGTAGGCATGGGATTTTTCATCGGTCACCGTGGGCGCGTCGTAGTAGAACGAATCCATGGCGGTGAGATCCACGCGCGCCATGAAGCCGCCGCCACGCCAGGTGGCGTTGAGCGCGGCCGTGTAGGGCGGCGCATGGGCGTTCTCGCGCGGCGGCACCGGTACGAGATCACCGGCGTCATCCTCGACTGCGGCCGGCGCGGTGCGCGTGCGCAGCAGGCCCAGCGAGGCCCCCAGCTGCAGGCCACGCGTCAGCTGGTACTGCAGGCTCGCTTCCAGGCCAGCACCGTAGCCGTGTGGCAGGTTGGTGGTGATGAACTGGTAGGTGTTGGGATCGCCGGGCGTGAGCTGCACGCCGGTGCGCACCTGCTGGTCATGACGCCGCTCGTAGAACAGCGACACATCGGCATAGCCGCGGCTGCCGAGCCTGGTCTTCACGCCGCTCTCCAGGTTCCACAAGTACTCGGGATCGAAGCGCCGCCGGTCGGCGGGGATATCGCCCAGATTGAAGCCACCGGCCTTGTAGCCGCGCGACAGCGACACGTAGGCGCTTGCGCCCTCGCCGAGCTCGCGGCTGATGGAGGCCTGTCCGCCCAGCATGCGGTCGCGCGCGTCCAGCGCAGGATCGGTGCTGCGCGGCTCGCCTTCCACGATGCCCGCATCGTGATAGCTCGCCTGCCGCTGCTCCAGCCGCAGCCCGGCCGACCAGCGCCACTGCGGCGCAAGCGCGCCATCGAGCTGCCCGAACAGCGCGAGGTTGGTGGCGTGGTAGCCCAGGTCGAGCTGGTCGTCGCTTGCAAGGTCGTTGTCCGCATCGTAGGGATCGATGTACAGGCCGGGTGCGAGATCATGGCCGGATTCGTTCAGCCGCAGCGCATATGCTCCCGCCAGCCATTCCAGCGGCCCGGCCGGCGAGGCCAGCCGCAGCTCGAGGCTGCCCGTGCGGCGATGGCGGCGCGAACTGTAGGAGTAATCGTAGGTGTAGGGCGCCCAGCTGTCCGGATTGCCCCAGTCGCTGTCATAGCTGTTCAGCGAGTTCGAATCCGCGTAGCTGCCGATGGCGGTGAGCAGGTCCGCCCCCGCCATGCTGGTGAGCTTCAGCGAGGCGCCGTTGGCCAGCTGCGAATCCTTGCCCGGCTTGTCCGACAGCGTGGTGCGCGAGTTGTCGATGGCCCAGGCGTCGTAGCCATTGTCCAGGTCGGCATGCAGGTAGGTGAAATCCAGCGCGGTGCCGGGACCGAGCTCGCCGTGCCACTTCAGGCGCGCGGTCAGCTCGTCGCGATTGTTGGTGTCATCGCGATCCAGATACGCATTGTGCATGAAGCCATCGCTGCGGTATTTCTCCAGGGAGACGCGCCAGGCCGAGTCCAGCGGTGCCAGCGGTCCGGTGGCGGTGAAACCCAGCGAGCCGGTGGCGTAATTGGCGGCGGTGGCTTCGAGCGAATAAGCGGCCTCGCGCGAGGGCTCATTGCCGCGCACGACGATGAGGCCGGCCAGCGCATTGGCGCCATACTGCGTGCCCTGCGGGCCGCGCAGCACT
>DATJXQ010000045.1:0-10489 GCA_035500015.1 Steroidobacteraceae bacterium
CAAGGTCGAGCGCGGCAAGGGCGCCGGCGAATGGATCATCACGGCCACCAAGGTGATGTACCCGGAAGTTACGGATCTCGAAGGCCTGCGCGACAAGCTCGACGAGATCGCCGCGGAGAACCACGGCACCTACGTCGGCTGGAAGGCGAAGGTGTTCGTGCGCAAGCCGGCGGGCTAGTTTGCGGGCGGCGCGGACGGTGTCGCCGGCGTTTCGGTGTGCGCCACACACTTCCAGCGGCCGCCGATGCGCAGCCAGGTGGAGCTGTCGTGCATCTGTTGCTCGTTGCCACCCTGCTGGCCGCGCTTCGCGACGACCTGCTTCACGTCGTAGGTGAGGATGGCGGCGGAATCGGACGGCATCAGCACGTTCATGTGGCCCAGCTCGAAGGAGTTGAGCACCATTGCGCCGCTCTCCAGCATGTTGCGGTAGGTGGCGTGGTCGAACTGCATGGAGCCGTGGCCGCTTGTCATCAGCGCCGGCTCGCTCAGCAGTTCCAGCGCGGCCTCGGTATCCTGTTGCGCCAGTGATTCCCAGAACCTGCGCTCCAGCGCCCTGACGGTATCCGCTGCGTTTTCCATTGGCATGCTCCTCTGGTTCGAGCCCTCATGCTCCCGCGCCGCGGGCGAAATGCCAGCGGCGAGTGGCGCGGCATGCCGCAGGAATCCTCCTAATGCGCAGGGACCTCCCATGCGAAGTTCACGTCGGCGGTTTCGTCCAGGTGGTTCCGGAGCCTGACCATCGAGTACGAACTGGTGCGCACGCCCGGGACCAGCTGCTGCTGCAGGATGGCGTCCATGGCACCGCCGCCGTTTTTCCTGAAGTTCACGCGTCCGGCGCGAATGACTTCTCCCTTCGCGGTGAGAACGACGGTGGGTTCTCCTGCCGCGGGATCCTTGAGCGTGAAGGCGTCCGGAATCATCTGTTCGACGATCCTGAGGGCCGCGGATTCGTCCAGGCTCGACCGGCCGGCGGTACTGCTGTTCTGCCCCCAGGCCGGGCCGGCCTCTCCCGCCCTGCGCAGCCAGGCATAGTAGACGATGAGCACTTGCCTCCTGTCGTCGGGACGAACCCCGCCGTTTGCATCCATGATGAGAACGCGGGAACCTTTTTCCATGTTCGTGATGCCCATCAGGCCGATCTGCGAAACGTCGACTTCCAGCCGGTCGGCAATATCCTGTGCGAGGAAGGCCACGTCGTTCGAATCGCCGCCCAGCAGGGTTTTGCCGCTCTGCGTTTGCGGATCGAGCCGGTCGACCTTTTCGCGCTGCACGTGGCCGTCATCGGAGAGCAGCACTGTCAGGCGATTCATCTCGCCCCCGGTGGCTGGCAGCATCAGGTCGGCATGCCTGTCGCCGAGTATCTGCAGTACCCGCACGTTCGATCGCGTGATGTCGTAGTTGTTGGGAACGATGGCGACCCAGAAGGAGATGTCCGCGCGCAGCATGCGGCCATCCTGCAGCAGGCTGTGCTTCGAGCGGCCTCCGCCGGAACCGCCTGCGCCATCCGCCGGCATTTCCCGCCGGACTTCTGCCGTGGCATCCCGCAGTTCGGCGCGCGTGGCGAGTTTTACCGTGCTGCCCAGCAGGGTGCCATCCTGCCTGATGGTCGCACCGAGGGCGAAGGTGTCATCGATATCCGGTCCCTCGACGAGTTCCGGATGCTGATCCGCGGCTTTCTCGAGGGCCAGTTCCAGCAGCGCTTCCTGCTGGGCTTCCCCGTCGTATACCGGCATGGGAAGCAACGGCAGCGGCGCCACTGACCGGGGTTTGCGTGCCTCCCGTCCCTTGGTCATGGCGGCTGCTTCGCCGGCGGGAGCCACGGCCAATACTTGCGCGGTGGGCAATGGAGGAGGGCGTGATGCCGGAGCAACGGCAAGTATGGATTGCCTTGGTGCCCGCGCACGGCCATCACCCAGTTGCAGTGCCAGCATCGCCGCCGCGGCCGCCAGCGCCACCATGCCGCCAATCACAATCAGCCGTCGCAGCGCGCGCCGGCCGCTGATTGACGCTGGCCTCGCCACCGCTTTTCGGGACCACGCCAGAAGCTCTGCCGGCGTCGGCGGAACCCGCAGTTCAGCCAGCCGCGAGTGCACCGCCCAGGTCGGCAGGCAGTGACGGCAGGTGCGCGCATGCTCCTCGGCCGCACGCCGTTCCGCGGCCGTCAGTGTGTCGAAACTGCCAGTGTTTGCGATGCGGGAAATATCCTGACAGTTCATTTTCTTCTCCCGATCTGGCGGCTGCTCGTCTCGCAGTTCATGTCCGCCATCAGTTGCGTCATGCGCAGGCGGGCGCGATACAGCCGGTTGCTCAATACGTTCCTGTCGAGGCCGGTGATGGCTTCGATCTCGGGCAGTTCGTAACCCTCGGCACGCAGGGAAAGCAGCGTGCGCTGCATGCTGTCCAGTTGCAGGAAGGCCCGTTCCAGCAGCGCCTCGCTCTGGAACTGCTGCAGCATCTGCTCGGGATCGGGCAGATCGCTGGCCACCGTTTCGATCTGCTCGATCTCCTCCGCGGCCACGACCGGTGAACGTCCGCGGCGGCGGCTGGTGTCGATGAAGCGGTTGTGCTGGACGCGCAGCAGCCAGCGCCGCGGCGAGTCGGCCGCGGCAATCGCGGCGAGGCTCCCGCAGGCCGTGAGGCAGGTCTCCTGCACCAGGTCCTGGGCATCGGCGGTGTTGCGCACCAGCCGGTAGGCCATCCGGAACAGGATGTCCAGGTGCGGCGCCACCAGCTCGTCGAACTGCTTCTGTGCGGATTTCTGCATGCGTTCGTCTTGCCTATGGAGGCTAGACGAACGACGCGGGGAAATCTCCCGGGCGGGCCCTCCCACGACAGCATCAATACGGCAGGTTCTATTCGGCTCCTGAGGCGGGTTCCTGCGCCACATGCGCGGCCTTGGCCTTTGCGATGGCCTCGTCCATGGTCTTCGCCATTTCTGGAGGCATTGCCCACGCGAACTGCACGTCGGCGGTTTCGCCCCGGCTGTTCGTGAGCCGGGTGGTCATGAATGAATTCGTGCGGACACCCGGCACCAGCTGTTCCTGCAATATGGTGTCCGCGGCTCCGCCCTTTCTGTAATCCACGCGTCCTGCGCGAATGAGTTCGCCTTTGGCGGTCAATACCACTGTCGGCTCGCCTGCCGCGGGATCCCCGGGCGTGAAGGCATCAGGTATCAATCGTTCGATGATCTGGAGAGCCGCGGCGTTATCGAAGGCGGGCGCCATGGAGATCGTGTTGCTGGGGCCCTTTTGTCCGAAGGTCGGGCCGGTTTCTCCCGCCCGGCGCTGCCAGGCGTAATAGACCACCAGCATTCGCCTTCTGTCGTCGGGATGGAGCTGACCATTGTCATCGAGGAGCAGCACCCGGGAACCTTGCTCCAGGTTTGCAAGACCCATCAGGCCGATCTGCGAGACATCGATCTGCAGCCGATCCGCAATGGTCCGGGCGAGAAAGGCTACATCGTTGGGATCGCCTCTCATCAAGGTTCTGCCATTCTGCGACTGCGGATCGAAGTGATCGGTCTCTTCGCGCTGTATGTGACCATCATCCGACAGCAGCACCGTCAGGCGATTCATTTCGCTGCCGCCTGCCGGCTGCATCAGGTCGGCGTACTTGTCGCCCAGTATCTGCAGCACCCGGGCGTCTGATCGTGTGATGTCGTAGTCGTTGGCAGTGATGGCGACGGAGAGCGAGTCGACATTCGCGCGCAACTTGCGGCCGTTTGGCAGCGGGACAAGCTTCGGGTGAGCTCTGCCAGTGCGGATTACGCCATCATTCGGCACTGTCTGTTCGATTTCCGCCATGACATCCCGGCTATCGCGACGCGTGGCGAGTTTCACTGCGCTGCCGAGCAGGGTGCCGTCCTCCCGGATGGTGGCGCCTACGGCAAAAGTGCCATCAGTATCCGGCCCTTCGACGAGTTCCGGGTGCTGGTCCGCGGCTTTCTCCAGGGCCAGATCCACCAGTTTATTCAGTTTATTTTGCTGTGGTTCACGGTCGTAAACCGGCACGGGGAGCAATGGCAGCGGCGCCGACAGCGGCGATTCTGCCTCTGCGGGTGCCTTGGGAACGGCCGCCGGTTTGCTGACGGGAGTGATCGCCGCTTCATGTGTCTGTGGCGAAGCCGGGCCCGATGCCGGAGCGGTCGCAAGCACGGGCTGCGGCGCACGCAAGTGATCCGGCATCCGCTTGTCGCCCTCATGCAGGGCCAACACTCCTGCTGCGGCGGCTAGCGCCACCACGCCGCCGATGAGGACCAACCTCCGCAGCGCAGGCCTGCCACGCGCATGTACCGGTAACGCGGCAAGTGTCCGGCACTGCGTCTCGAGTTCCGCCGGCATCGGCGGAATGCGCCACACGGCCAGCTGCGCGTGCGCCGCCCACATCGGCGCGCAGTGACGGCAGGAGCGGGCATGTGCTTCGGCTGCGCGCCGCTCGGCATCGCTCAGGCTGCTGAAGCTGCCCGTATCGCTGATGCGGGAAATATCCTGGCAATTCATGATCGGCTCCCGATGTGGCGGATGTTTCCCGCCTCGCGGTTGATGTCGGCGATGAGTTGCGCCAGCCGCAGGCGGGCGCGGCGCAATCTGGCGCTCAATACGTTGCGGTCCACGCCGGTGATGGCTTCGATCTCGGGCAGTTCATAACCTTCGGCGCGCAGGCTGAGCAGCGTCCGCGGCATCTCTTCCAGCTGCAGGAAGGCCTGTTCCAGCAGCGCCTCGCTCTGGAACTGCTGCATCACCTGCTCCGGATCGGGCAGGTCACTGGCGAGGCCCGCCAGATCCCCGGTGTCTTCCGCGGCCACCACCGGTGAGCGGCCGCGCCGCCGGTGCACATCGATGAAGCGGTTGTGCTGGACCCGCAGCAGCCATTTCAGCGGCGAGTCGGCGGCGGCCAGGGCCTCGAAGCTGCCGCAGGCTGCGACGCAGGTGTCCTGCACCAGGTCCTGGGCGTCGGCGGCATTGCGCACCAGCCGGTAGGCCATCCGGAACAGGGTTTCCAGATGTGGCGCAATGAGCTCGTCGAACTGTTTCTGCCGGGAATTCTGCATGCAATCTGTCCGCCTTTTTGCAAGCATGACGAATGGCGGCGGCCAATCTGACGGTTGCCGGCGAAATTACCTCGGGAGCAGGGGATGGAATACCGTTCATTGGGCCGCACCGGCATCAAGGTGAGTGTCATCGGCCTCGGCACCATGACTTTCGGCGAACAGAACAGCGAGGCCGAGGGGCACGAGCAGCTCGACTGCGCCCTCGACCATGGCGTGAACCTGGTCGATACGGCCGAAATGTACTCCGTGCCACCAAGCGCCCAGACCTACGGCGCCACCGAGCGCATCATCGGCACCTGGCTGAAGAAGGGCGGTCGGCGTGACAGGATCGTGCTGGCTACCAAGGTGGCCGGTCCCGGCGCGGTGCTGGGCGTGAGCTGGGTGCGCGGCGGCGACAACCGGCTGGACCGGGCGAACATCTTCGCGGCGGTGGATGCCAGCCTGCAGCGCCTGCAGACGGACTACATCGACATCTACCAGCTGCACTGGCCGAGCCGGCCGACCAATTTCTTCGGCCGGCTGGGTTACGAGCATCCCGAACAGGTGAACAGCGCGCAGGCCGTGGCCATCGAGGAGACGCTCGCCGCGCTCGGCGATCTGGTCCGCGCCGGCAAGATCCGCCACGTGGGCGTGTCGAACGAAACGCCCTGGGGCGTGCATCGCTTCCTGCAGCTGGCGGCAGGGCAGGGCCAGCCGCGCATCGTCTCGATCCAGAATCCCTACAACCTGCTGAACCGCACGTTCGAGATCGGGCTCGCGGAGATGGCGATCCGCGAGGAGGTGGCACTGCTGGCCTATTCACCGCTGGCGTTCGGTGTGCTGAGCGGAAAATTCCTGGGCGGCGCGCGGCCGCCGGAGTCGCGCATCGTCCGCTGGTCACGCTTCTCGCGCTACACCGGCGAATACGCGGAGCAGGCGGTCGCGGCCTATGCCGCGGTCGCGCGCAGGCACGGCCTGGACATGGCGCAGATGGCGCTGGCGTTCGCACGGCGGCAGCGCTTCATGACCAGCCTGCTCATCGGCGCAACCACGATGCAGCAGCTGCAGCACAATCTTGCCAGCGCCACGCTGCAGCTGGGCCAGGAAGTGATCCGCGACATCGAGGCGGTGCATCGCGCGCATCCCAATCCCTCGCCCTGACTTCAGCGGCCTGCGGCAAGCAGATCGTTGATGAGGCCTGCGCCCTGTTCGGCGCCGTCGACAGTGATGACCAGCGTGCGCTCACCCGTCAGCTCCAGCCGCAGGCCTTCGCCGGCGCGTACTACGATCGCGGCGCGCTTCATGATCTTCAGCGAGCCGCGATGGCCCCAGCCACCCCAGGCCATGGGCTCCACGTGCAGCATCGTGGCCTGCCGGATGTCGGCCAGCTGCACGCGTTGCACGGGCCACCCGAACGGGCCGTAGGCGATGCGCACGCCGGCGCGGTCCGCGATCACGCGGATGGAGGTGAAGACCAGGCATGCCAGTCCCACGATGCAGGGAATGACGCCGGCGACGGGCGCCCGAAAGGATGTGAGGATGGCCAGGGCGAAACTGCCGATCGTCACCGCCCACAGGACCCATCCGGCACGCGCGCGGCCGACCCATACCGCCCGCGCGCCCGGTGCGAGGCCTGCACTTGGCATGCCGCCCGTGATCGCCGGCGCGGTGTTTTCCAGTCCACGGCCCAGCCACGCGAGAATCGCCGCCAGCGCGCCGCCAGCCAGCACGGTCAGCAGTACGCCGGGCAGATGGAGGTGGCCGGCCTGGCGCCAGCCGGGCGCGTCGAGATTGGCGAGGACGGTGAGCCAGTTCACCGCGGCGATCTGTCCGCCGAGAAAGCCGGCGGCGGCCAGCGCTACGGATATCTCCCTGCGGCCGGCGTTGCGGCGCCAGGCGAACACACTCATGCCGGCGGCCGCGGTGCCGGCCAGCACGGTGACGAGAATCACCAGCCCCATCACCGGCATGGCGCCATTGGGCTGGCCATGCAGGTTCCAGTGAGTGGCCAGAGGCTGCGGCAATCTGCCGCGGAACAGCCATAGCGGCAGCAGCGCCACGACGATGACCACGACGGGCAGCACGATGCCGAGCAAGGCGCGCCGCGCGGCGTGACCGGATCCGTTCACAGGTATTCCTTCACGAGTCTCAGCAGTTCCGCCCCCGACAGCCCCTGCCGGCGGGCTTCGCTGGCCAGCACCCGCGCGCTCTGCCGCAGGTCCGCCTGCTGCCGCCGCCCGAGCACGGTGACGCCGCGCCCGCGCCGCATCTCGACCAGCCCTTCGTCGCGCAATTCGCCAAATGCGCGCAGCACCGTGTGCAGGTTCACGTCGAGCGAGCCGGCCAGCTCCCTGGCGGCCGGCAGGCGCTGCCCGGCCTGCACCTTGCCGCCGGCGATGGCGCGGCGGATCTGCGAGGCGATCTGGCGGAACAGGGGCTCGGTTGAACGTTCGTCGATCGCGATCAGCATTGTTATATTTATACTATAACAATAATAGAATAGCGAACCCGCAATCCGGCCCATGGCACCTCGGGAGAACCTCAGCGGCGCCGGCGCCGTTCTTGCTGCGCCGCCGGTCTCCACGTCACGCCGAGCTTGCGGGCGAGCGCCTGCGCATCGAACGGTGCGCGCAGCTTCACGTCGGTGTTGTCGAAGAAGCAGTAGACGTCCCTGGGCTTGTTCGACGGAGGCTTCTTCGTGGACACCTTCTGTGCGTCCCGCGGCTCGGCGCCACGATGCCAGCATGCGATGCGCCGCGCCCAGCGGTCCAGCGACCTGCTCGAATAGCCGCTCTTGTAGATTTCCCGGTCGCCGTGCAGGCGCATGTAGAGGAAATCGGCCGTGATGTCATGGGCCATCGGCCACTTGCGCGCGGTCTCGGCGATCACCAGCGCCACGTCGTGTTCGCGCAGCAGGTCGATGAAGTCCGGGTCCATGAAGCTCTGGTGGCGGATCTCGATGGCATGGCGCATCTGCCTGCTGGTGTCGATGGCCAGGCGCGCGCGTCCCTTCATGAAGGCGTCGCGCCGGCGCGCCAGCGCCAGCGCGGCCCGCGTGTCGCGCGGCAGCAGCGCGAGGAAGCGCGCCATGCGTTCACGGTCGTATTTGAAGCCCGGGGGAAACTGCCACAGGATGGGGCCGAGCTTGTCCCGCAGGTTGAACAGCCCGGAGGCCAGGAAATTGGCGACAGGCGCCTCCACCTCCCGCAGCCGGCGGACATGGGTGATGTAGCGGGGCGCCTTGACCGCGAAGAGAAAGTTGCGCGGAGTATCCGCGTACCACCCGGCGTAGCTCGATGGCCGCTGCAGGGAATAGAACGAGCCGTTGATCTCGATGACCGGCACCTTGCCTGCCGCATACCCGAGCTCGGCATGCTGCGGCAGGTCCGCAGGGTAGAAAGTGCCGCGCCAGGGTTTGTAGCGCCAGCCGGAGATGCCGATGCGGATGGTGGCCATGTTTCACGCAGGCGGGAAGCCATCGTGCGGCAATGCCGCCAACGCCGGCATTGCCGGTTGGGGATGATGGATGTAGGAGCCGGCCGACGGCGCCCCTCACGGCATCGGCCGTACCGGCGACTTTTGCGCTAGGATGGCCGCAAACAAATCCAGCCGTCCCTCGTTCATGATGTACGAGACAAAGAATCATCCACTGCTGCCGCGCCGCGTCTTCTATCGGCGGATGGCGGCCCATGTGGGCGTGGCTGGTGGATTGATTGTGTTCTCCCTGGCGCTGGGCATGGTGGGCTATATGGGTACGGAACGCATGCCGGCGCTGGATGCCTTCCTCAACACCGCCATGCTGCTCGGTGGCATGGGGCCGGTCGCGACGCTCGCGACCAGCGCGGGCAAGCTGTTCGCCGGATTGTTCGCGCTGTACGCGGGGCTGGTATTTGTGGCCTGCGCGACACTGGTCATCGTGCCGGTGCTGCACCGGTTGCTGCATCATTTCCATGTCGGAGACAAAGCATGAAACCGTCCCTGTTCGCCTGCGCCGCGCTGCTGGCCGCGCTCGCGGGCTGCCACAAGCCTCCGCCCGAGCCCGGCAAGAGCCCGACACCGCCGGTGCCGCCGCCACAGGTGGCGCCGGCCGCTGCAACGGATTCCGCGGGCGGACAGGCATCCGCGCCGTCCCGCTGAATGGTCGCGAGGAGGCAGTCATGAACAGCGTCTACGACATTCCCTTGAAGCGCATCACCGGCGAGCCGACCACGCTCGGCGACTACCGCGGCAGCGTATTGCTGATAGTGAACGTGGCCTCCAAGTGCGGCCTGACGCCGCAGTACGAAGGACTGGAAAAACTCTACGAGGCCAGGCACGCGCAGGGTCTGGAGGTGCTGGGTTTTCCCGCCAACAATTTCAAGGGGCAGGAACCGGGCACGGATGCGGAGATCCAGTCCTTCTGCTCGCTGACCTACGATGTGCATTTCCCGATGTTCTCGAAGATCTCGGTGAAGGGCGCCGACCGGCATCCCCTGTACGATGCGCTGACGCATGCGCAGCCGCATGCCACGGGCGAAGGACCATTCCGCGAACGCCTGAAAGGTTACGGCATCGATGGCGGCGGGCTGGATGAGGTGCTGTGGAACTTCGAGAAATTCCTCGTTGGCCGCAATGGCGAGGTGGTGGCGCGCTTCTCGCCCGATGTCACGGCCAATGACCCGCGGCTGCTCGCGGCCATCGACGCGGAGCTGTCGAAGCACTGATATTTCAGCGCAGCGTGAAGCCCCGCCACACAAAGCAGATCCACCACGCCAGATAGCCCAGCGCCGCGCCGGCCAGCACGTCCACGAAGTAGTGCTGCTTGAAGGTGAGCGTGCTGGCCGCGAACACCAGCGCGGCGACCAGGGCGATACCGGACCAGCGCGTGCCGCGCAAGGCCAGCGCGCACAGGGTGACCGTGGAGACGTGCAGGCTGGGCAGGCAGTTCACCGGCGCATCGGTGGCGCGCACGTAGTGCACCAGCGCGGCGCCGAGCGCGCCGGTCGAGGCGGGCAGCGGATACAGGTGGCGCGGGTACTGCGTTGGCCACAGCAGGAAGCACGCCATGCCGACCGCCTGCGCCAGCAGGCTCGCGTACAGGAAGCGCGTGGCCTGTCCGCGGCCGGGCAGTGCGAGAAACGTGGCCACCAGGAACACGAAGGCGCCGAAGTAGATCAGGCCGGTGGCCGGCCAGAACGGCACCGTACGATCCACGGCCGTCAGCGGCAGCTCCACCGGCAACGCGAGGCGCCAGTGCTGCGGGATGAAGTACATGGCCGCGCACACCAGCACGGTCGCCACGGCGGCAACGACGTGGCCGCCAGTGGTGTGGATCGCGGGCAACCTCACGGCGCGCGCTTGTTGCGGAAGAAGGACCAGGCTTCCTCGGCGGCTTCCAGGTCGTGGTTCTGCGGGCCGACGATGCGGTAATACAGCCGCGGATAGCTGTATCGCAGGCTGGGCTCCACGTGGCCGCCCTTG
>DATJXQ010000046.1:0-2327 GCA_035500015.1 Steroidobacteraceae bacterium
TCGCCCGCGACCTCACCGATGCCGTCAAGCGCAATGCGCGCACCGGCCTGCTGAACCGCGTGCCGCTGCTGGAGGCCATGCAGCAGCGCCTGGAGCACAAGGTCAAAGGCGGCGGCCGCTATCTCGTCTACCTGCGGCCCGACGGTTTCGGGAAGCTGGAGCACGAGCTGGGCGTGCTGCGCAGCGATGATTTCCTGGTGGCGGTGGCCGCGCTGCTGCGGCCGCAGCTGATGCCCACCGACCTCGCGGGCCATTTCAGCGGCGCCGGCATCATGGTGCTGGCCGAACGCGGCACGCCGCGCGACGTGGAAGCCTGGGCGCAGCGGCTGGTGGAGAAGATCGCGCAGCATGAATTCGAGGTCGGCGGGCGGCGTTTCCGTGCCACGGCCAGCGCGGGCCTGACGACGGTGCCCGCGGGCAGCACCAGTCTCGATGCCATCGTGTTCGACACGCAGGAAGCCGTGCGGCGCAGCCGGGCCCAGGGCGGCAACCAGATCACCCGGGCCGGCCAGTCCGGTTCCGACGCACGGGCCGAGGCGGCGGACGCCGCGTGGATCAAGCAGATCCGCGCGGCCCTGGCGGAGAACCGCTTCAGCCTGGCGCAGCAGCCCATCACCAATTTCGCCAGCGGGGCGCCGATGATCGACACGCTGGTGCGCATGACCGACCCGCAGGGCCGCGAAATCCTGCCTTCGGAGTTCATGCCCAGCGCCGAGCGCGGCGGCCTCATCGTGCTGATCGACCGCTGGGTCATCGCGCAGGCGGCGCGCCTGGCGCTGTCGCTGAAGGCCGGCTGCGTGTTCGCACGCATTTCCCGCAACAGCGCGCTGGAAGCCTCGCTCCCCGCCTGGATCGCGCACATGCTGCAGACCATCGGCCTGCCGCCGGCGCACTTCTGCATCCAGGTGACCGAATCCATCGCTGCCAGCCATCCGGCCGACACCCTGCGACTGGCCAAGGCGCTGCAGGCCACCGGCATCCGCTTTGCGCTGGAGCACTTCGGCACCGGCATCGATCCGCTGGCGCTGCTGGACGCGCTGCCGCTGGACTTCGTGAAGATCGACGGCTCGCTGATGCAGGGCCTGACCACCGATCCGCTGCTGCAATCCAAGGTGGAATCGCTGATCGATGCGGCGCGCGAGCGCAACATCGAGACCATCGCCGAGCGCGTCGAGGACGCCAACACGATGGCGGTGCTGTGGCAACTGGGCGTACAGCACGTGCAGGGCTTCCTGTTCCGTGCCTCCGAGGAAGTGACGATCGCCTGAGGCGCGCCGCGCCGGTGCCTACTCCCAGCCGGTCTGGATGCCGAACGGCAGCTTCATGCCGTACACCGCCTCGACACGGCTGATCTGGCCGTTCCTGATGCGGAACATCTCGCCTGCCGGATACGAGGCCGGCGCCGGGTCGCCGACCTTGTGCACCGTGCCGTTACCCAGCTTGATCTCGGTGGTGCGGCCATCATGGCTGAAGAAGAATGCGCCCATCACCACGCCCCGCTCCTCGTCCACCAGCCACACGCGGCGCGGCGTGAGCTTTGCGATGAAGATACCGGTATTCATCTGCGCGGCGCAGCCCAGCGCGCCGAGGTTTGCACTCCCCGCCGCGGACGCGGGCCGCGTGCCGGCCGGCGGCGCGGCTGCCGGGCGGGGCAGCGGCGGACCGGCCGTGCGCACGCCGTCCTCGTAACGCTCGCAATCGGCGGCGAAGGGCGCGACCTTGCCGTCGTGCTGTTCGATCGAATCGAAATAGCTCAATGCCGCCGCGATCATCTGCGCGCGCGGCACGCGCTCGGACGGCGCCAGCGGCGTGGCGAAGTCCGGCCGCGGCACCGTGATGTCGTTGTTGCCGAAGGGCGCATCGCGCTCGGCGATCATCTCGATCTCGCTGACCTTGCCGTCCCGCACCTTCAGCCGCGCCGCCACGTACAGCGGCTTGCCGTATTCGAGCACGCGGCCGAGAAAGCCTGCCTGCCCGGTCCGGGGATCGGCAAGATGGAAGGTGTACGGCGTCACGTCCGACAGCGACACCCACAGGCCCTGCCCAGGCTTGAGCGCGATGGTGTTCTCGGTGAACTTCACGTCCTGCGTCATCGGCAGCAGCGCGGGATCGTGCGCCTTCATGGAATCGAGGAAGCGGTCCATGAAACCATCGAGGCAGGCGCGGTCGCAGGCCGGCGCAGTCGCCACAAACCCTGCGCTTGCCGCACATAACGCGATGCACGCGCCAAGCGCGGCGCGGATGATGATCGCCGGCATGCCCACCCTCTCTTGCGTGCCACCACCACGGATGCGCGGCCCGCTTATCCCTTCGATGTTACGCCTGCG
>DATJXQ010000047.1:0-14921 GCA_035500015.1 Steroidobacteraceae bacterium
GCTACTGGGTCGGCGAGCTGCACGTGGACGGCTTCCGTTTCGACCTGGGTACGGTGCTGGCGCGTGAGCTGCATGGTTTCGACAACCAGAACGGGTTCCTGAAGGCCTGCAACCAGGACCCGGTGCTGCGTACCGTCAAGCTGATCGCCGAACCCTGGGACTGCGGTCCCGGCGGCTACCAGGTCGGCGCATTCCCGCCAGGCTGGGCCGAGTGGAACGACAGGTATCGCGATGTCGTCCGGGATTTCTGGAAGGGCTCGACCAGCGCGCGCGAGCTGGCCCCGCGGCTGTGCGCCTCCGGCGACCTGTTCAATGTGCTCGGTCGGCGCCCTTTCGCCAGCGTGAACTTCGTGACCGCGCACGACGGGTTCACGCTGCGCGACCTGGTCAGCTACGACGGCAAGCACAATGAGCGCAACGGCGAGGACAACCACGACGGCACCGACGACAACCGCTCATGGAATTGCGGCGCGGAAGGGCCGACGCAAGATCCGGCCGTCAACGCGCTGCGGCAGCGGCAGCTGCGCAATTTCCTGGCCACGCTGCTGCTGTCGCAGGGCACGCCCATGCTGCTGGCGGGCGATGAGGCGTTGCGCACCCAGCAGGGCAACAACAATGCGTACTGCCAGGACAACGAGCTCAGCTGGATGCGCTGGGACGCGGACGATGCAGCGCACCGGCTGACCGCCTTCGTGCGCCGGCTCACGGCGTTGCGGCATCGCTACCCGATACTGCGGCGCAACCGCTTCCTGACCGGCGAGCAGGACGAGGAGCTGCAGGTCCGCGACGTGACCTGGATCAACGCCACGGGCGCGCCGATGCGCGACGAGGAATGGCAGGACGATCTCATGCTGTGCTTCGGCATGCTGATCGACGGGCGGGCGCGGCCCACCGGGTTGCCGCAGCGCGGCGTCGAGGCCACCATGCTGCTGGTACTGAACGGCTACCACGACCTGGTCGAATTCACGCTGCCGGCGACCGGCGAGAACGAGCACTGGCAGGTGCTGATCGACACGAACGTGCCCGACCGGCAGGACATCCCGGCGTTCCAGGCCGGAAGCCGGTATGGCGTCACCGGGCGCTCGTTGCTGCTGTGGGTGCTGGTGCCGGGCACAGCAGCACCGTGACGGGCAGCACGGACAGCAATCGTCCCGCCGGCAGCACGCGTTCCGTGCCGGCCGCTTCCACCGCGACACCTTGACCCGTCAGCACGTCCAGATACCGGCCGGCGGGAATCGCCGCCGGCAGCGTTACGCACGAATCCCCCCAGGCGGCTTCGCCGGGCGGGGCCACGCCCGCGCCGGCCAGCGTCGCGGCCCAGCGCGCCACCACGACCAGCAGCGTGCAATCCCCGCAGGTGCGCGCAAAGGCGCACAGATGCGCCGCATGCTCGCCCGTGGTGGCCAGTGGCAGGTACGCGCCTGCGGCGAACAGCTCGGCGTGGGCGGCGCGCAGCGCGAGCAGGCAGCGGGTGACGTACAGCTTCAGCCGGCCATCGCGCCAGTTCGCCAGCAGCAGCGCCGCGGTGTCCGCCGGCGGAACCTGCGTGGCCTGCTCGAGCTGCGCCAGCAACGCCGCGTGCGCCGCGTAGTCCGGCTGCCGGCGGTTGTCCGGATCCACCAGCACCAGCGCGGGCAGCTCGTTGCCCTGGTAGATGTCGGGAATGCCCGGTGCGGTGAATTTCAGCACCAGGGCGGCAAGGCCATTGAGCATGCCGAAGTACGCCACCGGCTCGATGAGGCCGCGGAAGTACGCGTGGAAGCCGGTCTCGCCGCCGGGGGGAAGCAGCAGGCCGACGAAGCTGCGCAGCGATTGCTCGTACCGTGGTTCCGGATCCAGCCACGAAGTGAGTTTCTTCACCTCGCGCGCGGCCTTGATGGCGTACTCCTCCATGCGCGTGCGCAGTTCCGGAGCCGCAGCCTCCGCCGCCGTGGGCCAGATGACCAGCAGGGATTGCAGCAGCAGGTATTCCATCGTGGCGCCCACGGCGCGCGCACTGCGGCGCCGGCCGCGCAGGCGCCGCCAGCGGGCGAGGCAGGCGGCCCATTCGCCGGCGAGTTCCGGCAGCACGCACAGCCGCCAGCGTGCATCCTCGCCGCGCTTGGTGTCGTGCGTGGAGGTGGCGAGCAGGCAGCGCGGGTGATCCCTGCGCCGCGCGGCATTGGCCTGGTGCAGCGCCTCGGTGGTTATTCCCCGGCACAATGGATCGGCGCCAACCTCGTTGTTCGCCAGCAGGCACGGATAGCGGTAGCACGCCGTATCCTCGATGCCCTTGGCCATCACCGGCGCGGTCACCTGCTGGAACTTCAGCGTGAACTCCAGCGCGGCAGGGCCGCGCGCCGGATCATCCGCCAGCTCTCCCAGCAGCACGCGCTCCAGGAACTCCAGCGCGCGCCAGGCCGCCTGCTTGCGGCTGCGCGCCGCGCCCACCGCGCGGCGGATGTGGTGGGCATCCTCGCTCACGGGCCGGCCGTCGCCGCGGATGTAGGTGCGATACACCGGAAAGCAGGCCGCCACCTCCACGATGGCCTCGCGCAGGTCGAACAGCGTGAAGTCCAGCGTGTTGTGATGGCGCTGGGCCAGCCGGTCCAGGCGCGTGGCGAGCCCGCTGATCTCGGCGGCCAGCGAGGTGCGCATGATCTCCTTGCGGCTGCCGTAGGCGATGTCGGCATAGCCGGGACCGGGCCCGCACCAGCGGCGAAAGATCCGCTCCAGCATGCCCGCGCGGGCGCCATGCATCAGCCAGCCGCTCACCAGTGCCGCGAATTCGTAGCCGGTGGTGCCATCGACCTCCCACCCTTCGGGCAGGGTCTCGCCCCTGCCGAGGATCTTCTCGGCCACGATCCACGGCGTGCGCGCGCCGTCCTCCGGGCCGAGCAGGTGCCGCAGCCGCCGGAAGTACTGCGCGGGATCGTACAGGCCGTCGGCGTGATCCACGCGCACGCCATCGATGCTGCCGGCCTGCCACAGCCGGCCGACCAGCACGTGCGTGGCGTCGAATACCCTGCGCTCCTCCACGCGCACTGCCGCCAGTTCGTTGATGTCGAAGAAACGCCGGTAGTTGATCTCCTCGCCGGAAACGCGCCAGTAGGCGAGCCGCCAGGGCTGCACGGCCAGCAGTCCGGCCAGCAGCTCCGTGCGCCGCTGCGCGGCCAGCCGTTGCAGGTCCTCCAGTCCCTGGTGGATGAAGCCGGCCAGTGCGGGATGCGCCGCGCACAGCCGTGCAAGTTCGCGCTGCAGCGCCAGCAGTTCGCGATGGCGCAGCAGCTGCACCTCGGGCGGGCAGGGCTGCGCCGGAGGCAGCGCCGCGAAGACCTCCAGCAGCCGCGCCAGCTGCGCGCGCGCGCCCTGCTCCGGCGGCAGCGCGCGCAGCTGCGCGATGGCCTTGAAGACGCGCGGATAGCTGCGTGGATCGAGCGGAAACTGCAGCGATTCGTGGCGGGCCGCGAACCTGCCGCGCGCCGCGTCGAACGTCAGTCCGATGCCGCCGCGGTCGAGGACGTCGCCCAGCGGATCCGCCAGCGCCGGCACCAGCAGCCGGTTGTGCATGGAGGCGCGCGCCGGCGCCCAGTCGATGTCGAAGCATTCGGCGAAGCGCGAAGCCGGCCCGTTTTCCAGCACATCCATCCACCAGGCGTTGTCCGCGGACATCACCGCCATGTGGTTGGGCACGATGTCCAGCACCAGCCCCAGTGCATGCGCGCGGCACGCCGCCGCCAGTTCCATGAAGCCCGCCTCGCCGCCAAGTTCCGGATCGATGACGGTCGGGTCGGTGACGTCGTAGCCGTGCGCGCTGCCGCGGCGGCTGCGCGCGATGGGCGACAGGTACAGGTGGCTGATGCCCAGCCGTGCGAGGTAGGGGACCGCGGCCCGGGCGGCGGCAAAGCCGTGTTCCGGCGTGAGCTGCACGCGATAGGTCGCCCTGATGCCGGGCGTGGTCAGCGCTGCGTCCCCGTGCCGGCGGTGCCCGCGTGCATCAGGCGCATGCGGGGCAGGCTGTGCGGATGCTCCTGCTGCAGGAAGCGCAGCAGGCCCTCGCGCACCTCGCAGCGCAGGTCCCAGGCGTTGCCGGCGTTGGCGGCGCTGACCAGTGCGCGTATCTGCACGGTGTGCTCGCGCGCGTCGGTCACCTGCAGCACCTTCACGCGACGGTCCCACAGCCTGGATTTCTCCAGCAGGCTGTCCAGCTGCGCGCGCAGCGCCTCGATCGAGAGGTCGTAGTCCACGAACAGTTCCACCGTGCCGAGCAGTTCCGGCGAAGTGCGCGTCCAGTTCTGGAAGGGCTTCTCCAGGAAATAGGTGATGGGGACGATGAGACGGCGCTGATCCCAGATGCCCACCACGACGTAGGTGAGGGTGATCTCCTCGATGCGGCCCCATTCGCCCTCGACGATGACCACGTCGTCGATGCGGATGGGCTGCGTGAGGGCGATCTGGAAGCCCGCCAGCAGTGTCCCCAGGCTGCGCTGTGCGGCGAAGCCGATCACGATGCCTGCGACGCCCGCCGAGGCGAGGATGGTCGCGCCTATCTGGCGCACCTCGTCGAACACCATCAGCATGCCCGCGAAGGCGAACAGTACGATGGCCGCCACCGCCACCTTGCGCAGCACGGTCACCTGGGTGCGCACAGCGCGCGCCTGGCGGTTGTCCGCCACGTCCATGGGAAAGCGTTCCAGCAGCAGCTCACAGGCGGCGTTGACCAGGCGGTACAGCACGTAGCCGAAGGCCGCCACCAGCAGCATGCTCACGCCATCGCGGAACAGTGCCTGCAGATGCTCCGGCACCGCCAGCATCGAGGAGCCCAGGATCACGGCGAGCAGCGGCAGCAGCAGCCGGATCGCCGTGCCGGCGATGGGCAGCAGGAAATCGTCGGCACGCGTGCGCGAGCGTTGCGCGAACAGCCGCAAGCGGGCTTCCACGGCCTGGCCGACTCGCGCCAGCAGCCAGATCAGCGCGAGGATGGTGCCGATGCCGCGCAGCAGGTCCAGCCCCGGCAGGCCGTAGCGCGCCACGGCGGGCTGGCCGATATCCGCCAGCAGCACCGACAGCGCGTAATGCAGGCCGTAGATCCACAGCAGCAGCGCCACGGGCGCCACCAGCCGCAGCAGCGCGGTCGCCAGCCAGTGCTGGGTCTCCCGCTGCGCGCCGGCCTGCGCCGTGGCCGCCTGCCGCCGCAGGCGGCGCGCGAGGTACCAGCGCAGCCCGAAGTGCGCGACGGCCACGAGCAGCAGCACCAGTACGCCGGCCCCCAGTGCGCTCACGTGCACGCCCGATACCAGCGGTGACCCCTCGACCATGTTCAGACCCTCCCGTGTCCGTGACAGGCAATCCTCACATTGCGCGAGGCCCGCGGCCGGTGTCTGTCGGCGTGCTCCTACGCCGGAAGGGGATTGGCGTGGCGCGCCGGCGCGCGAAGGCGCTGGCTATGCTGGCCGCTGCGCTGCATGGAGGAAGGGAATGCTCGGAGCCAGGCTGGCCGGGACACGCTGCGAGTTTCGCACGTGGGCGCCGCAGGCGAGACAGGTGCACGTGGAGCTGTATGGCGAGGGCACGCGGCGCGCGGCGTTGCTGGCGGCAGGCGAAGGTTATTTCACGGCTACGGTCGAAGGCGTCCGCGCCGGCCAGACCTATCGCTACCTGCTGGACGGCAAGGCGCTGCCCGATCCCTGCAGCCGCTTCCAGCCGGACGGGCCGCATGGCCCGTCCGGGATCGTGGATGCTGCAGCATACCGCTGGCACGACGCGGGCTGGCCCGGCGTTGGACTGGAGGGCCTGGTGCTGTATGAACTGCACGTCGGCACATTCACGACCGCCGGCACGTTCGCCGCCGCCATCGAGCGGCTCGGGCACCTGCGTGCGCTGGGCGTCACCGTCATCGAGATCATGCCGCTGGCCGAATGCCCGGGCCGTTTCAACTGGGGCTACGACGGCGTCTTCTGGTTTGCGCCCTCGCACAACTACGGCCCGTACGAGGCCTTCAAGTCGTTCGTGGATGCGGCGCATGCCACCGGCCTCGGCGTGATCCTCGACGTGGTGTACAACCACCTGGGTCCGGACGGCAACTACCTGCGCAGTTTCAGCCCGCACTACATGACCGCGCGCGCCACCGAATGGGGCGATGCCATCAACTATGACGGCGAGCACTGCGGCCCGGTGCGCGAGCTGGTGGTGGAGAATGCCTGCGAGTGGGTACGCGAGTTCCACCTCGACGGCCTGCGGCTCGACGCCACGCAGAGCATCTTCGACACCAGCAGACGCCACGTGCTGGCGGAGCTGGCGGCCGCCGCGCGCGCCGCGGCCAGCCCGCGCCGCATCCTGGTGATCGCGGAAAACGAATCGCAGCGTGCCACGTACCTGCTGCCGGAGGCGCAGGGCGGGCTGGGCCTCGATGCGATCTGGAACGACGACTTCCATCATGCCGCGATGGTCGCAGCCACCGGGCACCGCGGTGCCTACTACAACGACTACCTCGGCACGCCACAGGAGTTCCTCGCCACGGCCCGGCATGGCTTCCTGTACCAGGGGCAGTACTACCGCTGGCAGCAGCAGCCGCGCGGCGAACCGCAGCAGGTGCCGTCGCGGCATTGCGTGGCATACCTGCAGAACCATGACCAGGTCGCCAACAGCCTGCACGGGCTGCGGCTGCACCAGCTGGCCGCGGGCGGCGTGCGCCGCGCGCTGACCGCGCTGCTGCTGCTCGGACCGCAGACCCCGCTGCTGTTCATGGGACAGGAGTTCGAGGCCTCGGCGCCATTCCTGTTCTTCGCCGATCACCACGACCCGCTGCGCACCCAGGTCCATGCGGGACGTCGCCAGTTCATGGCGCAGTTTCCCGGCGCGGCATCGGCCGATGGCCGCGCGGCGGTATGCGATCCGGGCGCGCAAGAGCCGTTCCTGCGCAGCAAGCTCGACTGGAACGAATGCCGCGAGGACAGCCCGGCAGTGCGCCTGCACCGCGACCTGCTGCGCCTGCGGCGCGAGGACCCGGTGCTGCATGCGCAGGGGCGCGAGGGCTTCGATGGTGCGGTACTGACCGGCGGTGCGCTGCTGCTGCGCTGGTTCGCCGCCGCCGGGGATCGCCTGCTGGTGGTCAACCTGGGAACCGAGATCAGCGAGCGGCCGATGCCCGAACCGCTGCTGGCGCCGCCGCGCGGCTGTGCCTGGTCGCTGCTGTGGTCGAGCGAGCACGCCGCCTATGGCGGCGATGGCACGTCGTACCAGGATCCGGCCAGTGGCTGGCGCCTGCCAGGCCAGTGCGCGATGCTGCTGGCCGCGCGGCCGGTGGAGGGCGGCGCATGAGCGTGCTCGACGTGCCGCTGCCCGCGCCGGATGATGGCGCGTGGCGCAACCGCGAGTGGCTGGTGACCAATGGCCTGGGCGGCTACGCATCCGGCACGCTCGCCGGCGTGTGCACGCGTCGCTACCACGGCATGTTCGTGCCCAACCTGCAGCGGCCCCGCGGCCGGCACGTGCTGGTGTCGCACCTGGATGAGGAAATCGCATACGGCGGACGCAGCTACCGTCTGGGCGGCGCGGACCAGATGGGGCAGCCGCTGTGTCGCGGCGCGCTGCCGTGGCTGCGTCATTTCGAAATGGACGGCAACAGCGGCCGCTGGGTGTTCGAATGCGGCGGGCTCGTGCTGGAGCGCCGGCTCGTCATGCCGCACCAGCGCAATACCACATGCCTGCGCTACGAGATCCTGCGCGGACCGCCGGCGCGCATCCGCCTGCGGCCATTCCTGCCGTTCCGCCGCCAGGACGCGCCGCTGCGCGATCCCGGCTACGGGCATTTCGAGGTTGCGCCCGCAGCCGACGGCGCCTGCCGCGTGAGCCTGCCGGGCTGCGAGCTGTGGCTGGCCATGCGCGTGCTTCCCGGCGGCGCATCGTTCGTGATGGATGCCACCGAGGCTCCGGCAACGCGGCTGTCGCGCGAGGAGATGCGCGGCTACGAATGCCGCGAGGCGCTCGCCAGTCCCGGGTATTTCGAGTGGCAGGCGCAGCCGCAGACGCCGGCCATGCTGGTGCTGAGCACCGAGGAGGCACATGCCCCCGCCGCGACCGACCAGCCATTCGAGGAAGAGCGGCGGCGCATCGCCGCGCTGGTGGCGTGCGCAGGCGCCGGCGGGGATCCCGTGCTCGCGCGCCTGGTGGTGGCCGCGGACCAGTTCCTGATCCTGCCCGGGAGCCGCCCGGAGGAAAGCGCCGAAGCCGCGCGCCGCGGCCTGACGCTGCGGACGGTGGCGGCAGGCTACCACTGGTTCCTCGACTGGGGCCGCGACACCATGATCTCGCTCGAGGGGCTGATGCTGGCCACCGGCCGGCACGCCGAGGCGCGCGCCACACTGCTGACATTCTCCCGCTACGTGCGCGACGGCCTGCTGCCGAACCTGTTCCCCGAGGGCGAGAAGGACGGCGCGTACCACACGGTCGATGCCACGCTGTGGTACTTCCACGCCATCCACCGCTACGTGGTCGCCAGCGGCGACGCCGGGCTGCTGGAGGAACTCATGCCCACGCTGCGCACGATCATGCGCAACCACATCGCCGGCACGCGCTTCAACATCGGCGTGGATCCGCAGGACGGCCTGCTGCACGCCTCGAGCAGCAAGCAGGCGCTGACCTGGATGGATGCGCACATGGGCGAGTGGATCGTGACGCCGCGGCGCGGCAAGCCGGTGGAGATCCAGGCGCTGTGGTACAACGCGCTGTGCCTGATGCGCGACTGGGAGAGCGCGGGTGCGGACCGCGAGGACTATGCGCGCCGCGCGGCGCTCGCGCGCCGCGAGTTCAACGCGCGGTTCTGGAATCCGCAGCGCGGCTGCCTGTTCGACGTGGTCGACGGGGAGAGCGGCAGCGATGCGCGGGTGCGGCCCAACCAGATATTCGCCATGTCGCTCGAGCACCCGGTGCTGGATGTCGCGCGGTGGCCGGCGGTGTTCGAGAAAGTCCGTGCGGAACTGCTGACGCCGTTCGGGCTGCGTTCGCTGGAGCCGGGCGACCCGGATTACTGCGCGAGCTACCACGGCAACCTGCGGATGCGCGATGCGGCCTACCACCAGGGCACCGTGTGGCCGTGGCTGCTGGGCGCATTCATCGACGCGGCACTGCGGATCCACGGCGACCCGGCTGCGGCGCGCGCGCTGCTCGCGGAGTTTCCGGCCCAACTGCACGTGGCCGGCCTCGGCACGATCAGCGAGGTATTCGACGGCCAGCGGCCGCACACTCCGCACGGCTGCATTGCGCAGGCCTGGAGCGTGGCGGAAGTGCTGCGCTGCTGGAAGCGGACCGCGACCGGAGTGCCGGCTGCCGGCGCGCGCCCGGAGTAGGCCCGTTCCTACAGCCGGATTGTGCGTGGCCCAATGGCCGGGTAGCCCCGCCCACGCGAAGCTTTCGCGATCCCCGGCACAACAGGAGCGCAGCCATGCAACGCACAGATCGCCGCACCGAGAGCGGAGCTTCCACGACGGTACCCCGGCCGCAGACCACCGCGCCGCAGGACGCCATCACGCTGCTGAAGTCGGATCACCGCGAAGTCGAGTCCTTGTTCGACCAGTACCAGAAGGCCTCCTCGGTCGATCAGAAGGCCGAACTGGCCGACCGCATCTGCGCGGCGCTGCGGGTCCATACCGAGATCGAGGAGGAGATGTTCTATCCGGCATTCCTCGAGGCCACCGACGAGGTGGAGATCCATCACGAGGCGGAGATCGAGCATGCCGGGGCGAAGAACCTCATCTCGCAGCTCGAGGAGTCGGGTCCCGACGACGAATACTTCGACGCCAAGGTCAAAGTGCTCTCGGAAATGATCAGGCACCATGTGAATGAGGAAGAAAAACCTGCCGGCATGTTCGCCAGGGCGCAGGGTTCAGGCATGGACCTGGATGCGCTGGGCGAGCAGCTGCAGGAGAGAATGGGCGAATTGCGTGCCGAGGGCGCGTCGCGCCGCCATTGAGTCACGCCGGCGTTCCGGCGCCCGGCATCCGCCGCGTGCCGGAACCTTTCAGGTTTCCGCGTGCTGCGCCACGGGGTGAAGTTTTTTCAGCCTGCGCGCGGAGCTGACCGCAACCGCGCCCTGCCGGTTGCCTGCCTCGTGCAGGGCGAGCAGCTGGTTGACGGCCGCGGCGCCGGGGTCGAGCCATTCCAGGCCCACACCGGCCGGTTCATTGCGCACGATGCATGCTTCGATCCATCCGCCGGCGGCATCCCGCGGTCGCACCCAGACGCGGGCCAGCGACGGCAGCTGCGCCGGTATGTGCACGAACGCACCGCTGAGGCTGGCGTTGTCCACGACGATGTCCAGCTCCGTTCCGTCTGCTGCCCGCAGCTCCGCCGGTGCGTCCAGCTGAACGCGGGTGCCCCAGCGATGCTCCATGAAGTGCGTGTTCGCGCTCATTTGCTCCGGTCCTCTGTGTCGCGGTGGTCGGGAGGATGTGCGGATCTCGGCGACGACCGCAGAAGTCCGTCACTGAACAATGCAGCAACGCGGGACTGCCGCACTGTCAGTGCGATAAGGACAATGGTGTAGGAATGCATCACCGCGACGGTTGGCCCGCGGCCGTGGCCGAGCTGTGTGCAGTAACCGGCGGAATCTGCGCGAACCCTTGAAAAAAGGCCCCGAGCCGAACTCGGGGCCGGGTTTGCGCAGCCGGTGTGCCGGCCTTCTGTCAGCTGCATGCGGAATGTTGCCTGGCAGCCGGATCGTGGCCCGCTGGCCTCCCCGCTGGCTGTAGGAACACGCGGGTTGCGGGCGTAGGCGCAGTCCTAGGCACGGGCGCCGGCCGTGAGTATCGTTGTCTTTAATTGCGCGGCAACGTCACGGCCTGCCCATGAGATATTCGGCTGCATCTCCGGTTCCCGCGGTGTCCGTCGCCCCCATGATGGACTGGACGGGACGTTGCTGAATCATTCTTTGGATCAATGACTTAGCGTAGGCGGGTGGGGCTTGGCTCCGTTGCGCCCCCTCAAGGATATGGAGGTCTTGTGGGCATGTACGATGAAATTAGCGCTGGACGATTGGTCGACGTCAATGGAAATGATCTGGAGCCGGATGGCTACATCACGTTCTGTACCAGCGACCCGGATTCGACCTGGCGTGAATACCGTGCGCGGTTCCTGTCCGGCCAACTCAGCGAGATCGTACGGGCGAACAGGGGTGCCGACGATCGGGTCCGATACGGTCTGGCCTCGTATCGCTGGTTCAGTGCGAGCTCGTTTCTCTTCGACGACGACGCTGGCTTTGCGTTGGCGGAGCGCTTCGCGCAGGCCCTCGATGGCAATCTTGATGCCAACAGTGCGTCGGTAGCGAAAGAGATCCGCGAGAGTCTTGCCGACGGAAAAGATCGGCACGGAAACGCCGTCAATGGAATGCCGTCCGATCCCCGTGGGTGGGCCCGACCAACAGGCGGCGCGTCGTTCTTTGAGCCTTCCGAAAAGGGCGGCATCACTGCACGCGCCGAGCCGAAACGGCAACGGCACCATCGTGGATGCCACGATCATCAGTGCTCCCGGTTCCACCAAGAACAAGGACGGGGAGCGAGACCCTGAGATGCACCAGACGGCCAAGGGCAAGCAGTGGTACTTCGGGATGAAGGCGCACATCGCGGTGGACAGCAAAACCAAGCGCTGGGGAAGTCGGATCGATGAGCGGGTCAAAGCCGTGAACCGGACCAAGTCCGGCATCCGCTCCAGGGTGGAACACACCCTCGGCATCATCAAGCGGGTGTTCGGGTTTTTCAGAAGGTGCGGTACCGGGGACTGGCGAAGAACCGGCACCGGCTGGAAGTCACCGCGGCGCTGGCAAACCTGTTCCTGGCCCGAAAGAGGTTGCGGCGTGGGCTGGGGCAGGCACAGTGTCTGCGAAATCCGCTGGAACCGGGATTTTGCAGCCGGCGCGGCGGCAAAATCGGTGCTTCGCACGATGCCCGCCGCCTTCTTGCTGTCGCCGCTATGGTCATGACCGGTTCTTCAGAGATTCCTTAACTCACTGCCCCTCCATTTCCGCCCCTTCCCAGCGTGAACCCCACGGTGGTAACACCGCTCTGCGAGTGCGCGAACACCCGACCACCATGCATCGCGGCGATGGCCTTGACGATGGCGAGGCCCAGCCCATGGCTGGCGTCGCTGTTGGGACGCGAGGCATCGACGCGATAGAAGCGGTCGAACAGTCGCGGCAGGTGTTCGGGCGGCACCGGCTCGCTCGGGTTGCTGACGCTGATCGCCGCGCCGTCCTCTGTGCCCTCGATCCGCGCCGTGATCCGCGCGCCGCGCGGCGCGTGCTGGATCGCATTCTGCAACAGGTTGGTCACTGCGCGGTGGAACAGCGAGGTCTCGACGGTCGCGCGTGCATCGCCTTCGACGTCGACCTCCATGCCGGCTTCCTCGAGCAGTACGCCGAAGAATTCCACGGTCTTGCCGATCTCCCGCGCCAGCGAGGCCTCCACGCCGCGCGACACCCGCTCGCCGCGTTCGGCGCGCGCCAGGAACAGCATGTCCGAGACGATGGTGCGCAGGCGCTCCAGCTCCTCCAGGTTGGATTGCAGCACCTCGCGCAGTTCGGGCGCGCTGCGCTCGCGCGCCAGCGTCACCTGGGTCTGGCCGATGAGGTTGGCCAGCGGGGTGCGCAGTTCGTGCGCCACGTCGGCGTTGAAGCTTTCCAGCTGCGTGTAGGCGGCGTCGAGCCGGTCCAGCGCCGAATTGAAGGAGCTGCCGAATTCGGCCAGTTCCTGCGGCAGCGCGGACATGGTCAGGCGCTGGTCGCGGGTATCGGGACCGATGCGCCGCGCTTCGGCCGACAGCTGCGCCACCGGCCGCAGGCCGACACCGGCGACGCGGTAGCTCAGTGCGGCGATCAGCAGCGCGCCGCACAGGATCGCCGGCAGCAGCCAGATCTCGAAGTCACGGAATATCTGGTCAATGGATGCCGTATCCACGCCCGCCACCAGGCGCAGTGGCGGATGCACGGCAGTGGCGGCGATGTCGCGGCCGGCCACCGCCAGCTGTTCCGCGCCGGTGCCGGCCGTCATCAGCAGCACGCCGCGGCTGGCGCGCGTGACCTCGGCCATGTGCCGCGCGTCGGTGCCGTAGCGCCAGGCCGGATCCTCGCTCCACAGCCAGTACTGCGTGCGGCCGTCGCCGGTCAGCGCTGCGATCTTCTCGTGCACGCGGTCCATCAGGTCGGTGGAGCGGCCCCGCACCAGCATGTAGCTCAGGTCCTCGATGCGGTCTTCCACCAGTTCCTGCTGGTGGCGCGCCAGGTCGCGCGCCAGCAGCTCGTGCGCGGCAAAGCCGATCAGCGCGAAGCTGGCCAGCGCCACCGCGCTGAACATGGCGGCCAGGCGCATCGCGATGGACCGGCGATGCCGCCGGCCGGAGTCAGGTGCCGGCGCGTTCCTCAAGCACGTAACCCATGCCGCGGATGGTATGCAGCAGCGGCGCCGCGAACGGCGCATCGATCTTGGCGCGCAGGCGCTTGATCGCCACCTCCACCACGTTGGTGGTGCTGTCGAAATGCATGTCCCAGACCAGCTCGGCGATGGTGGTCTTGGAAAGGATCTCTCCCTGCCGCCGCGCCAGCAGCTCCAGCAGCGCGAACTCCTTGGCCGTGAGGTCGATGCGCTGGCCCTCGCGCAGCGCGCGGCGCGCGTTGAGATCCAGGTGCAGCGGCCCGACGCGCAGCAGCGTCGCCTCCTGCCGCCGGCCGCGCCGGGTCAGCGCCTGCAGCCGGGCAAACAGCTCGACGAAGGAAAACGGCTTGATCAGGTAGTCGTCCGCGCCCTCGCGCAGTCCGCGCACGCGGTCCTCGACGCCGTCGCGCGCGGTCAGCATGATGACCGGGGTGTTCTTGACGGCGCGCAGCGAGCGCAGCAGTTCGAAGCCGTTCAGCCCGGGCAGCATGGCGTCGAGCACGATCACGTCGTGATCGTGGTGCACCGCCAGGTGCTGGCCGTCGATGCCGTCGTGGGCGACGTCGACGCTGCAGCCCTGTTCCGTCAGTCCCTGCTGCAGGTAGTCGGCGGTCTTGCGCTCATCCTCGATGATCAGGACCTTCATGGCTGCTCCACCAGTGCGTGTCCCTCCGTGGCAGCGTGACCCGCGCGCCGCTGGTACCACAGGTGCAGGCGCTCCAGGTACAGGTATACCACCGGCGTGGTGAACAGGGTCAGCATCTGCGACAGGATCAGCCCGCCCACCATCGCGTAGCCCAGCGGCTGGCGCAGCTCGGAGCCCGCGCCGTGGCCGAGCATCAGCGGCAGCCCGGAGAACAGCGCGCACATCGTGGTCATCATGATCGGGCGGAAGCGCAGCAGGCAGGCCTCGCGGATGGCCTCGCGCGGCGCGAGGCCCCGGTCGCGCTGCGCGTGCAACGCGAAGTCCACCATCATGATGCCGTTCTTCTTGACGATGCCGATCAGCAGGATGATGCCGATCAGCGCGATCACCGACAGGTCGAAGCCGCCCGCCATCAGGATCAGCAGCGCGCCGACGCCCGCCGACGGCAGCGTCGACAGGATGGTCAGCGGGTGCACGTAGCTCTCGTACAGCAGCCCCAGCACCACGTACACGGTGAGCAATGCCGCCGCGATCAGCCACGGCTGGCTGCGCAGCGAATCGCCAAACGCCTTGGCCGAACCCTGGAAGCTGCCGGACAGCGTGGCTGGCACCTGCATCTGCGCCTGCGCGAGGTTGATCGAATCCACGGCCTGGCCCAGCGAATGGCCGGGTTTCAGGTTGAAGGAGATGGTGACCGCCGGGAACTGTCCCTGGTGATTCACCGACAGATAGCCCGTGTGCGTGGTGTCGACCTTCACGAAGGTGGACAGCGGCACCTGCTCGCCGGTCAGCGGCGAGGTGAGTGAAAGCCGGTCGAACAACTGCGGATCGCGCTGCAATTCCGGCTTCACCTCCAGGATCACGTTGTAGCTGTT
>DATJXQ010000048.1:0-22867 GCA_035500015.1 Steroidobacteraceae bacterium
TCGTGTTGCAGGATGGCATGCTCGCCGAGGCCGGCCGGCACGCCGAGCTGCTGGCGAGCGGCGGCATCTACGCCCAGCTGTACCGCCTGCAGTTCGATGCCTGAGTTCGCGCGCCTGCGGAGCTGGCTCGAGCGCCGCTGGTATGGCCCGGGTCCGCCATTGCTGCTGCGGCCGCCGGCCGCCATGTACGCGCTGCTCGTGCGGCTGCGGCGCGCCGCCTATGCACGCGGCTCGCGCGCGAGCCGGCATCCCGGATTGCCGGTGGTGGTGATCGGCAACATCGTGGCCGGCGGCACGGGCAAGACGCCGCTGGCGATCTGGCTGGCGCAGGCGGTGCGCGCGGCGGGACAGCGCCCCGGCGTGGCATTGCGCGGCTATGGCGGCCGCGTGGCGGTGCCGCGCCTGGTCGCTGCCGGCGATGATCCCGCTGCCGTGGGCGATGAAGCCGTGCTGGTCGCACGGCGCGCCGCGGTGCCCGTGGCCGTGGGTGCCGATCGCGTGGCCGCGGCGCGCCTGCTGGCAGGTCAGGGCTGCACCGTGGTGATATGCGACGACGGCCTGCAGCACCTGGCGCTGCGGCGGGATGTGGCGATTGCCGTGATCGATGGCGCGCGCGGCTTCGGCAATGGCGCGCTGCTGCCGGCCGGGCCACTGCGCGAGCCGGTGGCAATGCTGGATGCCTGCGACCTCGTGGTGATCAATGGTGAGGACTCCACGGGTGCCGCAGGTGCGCGTCCGGCGCTGCGCATGACAATCGAGCCGGCGCCGCTGCGATGCCTGATCTCCGGGCCTGAGGAGCCGCTGGAGAGGCTGCGCGGGGAGAGCGTGCACGCGGTGGCCGGCATCGGCCATCCGCAGCGCTTCTTCGGGTTGCTGCGCAGCCTCGGCGCACGCCCGGTGGAGCACGCGTTCCCGGACCACCATGCCTACCGCATCGCCGACCTGGACTTCGGCGATTCGCGCCGCATCGTCATGACCGAAAAGGATGCCGTAAAATGCGCCGCGTTCGCGAGGCAGCGCATGTGGTACCTGCCGGTGAGCGCCAGCCTGCCGGATGCCGATGCGGCACGTCTGCTGGGCGCGGTGCTGGCGAAGCTGCCCGGGGGAGGAGCAAGTCATGCTTGACGGAAGACTGCTGGAAATCCTGGCCTGTCCGCTGTGCAAGAGCCCGGTGCGTTACGTGCGCGAGGCCGCGGTGCTGGTCTGCCGCGCCGACCGCCTGGCCTTCCCCATCGTCGACGGAGTGCCGGTGATGCTCGAGGGTGAGGCGCGCGCGCTCGCCGGCGACGACCCGCTGCTGGACCGCTGACCCGCGTGTTCCGCGTCGTCATTCCGGCCCGCTTCGGCTCCACGCGCCTGCCGGGCAAGTCGCTGAAAATGATCGGCGGCAAGCCCATGCTGCAGTGGGTGCACGAGGCGGGCGTGGCCGCGGGAGCGGCCGAGGTCATCATCGCCACCGACGACGAACGCATCCTGGAGGCGGCGCGCGATTTCGGCGCGCAGGCACGGATGACTTCGCTGACCCACCCTTCCGGCACCGACCGCATCGCCGAGGTGGCGGCTGCGGCGGGCTGGGACGACGAGGACATCGTGGTCAACCTGCAGGGCGATGAGCCGCTGATGCCGCCGGCGCTGGTGGGACAGGTGGCCGGCCTGCTGGAAAAGCATGCGGACGCAGCCGTCGCCACGCTGGCCGCGCGCATCAGCAGCGTGGCGCAGCTGCTGGATCCGGGCGTCGTGAAGGTGGTTGCCGACTCGCAGGGCCGTGCGCTGTATTTCAGCCGCGCGCCCGTACCGTGGAACCGCGATACGGCGCCCGCCAGCCTCGTCAGCCAGCGCAGTTTCGCCGGCGCGCGCCGCCACATCGGCCTGTACGCGTATCGCGTGGCCGCGCTGCAGCGCCTGTCGATGCTGCCGCCCGGCCAGCTGGAGCAGATCGAACGCCTCGAGCAGCTGCGCGCGCTGGAACACCGCTTCGAGATCCGCGTCGCCGACGCCACGGCAAGCCCCGGCCCGGCCGTGGATACCGAAGAGGACCTTGCGCGCGTGCGAACGTTGATGAACCGCGCGGAGGCGCCTCAACCATGAATCTTCCCGGACTGGACCTGTCGCAGCTGGATGTGCCCGACGTCACCCGTGCGATGCAGCTCGCGCTCGGGCCGGTGTTCCTGCTGAACGGCATCGGCGTGCTGCTGGCCATGCTGACCGCGCGGCTGGCGCGCATCGTCGACCGTGCCCGCACGCTGGAGGCGCGCCTGTTGCAGGCAGGGGAAGCCGAGGCCGCGGAAATCCACCGCACCTTCAGGGTCACCAGCCGGCGCGCGCGGCTGGTGAATCGCGCGATCACGCTGGCCATCGTTGCCGCGTTGCTGGTGGCCACCATCGTCGCGCTGCTGTTCGCCGCCGGCTTCATGACTTTTCCGACCGGGCCGGTGGTGGCGGTGTTGTTCGTCATCTGCATGGCTGCCCTGGTCGGCTCGCTGTGCTGCTTCCTGATGGAGGTGCGGGTGGCGACCTTCACGCTGCGCTTCGGCGTGCGGCACTCAGCCGGAGGCAATTGACCGCCACGCGCGCCGCCATGGTGCAATTGCTCTGATCTGGGGCGGGAATCCGTCTCCGGCAGCAGCTCCAGCGAGGGCAAGGGCTTTTGAGAACCAGTTCACGGATGGCACGAGCCTTGCTTTGAAGCAGGCATGGCATCAGAAGCACTGCTCCACACCGAAGTTGCGGACTCCCTCGGGAGTTCCGTGTCCCTGCCGGATCTGCCGGCGCCCGTCGTCGTCGACCTCGGCCTGCTGAGCCGGTCTCTGGCGTTCCACGTGCGCAAGGCGCAGCTGGCGCTGCAGCGCCGCGGGCTGCGCAGCGTCTCGGCACTGCACGTCGGCCCCGCCGAGTTCGGCACGCTGGTGTTGTGCGAGCAGAACCCCGGCATGGCGCAGTTCCAGATCGCCGCCGCGCTGGACATCGACAAGGCCAGCGTGGTTGCGGTGGTGGACCGGCTCGAGGAGCTGGGCTGGCTGCTGCGTCGGCGCAGCAACCATGACCGCCGCCGCTATGGCCTGTATCTGACCGCCGAAGGAATGCGCCAGGTGCAGGTGCTGCGCACGCAGGCCGAGGATGCCGAATCCTTCGCGCGCGAAATCTTCTCGCCCGACGAGCTGCAGCAGCTGCTGGGTCTGCTGGCGCGGCTGGGCTGAAGAAGACTTCTTGCCGGCGCTCGCTGCGCGGGCTGCGGCAGCCGGCAATCACTGCCTCGGGCAGGTGCGCAAAGTAGCTGCAACTCCCGGAAATGCCTAAGATAAGCGGTCACCCGTTGCCGCCCGCGGCGGGCATCGCTCATCGAGGGTTCATGGCAGATTTCGACGCACGGGAACTGGCCACGGTCGACCGGATCGTCGCCGGGCTCGCTGACCAGCCGGGGGCCTTGCTGCCCATCCTGCACGGCATCCAGCAGGAACTTGGCCATATTCCGCGCGACGCGGTGCCGCGCATCGCCGCCGGGCTGAATCTCTCGCGCGCCGAGGTGCACGGCGTCATCAGTTTCTACCATTACTTCCGCCAGCACGCTCCGGGAAGGCATGTGCTGCAGGTTTGCCGCGCCGAAGCCTGCCAGGCGGTAGGCTGCGAGGCCACCGAGGCTCATGCCCGGCAGCGGCTGGGCGTGGATTATCACGGCACCAGTGCCGACGGAAATTTCACACTGGAAGCGGCCTATTGCCTCGGCAACTGCGCCGCGGGGCCGTCGGTGATGATCGACAACACGCTCTACGGCCGGGTGACTCCGGAACGTCTGGACCAGCTTCTCCGGCAGTGGGCGGCGTTGCAATGAGCGTCAGGGTTTACGTATCCCGCGATGCGGCGGCGCTGGCACTGGGCGCGGGGGAGACCGCGGCGGCGCTGCTGGCCGCGGCCCGCGCCACGGAACAGGACATCCAGCTGGTGCGCATCGGCTCGCGCGGCATGGTGTGGCTGGAACCGCTGGTCGAGGTGGAAGTGGACGGCAGGCGGTTGGGCTACGGCCCGGTCGCGGCCACCGAGGTCGCGGCGCTGGTCGAAGCGGGCCTGTTCTCCGGCGCCGATCACCGGCTGAAGCTGGGCGTGGTCGACGAGCTGCCGTACCTGGCGAAACAGGAGCGGCTGACATTCGAGCGGGTCGGCCTCATCGATCCGGTGGATCTTGACCAATATATCGCCCACGGCGGCTATGCCGGCCTGCGGCGCGCGCTGGCCATGAGCGGTGCGCAGGTCGTGCAGGAAGTCACCGATTCCGGCCTGCGCGGCCGTGGCGGCGCGGCATTCCCGACCGGCATCAAGTGGAAGACCGTGCTCGACCAGCCCGCGGGCCAGAAATACGTGGTCTGCAACGCGGATGAAGGCGATTCGGGCACCTTCTCCGACCGCATGCTCATGGAAGGGGATCCGTTCTGCCTGATCGAGGGCATGACCATCGCGGGTATCGCGGTGGGCGCCACGCAGGGCTACATCTACCTGCGCGCGGAATATCCGCACGCGCAGATCGCGCTGAACGAGGCGCTGGCGGTGGCGCGCGCCCGCGGCCATCTCGGCCGCGACGTGCTGGGCAGTGGCAAGGCGTTCGAGCTGGAAGTGCGCATGGGCGCAGGCGCCTACATATGCGGCGAGGAGACCTCGCTGCTGGAGTCGCTGGAGGGCAAGCGCGCCGAAGTGCGCTTCCGGCCGCCGTTGCCGGCCATCAAGGGCCTGTTCGGTCGGCCCACCATCATCAACAACGTGATCTCGCTGGCGAGCCTGCCGGTGATCCTCGCGAAGGGCGCGCAGTTCTACAAGGATTACGGCATGGGGCGTTCCCGCGGCACGCTGCCGATCCAGCTGGCCGGGAACATCCGGCATGGCGGCCTGGTCGAAAAGGCGTTCGGCGTGAGTTTGCGCGAGCTGCTGTACGATTTCGGCGGCGGCTCGGCTTCGGGCCGGCCAATCCGTGCCGTGCAGGTGGGCGGGCCGCTCGGGGCCTACATCCCTGAATCGCAGTTCGACGTGCTGCTGGACTACGAGGCCTTCACGGCCATCGGCGCGCTGGTCGGCCACGGCGGCATCGTGGCCTTCGACGACACGGTGGACATGGCGAAAATGGCCCGCTATGCGCTGGAGTTCTGCGCCGTGGAATCCTGCGGCAAGTGCACGCCCTGCCGCATCGGCTCCACCCGCGGCGTGGAACTGATGGACCGCATCATGCGGGGCGGCCAGGACCGTGCGCCGGACCTCAAATTGCTCGAAGATTTGTGCGACACGATGCAGTATGGTTCGCTGTGTGGCCTGGGCGGCATGACGCCGTTCCCGGTGATGAGCGCGCTGAAGCATTTCCCGGAAGACTTTTCCCGTAACCGCTGAAGGCGGAGACCCCTATGTACTCCCTGGACCACCACGATCATGGCACTCCGGCAACCACGGGCGAGCCGGTCACGCTGACCATCGACGGCGCCGAAGTCACGGTGCCCGCCGGCACCTCGGTGATGCACGCGGCCGCTGCGGCCGGCGGCGCCATCCCCAAGCTGTGCGCCACGGACACGCTGCAGGCCTTCGGTTCCTGTCGCGTGTGCCTGGTGGAGATCGAGGGCCAGCGCGGTTTTCCAGCCTCCTGCACCACGCTGGTGGCGCCGGGCATGAAGGTGAAGACCGTGAGCGAGCGGCTCACGAAGTTGCGCCAGGGTGTGGTCGAGCTGTACCTCACCGATCACCCGCAGACCGATGTGGCCGGCGAGCGCAGCGAGCTGCGCCAGGTGGCCGCGCGACTGGGCATGACCACCACCACGCGTTACGGCGAGGGTGGGCAGACGCACCTGGAAGCCTGCAAGGACGACAGCAATCCTTATTTCAGTTTCGATCCGGCGGCGTGCATCGTGTGCTCGCGCTGCGTGCGCGCCTGCAACGAGGTGCAGGGCACCTTCGCACTGACGGTGCAGGGCCGCGGCTTCGAGTCGAAGATCGTCGCCAGCCAGGACGACGGCTTCAAGGATTCCGAGTGCGTGTCCTGCGGGGCCTGCGTGGAATCGTGCCCGACCGGCGCGCTCACCGAAAAGTCGATGGCGAAGGTGGGCCAGCCCGTCGAGGCGGTGAAGACCACCTGCGCCTATTGCGGCGTGGGCTGCTCCTTCGTGGCCGAGGTGAAGGACCAGCAGGTGGTGCGCATGGTGCCCGACCGCGACGGCGGCGCGAACCGCGGCCATGCCTGCGTGAAGGGCCGCTTTGCCTATGGCTATGCCACGCATGGCGACCGCATCACGAAGCCGATGATCCGCGCGAAGATCACCGATCCGTGGCGCGAGGTCGGCTGGGACGAGGCATTCGAATACGCGGCTTCCGAGTTCAAACGCATCCAGGCGAAGTACGGCCGCTACTCGGTCGGCGGCATCACCTCCAGCCGCTGCACCAACGAGGAAGCCTTCCTGGTGCAGAAGCTGGTCCGCGCCGCGCTCGGCACCAACAACGTCGACACCTGCGCACGCGTGTGCCATTCGCCCACCGGCTACGGCCTGAAGAACACCATCGGCGAATCGGCCGGCACGCAGAATTTCGATTCGGTGATGAAGTCCGACGTCATCATCGTGGTCGGCGCCAATCCCACGGATGGCCACCCCGTGTTCGGCTCGCGCATGAAGCGCCGCCTGCGCGAAGGCGCGAAGCTGATCGTTGCCGATCCGCGCGAGATCGACCTGGTGCGCTCGCCGCACACCCAGGCCGACTACCACCTGCAGCTGCGTCCGGGCACCAACGTGGCGCTGTTCAATTCCCTCGCCCATGTGGTGGTCACCGAAGGGCTGGTGGACGAGAAGTTCGTGGCCGAGCGCTGCGAGCCGGGCCCGTTCCAGCGCTGGCGCGAATTCGTCGCCCAGCAGAGGAATTCGCCCGAGGCGATGGAAGCCGTCACCGGCGTGCCCGCGCGCCACGTGCGCCAGGCCGCGCGCCTGTATGCCACCGGCGGCAACGGCGCGATCTACTACGGCCTCGGTGTCACCGAGCACAGCCAGGGCAGCACCATGGTGATGTGCATCGCGCAGCTCGCCATGGCCACCGGCAACATCGGCCGCGAGGGCGTGGGCGTGAACCCGCTGCGCGGCCAGAACAACGTGCAGGGCTCCTGCGACATGGGTTCCTTCCCGCACGAGCTGACCGGGTACCGCCATCTGTCCGACGCGGCCACGCGCGCGATGTTCGGCCGAGAGTGGGGCGTCACGCTCGAGCCGGAGCCGGGCCTGCGCATCCCCAACATGCTGGAAGCGGCCGTCGATGGCAGCTTCAAGGGCATCTACGTGCAGGGCGAGGATCCGGCGCAATCCGACCCGAACACCCAGCACGTGGCGGCGGGCCTCTCGGCCATGGAATGCGTCATCGTGCAGGACCTGTTCCTGAACGAGACCGCCAAGTACGCGCACGTGTTCTTCCCCGGTACCTCCTTCCTCGAGAAGGACGGCACCTTCACCAACGCGGAACGCCGCATCCAGCTGATCCGCAAGGTGATGGAGCCGCTGCCCGGCCTGGCCGACTGGGAAGTCACGGTGCGTTTCGCGAAGGCACTGGGCTACGAAGGCATGAACTACAGCCATCCCTCCCAGATCATGGACGAGATCGCGCGGCTCACGCCGACCTTCACCGGCGTCACCTACGGGAAGATCGCGGCGGAGGGCAGCATCCAGTGGCCCTGCAACGACAAGGCGCCGCACGGCACGCCGACCATGCACGTGGATGAGTTCGTGCGCGGCAAGGGCCGTTTCTTCGTCACCGAATACGTGCCGACCAGCGAGAAGGTCAACGCGAAGTATCCGCTGATCCTGACCACCGGGCGCATACTCTCGCAGTACAACGTCGGCGCGCAGACGCGTCGCACGGCCAATGTGGAGTGGTACCACGAGGATCGCCTCGAGATCCATCCGCACGACGCCGAGGATCGTGGCGTCCGCACCGATGACTGGGTGGGCATCGCGAGCCGCGCCGGCACCACGGTGCTGCGTGCCATCGTCACGGACAAGGTGCAGCCCGGCGTGGTCTACACCACGTTCCATTTCCCCGAATCCGGCGCCAACGTGATCACCACGGAGAACTCCGACTGGGCGACCAACTGCCCCGAGTACAAGGTGACGGCGGTGCAGGTGACCCGCGTGCAGCAGCCTTCGGAGTGGCAGAAGCGCTTCGCGGAACAGGACCGCCAGCAGCAGGAACTGCTGAAGAGCGCGCGGGCCAGCGCGCGCGGCTGAGCGATGCCGGCGCAACTGCCGGGCATCGCCGCACTGGCGGTGCGGCGCTGGCGGGACGGGCATTGGGAAGAGGCCCGCGACGAAGTGGCCGAGGAGGCCCCCGTCGCGCTCACGTTCAACTCCATCCCGCACGTGGTGATGCTGGCCACGCCGCGCGACCTCACCGATCTTGGCCGCGGCTTCGCACTCACCGAGGCGCTGGTGGCCGCGCCGGCGGAGATCCGCGCCGCCGAGCTGAAACAGGACGGCGAAGCACTGGAGGTCGCGCTGTCCGTGCCGCAGGAGCGCCTGGCGGTGCTGCTGGCGCAGCGGCGCAACCTCACCGGGCGCACGGGCTGCGGCGTCTGCGGCGCCGAGACCATCGCCGAGGCGATCCGCCGGCCGGCACCGGTGGCATCCGGCGGCGCCATCGCGCGCGCGCAGCTGGCGCAGGCGCTGCGGGAATTGCGCGGCTGGCAGACCCTCGGCGCATCCACGGGCAGCCTGCACGCGGCGGCCTGGGTGGACTGGCAGGGCGGCATCCGGCTGGTGCGCGAGGATGTCGGGCGCCACAATGCGCTGGACAAGGTGGTCGGCGCGCTGCTGGAGCAGGGTGCCGATCTGCAGCAGGGGTTCCTCATCATCACCAGCCGCGCCAGTTACGAGATGGTGCAGAAGGCCGCTACCGCGGGAATCCGCCTGCTGGTCGCGGTATCCGCGCCGACCGCGCTGGCCGTGCGGCTGGCACAGCAGGCGAACCTCACGCTGGTGGGTTTTGCACGCGATACGCAACAGGTCGTCTACACGCATCCGGAACGAGTGACATGAACATCGAGCACCTGGTCAGCATGGCCAACGACATCAGCCATTTTTTCGACGGCGAATACGGCACACAGGATTCGCCGGCGAACATCGCGCTGCATATCTCGCGCTACTGGGATCCGCGCATGCGCTCGCAGATCATCGCCCATGCGGCCCATGGCGGTGAGGGCCTCACGCCCACCGCGCTGGCGGCGGTGAAGACCCTTGCACCGCCCGCGCGGTCATAGACGCCCGCCAATCGCCGCGCGACAGGCATGGCGCCGGGCGCCATGCGGCCCCCTGCGACGCAATACACAGTCCGGCGCTCCTTATGTCGCTAGAGTTCCGCAACTTTCGGCTGACTACGTGAATGATGGACCATAGATCCGCCTCGCCGGAGGCGATCAACCCGCGGGCCCGGAGGCTGCACAAGGCAGCCGCCAGGGTCGGTCCGGAGATCGGCCTCGGCGCCATTTTCCTGGCGACCGCCCTGCTGGCGATCGCCAGCACGCGCGCGTCGGAGGGCCTGGCCCTGCTGTGGCCGTGCAATGCCATCGCGGCGGCAGTGCTGATCCGCCTGCGCGAGGTCCGCTGGTGGCGCGCCGTCATGGCGCTGCTGGTTGCCGGCATTCTCGCCAATCGTCTGGGCGGCGGCGATCCCTGGCTGGTCGCGCTGGGACTGTCGCTGGTGAACCTGGCCGAGATCGCGGCAATGGTGTACGTGTTCCGGGTGCTGGCGCCCTTTCCGTACCCGGACATCACGATCTTCCAGGCCAGCTACATGACGCTGGTCATGGGCATCGCCATCACCGGCTTCGCCGCGCTGCTGGGCAGCACCATGCTGCATCTGCTGGGCGACAAGCCGCTGTGGGCCAACATCCGCAACTGGTGGGCGGCCGATGCGCTCGGGGCGTGCGTGCTGGCGCCGCCGATCATCCTGTACAGCCGCGGCAATCTGCTGCGCCTGGTGCGGCCCGCGCACCTGCGCAACAACCTGCTCAGCGTGCCGTTGTGCGTGCTGGTCACTTACGTCGCGATCCGTTATGTCCCGTTTCCCTTTGTCATCATCGCGCTGGCACCGATGATGGCCGCGTTCCAGGTGGGCGCCTTCGGCACCTCGATCCTCAGCGCCCTGAACTGCATGACGGTCATCGCACTGTGGATGCTGCATGTGCGGCCGGCGGGATCCCCGACGGAGGGTGGGGCGCTCGACGGCCTGCCGTTCATGGCGCTGATCGCAACCACCATGCCGCCGATCGCCGTGGGCCTGGGCACGGACGCGCGCCGCCGCGTCGCCAGGACGCTGCGCTCCAGCGAACGCCGCTTCCGCGAGTCGCTGGAACACTCCCCGCTGGGCGTGATCCTGCTGGACCGGTCGGGCAAATGGACCTTCACCAATACGGTGCTGCAGGAGATGCTGGGCTACAGCCGCGCCGAGCTGGGCAGCCTGAGCATCGAATCGCTGGCGCATCCGGACGAGGTAGGCGACGTGTGGCAGCGCTGGCGCCAGCTGCTGGAGGGGCGTGCCGACTCGTACAAGATCACCCGCCGGTTCCGGCGCAGCGACGGTACCTGGCTGTGGGTGCATTGCGCCGTCTCCCTGGCGCGCGACGACAATGGCGTGCCCACCCACTTCGTGGCGCAGGTAGAGAGCCTGGAGGAGCGGCGCCTCGCGGAGGCGCGCCTGGCCAACGAGCGCGAGTTCCTGCGCACGACGCTGGATTCGATCGGCGACGCGGTGATCACCGCCGACGCCGCCGGCCGGATCACCTACATGAACGACTCCGCGGTGGCGCTGATCGGCCGGCCGTTCGCGTCCGCCGAGCACCGGCACCTGCACGAGGTGCTGCACCTGACGCAGGCCGATACCGCGGCCCCGGCGCCGGACATCCTCGAACGCTGCCGCCGCGAGAAGGCTTTCGTGAAACGCGACGAGCCCTGCGGCCTGCAGCGGCCGGACGGCAGTACCTGCTATGTGAGCGACATGGTCACGCCGGTGCTCGACATCGGCCGCGAGATCAGCGGTTTCGTCGTGGTGCTGCAGGACGTCACCGTCAGCCTGCAGCACACGCGCGAACTGCACCACCGCGCCGATCACGATGCGCTGACCGGCCTGCTCAATCGCGCCGCCTTCGAGCGCAGCGTGCACCAGGCTTTCATGCTGGCGCACCGCGCCGACACTCCGGCGTCGCTGCTCGTCGTGGATCTGGACAAGTTCAAGGCCGTGAATGATTCCGCCGGTCACGCCGCGGGCGACGCGGTGCTGCGGCATGTCGCGGCGGTGATGCGCCGCTCGGTGCGTCCGTCGGATGCGGTGGGCCGCCTCGGGGGCGACGAATTCGCCGTGCTGCTGAACGATTGCGATCCGGCACGCGCCGGCGAAGTGGCGGCGCGGCTGCGCGATGCGCTCAATCCGCTGCTGACCAGCTGGGAGGGCGTCACCCACGCCACCGGTGCCAGCATGGGGATGGCCCATGGCAGCAGCGAATTCGCCGATCCGGACGAATGGTCGCGGGCGGCCGACCGCGCCTGCTACCAGTCCAAGCATCGCGGCAACGGCTCGCTGGAAGTGCGCTGCCTGCCGGACGTCGGTGCCACGGCGGGTGGCGCCGGCAGCTGACGCAGATGTGTCGCGAGGGTGGTGCACCGGCCCGATTGCTCTAGAATGCGCGACTTCCCGGGCAATCCGCCTTTCGGAAGCCGCAGCAGCGAGGAGAGAGAGCATCTTGAGCCAGCCCGTCAGCCTGACCGTCGATGGCGGCATCGCCGTCATCACCATCGACAACCCTCCAGTCAATGCAATTTCCGCCGCGATGCGCCGCGGCCTGCTGGCCATCACGCGGGAGCTCGCAACCCGCCGGGACGTACAGGCAGCAGTGCTGGCGTGCGCCGGCCGCACCTTCATCGCGGGCGCCGATATCAAGGAATTCGGCGGCGTGATGGCGCCGCCCGAATTGCGCAATGTGCTCACCGAGTTCGAGTCGCTGCCGTTCCCGGTGGTGGTCGCGCTGCACGGCACCGCGCTCGGCGGCGGCGTGGAGCTGGCGCTGGCCGGCCACTACCGCATCGCCGATGCCGGCGCGAAGCTGGGCTTCCCGGAGATCACGCTGGGCGTGGTGCCCGGCGCGGTGGGCACGCAGCGCCTGCCGCGGCTGATCGGCGCGGAAAAGGCCCTCGGCATGTTCCTCGATGGCAAGCCGGTGGGCGCGCAGGATGCGCTGGCGCTGGGCCTCATCGACGAAATCGCCGCCGGCGAACTGCGCGCGGCGGCCATCGCCTGCGCGCGCCGGCTGGTCGGCGAGGGCAAGGGTCCGCGCCGCGTGCGCGACCTGCCCGTGACGCCGCTCACCGAAGCGCAGCTGGCCGCGATCCGCGCGCAGGCCGCGAAGGTGCACAGGGGCGTCATCACGCCGGAGCTGGATATCGCCGCCGTGCGCGCCTCCTGGGAGCTGCCCTTCGAGCAGGGCCTGGCATTCGAGCGTGCCGTCAGCGACGGTTCGCTGCAGACGCCCGAGTCGCGCGCGATGCGGCACCTGTTCTTCGCCGAGCGGGCGGTGGCCGACGTGCCCGGCATCACCGACGCCGACCGGCCGCGCAACATCGGCAGCGTCGGCATCATCGGCTCGGGCACCATGGGCGGCGGCATCGCCATGGCATTTGCCAACGTCGATATCCCGGTGGTGCTGCTGGACGTGGACCAGGCGGCCCTGGACCGCGGCATGGGCGTGATCCGCAAGAACTACGAAGCCAGCGTGAAGCGCGGCCGCATGACGCCGGCCGATGTCGACAGGCGCATGGGGCTGATCCGTGCCAGCACCAGCTACGGGGATTTCGCCGGAACGGATCTGGCGATCGAGGCCGTGTTCGAGGACATGGCGCTGAAGAAGAAGATCTTCGCGGAGCTGGACCGCGTGATGAAGCCCGGCGCCATCCTCGCCACCAACACCTCCACGCTGGACATCAACCAGGTCGCCGCCGCCACGCAGCGGCCGGCCGACGTGGTCGGGCTGCATTTCTTCAGCCCGGCCAATGTCACGCGCCTGCTGGAAATCGTGCGCACCGACCTGATCGCACGCGATGTGCTGGCCACGGCCTTTGCGGTAGCCAAGAAGGTGAAGAAGATCGGCGTGGTGTCGAAGGTGAGCTATGGCTTCATCGGCAACCGCATGATGGATCCCTATGCGCGCGAGGCCGAGCGCCTGACGCTGGAAGGGGCCTTGCCGGCGGACGTGGATGCGGCGCTCGAGGATTTCGGCATGGGAATGGGCATCCTCGCCGTGTTCGACATGGCCGGCGTGGACGTGGGCGTGAAGGCGCGCCGCGCCAATCCCGACCACGTGCCCAAGGATGATCCGACCTTCTACCGCGCCTCGCAGGTGCTGTTCGACCAGGGCTGGCTGGGCCAGAAGACCGGCAAGGGCTATTACCGCTATGAGGCCGGTTCCCGCGAGCGCCTGCCGCACGAGGATGCGCTGCGGCTGCTCGCCGACGAAGGTCGCAGGCTCGGCATTGCGCGCGGTGTGCCGATCACGCGCCAGGAAATCGTCGAGCGCTGCATCTTCGCGATGATCAACGAAGGCGCGAAGCTGCTGGAGGAGGGCGTGGCGCTGCGTCCCGGCGACATCGACGTGGTCTACACTTCCGGCTATGCCTTCCCGCGCCGCTGCGGCGGGCCGATGTTCTATGCCGACGAGATCGGCCTCGACACTGTGCTCGCGGGGCTGGAAAAGTATTCGAAGATCGGCAACCCGCGGGACTGGCGTCCGTCGGCGTTGCTGAAGCAGCTCGCGGAATCCGGCGGCAGCTTTGCCGCGTGGGCGCAGGGTCGCGGAATGTAGGCGCACGCGCGCCCGGGGGGGTTGCATGCTGGCACGAGCCAATCCGGTGGCCTGTTTCCGGGTTCCGGTACTGCTGGCGGCCGTGGCGGCCGCGTTGCCCGGCAGCCTGCCGGCGCAGTCGCCGGCACCCGCCACGCCGTCCGTCCCTGCCGCATCGGCCATCACCGCGCTTACCCGGCCAGCCCGTGATCTTGGCGCTTCCACGGAGGTCGGGTACGGAATACTCCAGACCAAGTGCCTGACCTGCCACGGCAAGCCTGAATACCCGCGCGCGCCATCACCGGCCGCGCTGTACCAATACACGCCGGAACGCATCTACGACTCGCTGACCAAGGGCGTGATGGCCGGCGTCGTCGGCAACCAGCTGAGCGAATCGGAAAAGCGCGTGGTGGCCGAAATCATCAGCGGCAGGCGGCTGGGCACCGCCGACAGCGCCGACGCAGGGCACATGCCCAACCGTTGCGCCGCGAACCCGCCACTGCAGCAGGCCGCGCAGCGCCCGGCCTGGAACGGCTGGGGCGCGGACGTGCAGAACACGCGCTTCCAGAGCGCCGCGAGCGCCGGACTGACGGTGGAGGACGTGCCGCGACTGAAGCTCAAATGGGCCTTCGCCCTGCCCAACAGCACTTCGGCCTATGCGCAGCCCTCGCTGGTGTTCGGTCGCGTGTACGTCGGCGCCGACACCGGCTACGTCTACTCGCTCGACGCGGCCACCGGCTGCGTGTACTGGTCCTTCGATGCCGGGCATGCGGTGCGCACGGCGATGAGCATTGGCCGGGTAAAGGTGCGCGGCTCGAGCGGCTATGCCGTGTTCTTCGGCGATCGCCAGGCCAATGTGTACGCAGTGGATGCGCAGACCGGCCGGAAGCTGTGGATGGCCCATCCGGAGCCGGAATTCACCGCGCGCATCACTGCCGCGCCGACTTACTACGACGGGCGCCTGTACGTGCCGCTGTCCTCGTATGAGGAATTCAGCGCCTCCACGGCCACGTGGGAATGCTGCAAATCCCAGGGCGGCGTGGCCGCGCTGGATGCCGGCAACGGCCGCCGGCTGTGGCTGCGGCATGTGCCACCCAGGCCGCCGCAGCCCACGCACAGGAACTCGCAGGGCGTGCAGCAATGGGGCCCGGCAGGCGGGGCGGTGTGGAATTCACCCACCATCGATCCATTGCGCCACGCCGTGTATTTCGGCACGGGTGATGCCACCACGTATCCGGCCATCGATACTTCCGACGCGGTGATGGCCGTGGACATGGACACCGGCCGCGTGCTGTGGTCGTACCAGGTGTTCAGCAATGATTCCTTCCTGATCGGCTGCGGCCCGGGCGCCGGCAACGAAAACTGCCCCAGGACAGTGGGGCCGGACTGGGACATTCCCGCCTCGCCAGTGCTGAAGACGCTGCGCGATGGTTCGCGCCGGCTCATCGTGGTGACCAAGCCCGGCGATGTGCTGGCGCTCGATCCCGACAAGCGCGGCGCCCTGGTGTGGCGCGTGAATGCCACCGGTCCGGTGGTGGGCAACCGGCTGCCGAAGGCCGGCGAGCGCGCGCCGCCGGGCTTCCTGTGGGGCGTCGCCGTGGGTGAGGACGCCATGTACTTCGGACTGACCCACGGCGGTGCCGGTGCCATCGATATCGCCACCGGCAGGCAGTTGTGGCTGAATCCGCTTGAATCGGCGCAGGGTGCCGGCTACAACTCCGCCACCTCCGCGTTTCCAGGCGTGGCGCTGCTGGGCTCCTCGGACGGACAGCTGCAGGCCCTCTCCACCACCGATGGCAAACTGCTGTGGTCCTTCGACACACGGCGCGAGTTCGACGCCGTGAACGGCATCAAGGCGCGCGGCGGATCGATCAACGCGCAGGGGCCGGTGGTGGCGGATGGCATGGTCGTGGTCGGCTCCGGCTTTGCCGTGGTCGGTGGTACGCCGGGGAACCTGGTGGCGGCGTTCGCGGTGCAGTGAATACCAGTCGCGGCGTCAGGTCCGCCTCGATCCACAGGAACGCGGCCTGGCCGTAACGCGCGGCGATTTCCGTCGCCCGCGCAAGGGAAAGGCCCGGCACCAGCAGGGAAGGTTCCGCCGCCCAGAGCCGGCGCGGGTCTTCGTTGCGGCCGGCGAGTGGCGCATGCCCGCAACGGATCAGTTCGGCCTGCAGCCGCCGCTGGGCGAGGCGATTGCGGAACGACGGCTGCCGGCGGCCGCCGGGATTGAACGCCGTCAGCAGTGCGGTACCAGATGCGCCCCGCGCGCGCAATACGCGCCGCAGCGCGGGCTCGGGGCGGTCCACGCGCAGCAGCAGTTCACCAGCGGACGCGCTCACGCGGTAGAGCGTGCGTTCAAATGCCGCTTCCAGTGCGCTGCGCATGCCGTATGCTAACGTCCACCAACAGGCTGGGGCACGGGGGCTGTTTGGCATTCCTGTCCACGGGAATCGTGAAGATCGCATGGAGCGCGGCGCCGGCCGTTTCGGCTTGCCTGCTACTGGGTCTTTCGATCGATGCGCCAGCAGGTGCGCCCGAAACGCCCGTCGCGCGCGCGACGCTCCAGGCTGCCATCGACGAGAAGAGACTGGCCGGCGCGGTGGTGCTCATCGAGGACCGGGAAAAGATCCTCGATTTCGAGGCCATCGGTTTCTCCAATCTCGCAAGCCGGTCCCCGATGCGCAAGGACGCGCTGTTCTGGATCGCCTCGACCAGCAAACCCTTCGTGGCCACGGCGGTGATGATGCTGGTCGAGGAAGGCAGACTCGACCTCGATGCGCCCGTCACGACCTGGCTTCCCGGATTCACGCCCGTCCTCGTGCCGCCGCAGGGGCAGCCTGGCACGCCAACCCATCCGTCCATCACGCTGCGTCAGCTCCTGTCGCACACGAGTGGTCTTCCCGGTGGCTCACCGGAGGAAACGCCGACTCTGGATGGTACGCCGCTGGCGGAGCGTGTCACGGGTTACGGCAAACTCACGCTGTTCTTCGAGCCTGGCGCTGGTTTTTCCTACGGCAATGCCGATGTGAATACGGCCGCTTACATCGTCGAGAAAGTCTCCGGAATGCCCTACGAGGTGTTTTTGCGACAACGCGTTCTCGATCCGCTGGGAATGAAAGACACGACTTTCTGCCCGAGCGCGACGCAGCTCAAACGGCTCGCGACATCCTATATCGCCGGCCAGGATGGCAGAACGCTGATCGAGACGCCGCTCCTGCATCTGCGTTATCCGCTCGACGATTGTGCGCATCGCTACCCCATTCCCGCTGGTGGCCTCTTTTCCACCGCCAGCGATCTCGCCCGCTTCGCGCGCATGTTCCTGAATGGCGGCGCGCTCGAGGGCAGGCGCTATGTATCCGCCGCTTCGGTGGACACGATGACGCACAATGTCGTGCCGGAGGCGGCGCGACGGGGCATTCCGCAGTCGGCGCCGCCCGCCAATGTCGGCTACGGCCTGGGTTGGGGCGCAAGCCTCAACGGTGATTATTTCCACCCCGGCACGGCAATGACCGATATTCGCATCGATCCGACCCGCCGGATTGCGACTGTTCTCCTCTTCCAGCTCAGCACGGACGACAGCTTCATGCTGCGCGATGCGCTGCTCAAGGCGAGCGACGCTCGCTATGCAATACACCATTAGAGAGACTGGAGACAGCCGGGGGGATCATGGAGCAGCGACCGCCATTGCCGCCGTTCACGGCCGAATCGGCCGCGAGGAAAGTGCGCGCCGCCGAGGATGCGTGGAACTCGCGCGACCCGGACCGCGTGGCCGGCGTGTATACCGAGGATACGGTGTGGCGCAACCGCGCCGAGTTCCCGCGCGGCCGTGCCGAGGTGCGCGCCTTCCTGCAACGCAAGTGGGCGCGCGAGCTGGACTACCGGCTGATCAAGGAGCTGTGGGCGTTCAACGCCAACCGCATCGCCGTGCGCTTTGCCTACGAGTGGCACGATGACTCCGGCCAATGGTTCCGCAGCTATGGCAACGAGAACTGGGAGTTCAATGCCGACGGCTACATGCAGCGCCGCTTCGCCAGCATCAACGACCTGCCCATCCGCGAGGCGGATCGCAGGTTCCACTGGCCGCTCGGCCGGCGGCCCGACGGTCATCCATCCCTTTCCGATCTCGGGCTCTAGGCGGCGGCCCTTGTGAGCGCGGCGGCCTGCTGCGCCAGCTTGCGGATGGCCAGCCAGTCGCCCGACTTCATCAGTGCCGCCGGCGCCACCCACGATCCGCCGACGCACAGCACATTGGGCAGCGCAAGGTATTCCTGCACATTGTCCTGGTGGATGCCGCCGGTGGGACAGAAGCCCACATCGGGGAACACCGAATGCAACGCGCGCAGCATGCCGGTGCCGCCGGCCTGCTGCGCCGGGAACAGCTTGCAGTAGCGAAAGCCGGCCTCGCGCGCGCGCATCAGTTCGCTGGCCGTCGCCACGCCAGGCAGGAACGGAAACTCCGCGCCCTGGCACGCCTCCAGCAGCGCGGGTGTGAGGCCCGGCGCAACGCCGAACTGCGCGCCGGCGCGCGCGCACGCGGCAAACTGTGCGGGTTCGGAAATGGTGCCGACGCCGACGATGGCCTCGGGCACGGCGCGGCGCATGGCTTCCACCGCGGCCAGGCCCACCGAGGTGCGCAGCGTGACTTCCAGCACCGGCAGGCCGCCGGCCACCAGCGCGTCGGCCAGCGGCACCGCGTGGTTCAGGTCGTGGATCACGATCACCGGGATCACCGGCGCGCGCCGCAGGATGTCGGCCAGCGTCATGCTCATGGATTGCAGGTCCTCGCGCCGCATTCGGCGTCGGTGGCGTGGAGGCGGAAGTTGGCGAACAGCTCGCGGCCGCTGCCCTGGGCCGCGGGCGGCGCGCGGACCGGCGCGGCGCGTGCCGCGAATTCGGCCGGATCCACCAGCGCCTCGAGCGAGCCGCCGCGCGCATCCAGGCGGATGACATCGCCATCCCGGACCCGGGCGAGCGGCCCGCCGCAGATGCTCTCGGGCGATACGTGGATGGCCGCGGGGACGGTGCCGGACGCGCCCGACATGCGGCCGTCGGTGACCAGCGCCACGCGATGTCCCTTGCCCTGCAGCACCGACAGCGCCGGGGTGAGCTTGTGCAGCTCCGGCATGCCGTTGGCGCGCGGTCCCTGCTCGCGCAGCACCACCACCACGTCGCGCGTGAGCCGGCCGGCCTTGTAGGCTTCGATGACCTGCGCCTGGTCGGTGAATACCTGTGCCGGGGCCTCCACCACGTGATGCTGCGGCTGCACCGCGGAAACCTTGATGACCGCGCGGCCGAGATTGCCGCGCAGCAGCTTCAGGCCGCCGTCGGCGCTGAATGGATCGTTCGCGCCGCGCAGCACGTCACGGTCGCGGCTTTCCGCCGGCGCATCGCGCCAGGCGAGCCTGCCGTCGGCCAGGCATGGCTCGCGCGCGTAAGCGGCGATCCCTTCGCCATGCACGGCGCGCGCATCCGCGTGCATCAGCCCCGCGGCCAGCAGCTCGCGCACCAGGAAGGCCATGCCGCCGGCGGCATGGAAGTGATTCACGTCGGCCTTGCCGTTCGGGTAGATGCGCGCCAGCAGCGGCACGACCGCGGAAAGATCGTGGAAGTCATCCCAGTTCAGGACGATGCCGGCCGCGTGCGCCATCGCCACCAGGTGGATGGTGTGGTTGGTGGAGCCGCCGGTGGCCAGCAGGCCAACGATGGCGTTCACGAAGCTGCGCTCGTCGATGGTGGCCGCAAACGGCGCATAACCGCCGGCCGGCTCGCTCATCGCGGCCGCCCGCTGCGTGGCCGCGATGGTCAGCTGGTCGCGCAGCGGCGTGTTGGGCGTGACGAAGGCAGCGCCGGGCAGGTGCAGGCCCATCACCTCCATCAGCATCTGGTTGCTGTTGGCGGTGCCGTAGAAGGTGCAGGTGCCGACGTCATGGTAGCTCGCCGCTTCCGCTGCCAGCAGTTCCTCGCGCGTGGCCTGGCCCTGGGCATACAGATTGCGGATGCGTGATTTTTCGGGGTTCGGCAATCCGGATGACATGGGCCCGCTGGGCACGAGGATGATGGGCAGGTGGCCGAACGCGGCGGCGCCGATGACGAGGCCGGGCACGATCTTGTCGCAGATGCCCAGCAGCAGCGCGGCGTCGAACATGTTGTGCGACAGCGCCACCGCCGTGGCCATGGCGATCACGTCGCGGCTGAACAGCGACAGCTCCATCGAGGCCGTGCCCTGCGTGACGCCGTCGCACATGGCCGGCACGCCGCCGGCGAACTGCGCGATGGCGCCGGCCTCGCGGGCCGCGGCGCGGATCAGCCCCGGAAAACGCTCGTAAGGCTGGTGCGCGGACAGCATGTCGTTGTACGCGGAGACGATGGCGATGTTCGGCCACGGCCGGGTGCGCAGCGCTTCCTTGTCGGGACCCGCGGCGGCAAAGCCGTGTGCAAGGTTCGCGCAGCCGTGGCGCGAGCGTTCGGTGCCGGCATGGTGCGCGGCCCGCATGCGTTCGAGATAATCCGCGCGCAGGGTCCGGCTGCGCTCGATGATGCGTTGGGTGACGGCAACAACTGTTGGATGAATCCGGGCCGTGGCAATCATGGCATCCACACTAGGCAAGCGGCCGGCGATTGTCCATGGCCGGGACCATGCCGGAGAATGAGCGCATGCAGACATGGCAGAGTTTCGATCTGGTGCTGTTCGGCGGCACGGGCGACCTGGCGATGCGCAAATTGCTGCCGGCACTGTACCGGCGTTTCGTGGCGGGCCTGTTTCCGGCGGATGCGCGCATCATTGGCGTGGCCCGCGGGCAGCTCACGCGCGAGGCCTACATCGCGCAGGTGGAGGCAAGCTGTGGCGTCCACGCGGGCGAGAACCTGGATCCGGCGAAATGGACGGCGTTCGCGTACCACCTGCACTACGTGAGCGCCGATGGCGCGCGCCCGGAAAGCTTCGGCCCGCTGCAGGAGCTGCTGCGCGGCCGCGAGTCCGTGCAGCGCATCTTCTTCCTGTCGGTGGCGCCGACGCTGTTCGCGGCCATCTGCGACCAGATCGGCCGCTCGGGCCTCGCGACGCCCGGCGCGCGCGTGGTGCTGGAAAAGCCGCTGGGCCAGGACCTGGCTTCCGCCAGCGGCATCAACCGCCACGTCGGGGCGATCTTCAGCGAGCCGCAGATCTTCCGCATCGACCATTACCTCGGCAAGGAGGCGGTGCAGAACCTGCTGGCGCTGCGTTTCGGCAATGCGCTGTTCGAGCCGTTGTGGCGGCGCGGCCGCATCCGTCACGTGCAGATCACCGTGGCCGAGACACTGGGCGTGGAAACACGCGGCGGCTTCTACGACCAGACCGGTGCGTTGCGCGACATGGTGCAGAACCACCTTTTGCAGCTGCTGTGCATCATCGCGATGGAGCCGCCGGCCACCGGCGATGCCGACGCCATGCGCGACGAGAAGCTGAAGGTGCTGCGCGCGCTGCGGCCCATCGCCGGCGAGGACGTGCAGGCCAGGACCGTGCGCGGCCAGTACAAGGCCGGCGCGGTCGGCGGCCGGCCGGTGGCTGGCTACCTGGACGAGACGGGCGTGCCGCCGGGCAGCACCACCGAGACCTTCGTGGCGCTGAAGGCGGAGATCGACACCTGGCGCTGGGCGGGCGTGCCCTTCTACCTGCGTACCGGCAAGCGCCTGCAGGAGAAGCTCAGCGAGATCGTCATCACCTTCGACGATGTGCCGCATTCCATCTTCGACGCCGCCGCGCGCTCGCCGGCGCGCAACAAGCTGACCATCGCGCTGCAGCCCAAGGACAGCATCACGCTGACGATCCTCGCGAAGAACCCCGGCGAGACCATGCGCCTGAAGCCCGTGGACCTGTCGCTGGACCTGGCCGAGAGCTTCAAGACGCGGCAGCTGGATGCCTACGAGCGGCTGCTGACCGACATCATCAAGGGCAACCTCACGTTGTTCATGCGCGCGGATGAACTGGACGCCGCGTGGCGCTGGATCGATCCGATCCGCGACGGCTGGCTGCGCCATGACGATGCGCCGCGGCTGTACACCGCCGGCACCTGGGGACCGGCGGCCGCGAGCTCGCTGATCACACGCGACGGCTTCACCTGGAACGACGAGACATGATGCTGCAGCGCTTCGACGGCATGCAGGCCGCGGCCATCGCGCTCGCGCAGCAGATCGCGGCGACGCTGCGGGCCGGCATTGCCGGCCGCGGCAGCGCCAGCCTGGTGCTGGCCGGCGGCCGCACGCCCGTGCCGCTGTTCCACGCGCTGCGCGAGCTGGAACTGGACTGGAGCCGTATCGGCGTCACGCTGACGGATGAACGCTGGGTGCCCGAGGATCAGGCCGGCAGCAATGCCGCGCTGGTACGTCGCGAGCTGCTGGCCGGCCGCGCGGCTGCCGCGCGCTTCGTGCCGCTGTACGATGGCTCGGCCAGCGCGGCAGCCGCAACTGCGGCCGCGTGGAGCAGGCTGCAGGTGCTGGCGCGACCCTTCGACGCGGTGGCCCTGGGCATGGGCGAGGATGGCCACTTTGCTTCGCTGTTCCCCGGCAATGAGGCGCTGCAGGCGGCACTGGATCCCGCCGCCGCTCCGGCCTGCGTGGCGATGCGCGCGCCGGCGGAGCCGCGCGAGCGCATGTCGCTGAACCTTGCGGCACTGCTGCAGGCGCGGCGGGTGTTCCTGCTGGTGAGCGGTGCGGCGAAACGGGAGCTGCTGCTGGCGGCCGGTCGGCGCGAGGCACCGGCGCGCTGGCCGGTCGGTGCATTGCTCGCCCAGCGCGAGCCGCTGACCGAAGTGTACTGGGCGCCCTGAGAACGGGGCCTAAAGGCCGAGCTTTGCGCCGAATCCGGCGAGCGTGGCGGCGCCCAGCAGCGCGAACAATGCCGCGGCGATGCCGTGCATCAGCTTCATCGGGATGCGGCGCGCGAAACGCTGCCCGAGGAATACCGCCGGCACGTCGGCAATCAGCATGCCGAGCGTGGTGCCGGCAACCACCATCAGCACGGAAGGAAACTTCGCGGCCATCGCGATGGTGGCGATCTGCGTCTTG
>DATJXQ010000049.1:0-2218 GCA_035500015.1 Steroidobacteraceae bacterium
TTCCTCACGGCACTGCCCTCCACCGTGCAGATGTCCATCGCCTTCACCTCCATCGCCCGCGGCAACGTGGCGGCGAGCGTCACCTCGGCCGCGGCGTCGAACCTCCTGGGCATAGTGCTCACGCCGGTGCTCGCCGGCGCCCTGCTGCATGCCCAGGGCGGCGGGGTGTCGCTGTCGGCCATCTGGAAGGTGGTGCTGCAACTGCTGCTGCCGTTCGTGGTCGGGCACGCCCTGCGACCGTGGCTCGCGCACTGGGCCGAGCGGCGCAAATTGCTGGTCAGCTGGTCCGACCGGCTGACCATCGTGCTGTCCGTGTACAGCGCATTCTCGGCGGCGGTGATCGACGGCGTCTGGCACCGCATTCCCGTTCACACGTTGCTGGTCACAGCGCTGGTGTGCGCCACCATGCTGGCCACGATCATGCTGTTCTCGTTCAACGGCGCTCGCCTCGCGGGCTTCCCGCGCGGCGAGCAGCGCAGCGCGCTGTACTGCGGCACGTTCAAGAGCGTGGTCAGTGGCGTGCCGATGGCGCGCATACTGTTTCCTTCGGCCGAGATCGGCGCGATGATCCTGCCCCTGATGATGTACCACCAGTTGCAGATGATGGTGAGCGCCACGCTGGCGCCGCGCCAGGGGAAGCAGGCGTCATGATCCGCCACCGCAAGAAACCCCGATTCCTGCCGCGCGAGCAGTGCCCGCAGGCCGCGCACCAGCGCATGGCATTGCCGCAGCCGCTGGCGAACTTCACCGCCGACGGCGTCGAGGTGCCGGAACCGGCGATGCTGCGCCGGATGCAGGAAACCGGCGCGGTGTTCATGATGGGGCAGAACCCCAACCTGCCGCTGATGCCGGAGCAGCCGCAGCTGCTGGATTTCTTCCACTACCGCTTCAACGACATCGCCTTCCGCCACCTGCTGCAGAGCGCGAAGACCGCGCTCGATGCGGGCCAGAGCGAGACCGTGGTCATCGCCTGCCTGCTGCACGACATTTCCAACGGCGCGTTCCTGCGCAGCGACCACGGCTACTGGGGCGCGCAGATGATCGCCCCGTATGTCACCGAGGAAGTGGCCTGGGCCGTGCAGCACCACCAGGCATTGCGCTACTTCGCCGACGAGGCCGCCGGTTTCAGGTATCCGGACGCGTACCACCAGTTCTTCGGCGCCGACTTCGAACCGCCCGCATACCTGCGCCAGGCGCACGAGGCGGCCCGCCGGCACCGCTGGTACATGACCTCGCGGCTGATCACGATCTACGACGTGTACTCGTTCGAGGAAGGCGTGGACATCGATCCGGAGATGTTCGCCGACATCATCGGGCGGAATTTCCGCGAACCAATGGAAGGGCTGGGTTTCGACGGCTCGCCGGTGGCGCACATGTGGCGCACGATGATCTGGCCGAACAATTTCCTGTGATACGCGCGGCCCGATCCCGGGACCACCGGAACCCCTGATGCGCAGACTCTCCCGCCTGCTGCTCGTCGCCACGCTGCTGTTCGGCTGCGTCGGGTGCGACCAGCTCACCAAGAGCTTCGCGCGGGCGCACCTCGTGCCGGGGGTGGTCGCCTCCTACGCGCATGACACCGTGCGCGTCGTCTACGCCCAGAACCCCGGCGCGTTCCTCAGCATGGGCGCCGGCATGTCGCCTGCCATGCGCGCGGTGCTGTTCCAGGGCGGTGTGGGCCTGGTCGTGCTCGGGCTGCTCATCGCGGCATTGCTGTGGCGGCGACTGCGTCCACCGCAGATCGTGGCGCTGTCGTTGCTCGCGGCCAGCGGACTGGGCAACCTGATCGACCGGCTCGCGCGCGACGGCCAGGTCACCGACTTCCTGAACCTGGGTCTGGGCAATCTGCGCACCGGCATCTTCAACGTGGCGGACGTCGTGGGAGTCGCCGGCGCGCTCATGCTGCTGCTGGTCAGGCGCGACAACGCGCCGCCGGAGCCGTCACACCCATGACGCGCGGAGATGAAGCCCCGGCCGGGCGGTTCCCCATCGAGGGTGGCTGCGATTGCCGCCACGTGCGCTACCGCATGTTGACGCGGCCACTGATCGTGCACTGCTGTCACTGCCGCTGGTGCCAGCGCGAGACCGGGGCCTCCTTCGCGCTGAATGCCATGATCGAGAGCGAGCGCGTGGAGCTGCTGGCGGCGGAGCCGGAGCTAGTGCCGACGCCGTCGGCGAGCGGCAAGGGCCAGCGCATCGCGCGCTGCCCGCGGTGTCG
>DATJXQ010000050.1:0-15788 GCA_035500015.1 Steroidobacteraceae bacterium
CGGGCCCGGGCAAGGACATCCTGCTGGTGCCGCTGCTGACGAAGGCCTTCCAGCAGAAGAACGGCGTGGATCTGGCCACGGCGCCCACCGACAGCGAGGTGCGCACCGAGCTGTCCGCATTGATCGACAAGCTTTCCGGCAAGGCCGGCGCCAGCAGCGCCACCGTGGCCAAGGCCGCCTGCGCGGCGGCGCTGGGCAGCGGCGCACTCGAGATCCTCTAGAGGCTCACCATGCGTTATCTCCGCAAGATTCCCCGGGGCCGTGGCGTTCGCGAGCCCATCCTGCATGCCGATCATCCGCGTCCGGTCACGCGCCGCGAGTTGCTGTCGGCGGGCCTGATCTCCGGCGCGGCCACCGTGTTCATGCCGCTGCTGCCGCGCCTGGCGCGTGCCGACGTGCAGGGCGATCTGAGCGGTCTGGGGCTGGCCAACTGCGGTCTCACCGGCGGTGCGGGCATGGTGCCCTTCATTGCCTTCGACCTGTCCGGCGGCGCGAACATCGCCGGCTCGAACGTGCTGATCGGCAAGACCGGCGGCCAGCAGGACTTTCTCACCGCGGCCGGTTATTCGAAGCTGGGCCTGCCCGGCAACATGACGCCCAACCTGCCGGGTTTCGTCGACCAGAGCTTCGGCCTGGCCTTCCATTCCGACAGCGCGCTGCTGCGCGGCATGAAGCTGCGCGCGACGAGCGCCACCACCGCGTCCAGCACCAACGGTGCCATCCTCGCCGCGCTCTCCCAGAACGATACCGCCAACAACCCCCACAACCCGATGTACGGCATCGCGAAGACCGGCGCGCGCGGCCAGCTGCTGACGCTCATCGGCTCGGAGAGTTCGGATTCGGGCGGCAATTCGATGGCGCCGGCGGCGCTGATCGATCCGCAGATCCGCCCCACCAAGGTGGACCGGTCCAGCGACGTGACCGGGCTGGTCGATACCGGCGAGCTGGGCACGCTGTTCAGCGATCCGGCCGACGCGGTGTCGGTGATGGAATCCATGGCCGTACTCACCTACCGCAAGCAGGGGCATGTGAGCACCGGCCTTGACGCCGGCAGCGACGCCAGCGTCAAGGATTTCAACAAGTGCGGCTACGTGAAGTCCGCCTACCTTGCCGAGAAGTTCAACAACCCGGCCGCGCTGAACCCGGACGTCGACGTCAACATCGTCGGCCCCGGCGGCATCTGGTCGCAGGCCGAGTACAACGGCAACAGCGAATACCGCAAGACCGCCGCGGTGATGAAGATGGTCATCGACGGCAACGCCGGCGCGGGCACCATCCAGATGGGCGGCTTCGACTACCACACCGGCGACCGTGCCACCGGCGAGGCGCGCGACCAGCTGGCCGGCGAATGCATCGGCGCCTGCCTGGAATATGCGGCGCGCACCGGCCGGCCGCTGATGATCTATGTGTTCAGCGATGGCTCGCTGTCCTCCAGCGGCATGATCGACAACTCCGCCGGCGGTCGCGGCAAGGGCGTGTGGACCGGGGACAACCAGTCGACGGCGGCCTCGTTCATGCTGGTGCACCAGCCGGGCGGGACGGTGCCGATGATGATGAATGCCGGCGTGGCGCGGAACCAGATCGGCTGGTTCACCGCCGACGGTTCGGTGGATACGAATTCCCATCCGGGCGCCAACGCCGTGAACCTGCTGGTGTACGAGGTCATCCTGAATTACCTCGCACTGCATGGACGGGTGGGGGATTTCGGCACGCTGTTTCCTGGCAGCGGCCTGGGCAGCGGCGCGCAACTGGATGCACTGACAGCCTTTGGCCAGGTCGTGTGACCGGATTCATTGTCTCGTCTCGGCCGCGCGCTATCCTGTGGATATCTGCCCGAGGGTGCGTGGTGCGTGCCGTGCGAAACGCTGGAAGGTACTTGTGCGCGCTTGTGGCGGGGCTGCTCATGTCCGCCGCGGTGGCCGGCGCGCAGCCCTATGCGCTGCTCGGCGCGAGCGCGCCGGATTTCACGCTGAAGGCCACCTCCGGCACCAACTTCCGTCTCGCCGAATACCGCGGCCAGGTGGTGGCGCTGGCCTTCTGGGGCAGCCGCTGCGGGCAATGCGGCGCGCAGCTGGCCGCTGTCAGCCGCCTGGTGGATACCTACCGCACCGCGGGGTTTGCCGCGCTGGCGGTCGATGTCGATGACGACCTGGCGGCGGCGGCGCGTTTCGCCGTGGCGCACCCGGTGAGTTTCCCGGTGCTGCTGGATCCGGCGAAGGACGTGGCGCGTGCCTATCGCATCGACAACCTGCCGATGCTGCTGCTGGTGGATCGCGGCGGCACGATCCGCTGGATGGCGCGCGATTATGGCAGCGACAGCGGGAATGGATACCTGCAACAGGTCAGGACACTGCTCGACGAGTAGCCGCGCGCGGCCGGCACGAGAGGCATCATGAAGCATTCGGTGACATTGCCCGCGATCCTGTGCACGCTGCTGGCGTCATGGGCCGCGGGCGCCGGGGAATCCACTCCGGTACCGCCCGGCGCGGCAGCGCCCGCTGCGGCGCCGGCCACTGCGCCCGCCGCGCCCGATACGCGCGCGCTCGACGAGGAGATCCAGTCGATCAAGAAGGACACGGTGGATCTCAATCGCGACCTGTTCGTGCTGGAGGAGGAGCTGCTGTTCCCCGCCAACACGCAGGTGGCGGTGTTTCTCTCGATGGATGTCGGCGACTTCTTCGCGCTGGATTCCGTGGAGCTGCGCATCGACGACAAGCAGGTCGCCAAGCACCTGTACACGCCGCGCGAGGCCGAGGCGCTGCTGAAGGGCGGCGTGCAGCGGCTGTACCTGGGCAACCTCAAGGTGGGCGGCCACGAGATCGTGGCGCTGTTCACCGGCAAGGGGCCGCACGGGCAGGATTACTCGCGCGGCGCCACGCTCAAGTTCGAGAAGTCCGTCGGCGCCAAGTACCTGGAACTGAAGATCTCCGACCGGCAGGCCAAGCAGCAGCCGGAATTCGAGATCCGGGACTGGGAGTAGCGCGGCGGCCATGCTGCGCCGGGCCGCCATCGCCGTTCTTGCCACGGCGGCGCTGCTGGCGCCGGCCGCGCCGCGCGCCGGCGGCAAGGGCGACCCGGACAGGCTGCCCGCCACGCGCGTGCAGGACCTGCATTACGGCGATGTGCTGTTCGAGGATTTCATGGGCGAGGACCTGGAGGCGCTGGTGCGCCTCGAGGCCTACCAGCAATGGCACCTGATGCCGCACCACCAGGCCGAGGCCGACCTGCTGGCCGGCGGCCTGTACCTGCAGCTGGGCATGCACAACGAGGCCGCGCGCCGCTTCGAGTCGGTACTGACGGCCGATGTGCCGGCCGGCGTGAAGTCGCGCGCCTGGTTCTACCTGGCCAAGGTGTGGTACGCGCGCGGCTACTTCGACCGCTGCATCGAATCCCTGCACAAGGTCGAGGGCCTGCTGGCGCCGGCCGAACAGGCCGAACGCGTGCACCTGGAGGCCAATGCGCTGCTGCAGCTGCAGCGCTACGACGAGGCCATCACGCTGCTGGCGGGCTGGCACGACGACAGCAGCTGGATGCAGTACGCGCGCTTCAACCTCGGCGTGGCGCTGGCGCGGGAGAACCGTCTCGAGGACGCGGTGCCGTTCCTGGACGCGGTCGGCCAGCTGGCGAGCAGCGACGAGGAGATGCTGGCGCTGAAGGACAAGGCCAATGTGGCGCAGGGCTACGCCTGGCTGCAGGCCGGCCAGCCGGCGCGCGCGCAGCCGGTGCTGGAGCGCGTGCGGCTGCAGGGCGCGCAGTCCAGCCGCGCGCTGCTCGGCCTGGGCTGGGCGCTGTCCGCGCAGGGCAGGAACGAGGCTGCGCTCACGCCATGGAGCGAGCTGCGCGACCGCAACCTGCTCGACGCCGCGGTGCAGGAAGCCTATCTCGCCGTGCCCTACGCCTATGCGCAGCTGGGCGCCAGCGGCCAGGCCGCCGGGTACTACGAGAAGGCGCTGGATTCCTTCGCAGCCGAGCGCGGCCGCATCGATGCGGCCATCGAGCGCGTGCGCGCCGGCAACCTGACGCATGAGCTGGTCGGCGGCGAGGATGTCGATTCGCCGCAGCGCGGCTGGTTCTGGCAGCTGCAGGTGCTGCCGGACGAGCCGGAATCGCGCTACCTGTACCCCATCCTGGCGGGCAACGATTTCCAGGAGGGCCTGAAGAACTATCGCGATCTGGCCTATCTCGGCAGTACGCTGGCGCGCTGGGACGAGAACATGGCCGCGTACGACGACATGCTCGCCACCCGCGAGCAGGCCTATGCAGAGCGCACGCCGCGCGTGGATGCGCTGCTGGGCAGCGATGCGCTGGCGCAGCTCACCGCGCGCCGCCAGGCCGTGGCCGGACGCATCAACGACGTGGTGAACCACGAGGACGTGGCGGCGCTGGCCACGCCGCAGCAGCGCGCGCAGTGGCAGCGCATCCAGGAACTGGAGACCGCGCTGCTGGGCGAACCCCGGGACGAAGACCACAACCTGCTGCGCGACAAGCTCAAGCTCATCAAGGGCGTGCTGTACTGGGACATGCGCGATGCCTGGCCGGAACGCCTGTACCAGCAGCGCCGCGAATTGCAGGGCCTCGACAAGCTGCTGGCGGACAGCCAGAGCCTGTGGCTGCGCTTGCAGCAGGCAAGGCAGGCGGCGCCGGCGAACACCGGGGACTTCGCGCAGCGCATCGCGGCGCTGCAGGTCCGCATGCAGGGGCTGCGCGCGCGGCTGGATGCGGCGGCGCAGGCGCAGGAGCAGCTGCTGGCCGGCATCGCCGTCAATGAACTGCAGGCGCAGCGTCAGCGCATCGCCGATTACGAGGTGCAGGCGCGCTTCGCGCTGGCGACGATCTACGATCGCGCCGCCGGACAGGCGGGCGCGACCGCCGCGCCGGCCCGGACGCCCGCGCCACCCGGAGCGACGCCATGAATGCGCGGCACGCGGGCCTGGCGGCGCTGCTGCCGCTGCTCGCGCCGGCTGCAGTGCTCGCCGCCGATGCGGGCAGTGCCGCCCCCACGCTGAAGGACCTGCCGAAACGCAATATCGAGATCCACCGCGACCAGCCGCCGCCGGACGCCAGCGCCGCCAGGGCGATGGACAACTACCGCCAGCTGCTCGAACTGAAGGACGCCGATCCCGCGTTGCAGGCCGAGGCGCTGCGCCGCCTGGGTGACCTGTCGCTGGAAGGCGGCGAGCAGGAGCGCCAGGACGCGGAAGTCTCGCGCGTGGATCCGGGCGGGGCCGCGGCCATCGACCTGTACACCAGGTTGCTGCGCGAACATCCGGATTACGCGCGCAACGATCGCGTGCTCTACCAGCTGGCGCGCGCCTACGAAACCACCGGCCAGCCGGACAAGGCGCTGGCCTCGCTGGATGAGATCGTGCGCCGTTACCCGCAGAGCTCGGCCATCGTCGAGGTGCAGTTCCGGCGCGGCGAGCTGCTGTTCTCCGCGCATCGCTATCGCGAAGCCGAAGCCGCCTACGCCGAGGTGACGCGGCCCGGCGGCGGCGAGTTCTACCAGCAGGGGCTGTACAAGCAGGGCTGGTCGCTGTTCAAGCAGAACCTCGACGAGGACAGCCTGCCGCTGTTCGCGCGGCTGCTGGACGTGCAGCTGCGCGATCCGCGCGCGCCGCGCGGCGTGCGCGCGCTGGATGCACTGGGGCGCGCCGACCGCGAACTGGTCGAGGACACGCTGCGCGTGATGAGCCTGACCTTCTCGGCGGAGCAGGGCATCGCGCCGCTGAACGATTTCGTGACGCGGCAGGGCAACCCGCCGTACGCGCAGCTGCTGTATTCGCGCCTCGGCGACCTGTACGTGGAAAAACAGCGCTACCAGGACGCCGCCGACACCTACCGCGCGTTCGTGGCGCGCGCGCCCGACGACGAGGCCTCGCCGCTGCTGGTCACGCAGGCCATCGAGGCGTATCGCAAGGGCGGCTTCCCGCAGCTGGTGCTCGAAGGCAAGCGCGAATACGTGCGCAACTACAATTTCGGCACCGCGTTCTGGCAGGGGCGCAAGCGCGCCGACTATCCGCAGATCGCCGCGGAGCTGAAGACGCACCTGACGGACCTGGCCGCCTATCATCATGCCCAGGCGCAGCAGGCCGGCAAACCCGCGGACAAGGCGGCCAACTATGCGCAGGCCGCGCAGTGGTACCGCCTCGAGCTGCAGTCCTTTCCCGACGATGCCGACGCGTCGCAGGTGAATTTCCACCTGGCGGATGCGCTGTACGAGAGCGGCGACTATGCGCACGCGGTGGATGAGTACGAGCGCACCGCCTACACCTATGCACCGGGACCGGATTCCGCCAACGCCGCCAACGCCGCCTACGCCGCGCTGTCGGCCTACCAGAAGCAGGAGGCGCTGCTGCCCGAGGGTGAACGCGCCGCGTGGCATGCGCGGAGCCTGGATTCCGGCGTGCGCTTCGCGCGGGCATTCCCCGCGCATCCCGACAGCGCGGGCGTGCTGACACGCGCGGCCGAGGAGCTGTACCAGGCGCACGATCTGCCGCGCGCCCTGGATGCGGCCGGCCTGCTGCTGGCGCGCAATCCACCGGCCGCGCCCGCGCAGCGCCGCATCGCCTGGGGCGTCACCGGGCAGGCCCAGTTCGACCAGGGACAGTTCGCCGCGGCGGAGAGCGCGTGGAGCCAGGCGCGCGCGCTGGCCGCCGGCGACAAGGAGCTGACGAAGACGCTGAACGAGCAGCTCTCGGTGGCGGTGTACCGCCAGGGCGAGGCGCGGCGTGCCGCCGGCGACGAGCGTGGCGCAGTGGACGAATTCCTGCGCGTGGCGGCGGTGGCGCCCGGCGCGGCGGCGGTGGAGACCGCGCAGTACGATGCCGCCGCCGGCCTGATCAAGCTGCAGGACTGGCCGCGGGCCATCCAGGTACTGGAGGCCTATCGCCACGATTATCCGCGCAGCACGCGGCAGTCCGACGTCACGCAGAAGCTGGCCGTGGCCTACATGCAGGCCGGCCGCGGTACCCAGGCCGCGGCCGAATACGAGCGCATTGCCGCGGCTTCGGACCAGCCGGCCGAGTTGCGGCTCGAGGCGCTGGGCCTGGCCGCCGACCAGTACGGCAAGGCCGGGGATGCCACGCATGCCGTGGCACTGCTGGAAAAGCTCGTCGCGCAGTATCCAGCGCCGGTACCCGACCGCATCGAGACCCGGCAGAAGCTGGCCGACTACGCGGCGCAGGCCGGCGACAGCAAGCGCGTGGCGTACTGGCAACAGGAGATCGTCAAGGCCGAGGCGCAGGCCGGCGCGGCGCGCACCGACCGCACGCGTTTCCTCGCCGCGCAGGCGAGCCTGGCGCTGGCTGCACCGGCCCGCGACCGCTTCCGCGCGCTGCGGCTCACCGCGCCGCTCGGCAAATCGCTCAAGCCCAAGAAGACCGCGCTGGATACGGCGCTCGCGGCCTATCGCGCCGCCGCCGCCTACGATATCGCCGCGGTCGCCACGCAGGCGAACTTCGAGATCGCCGAACTGTACCACCGCCTCGCGGCGGACCTGCTGGACTCGGAGCGGCCGAAGAAGATGTCCGCGGATGAGCGCGAGCAGTACGACCTGCTGCTGGAAGAGCAGGCCACGCCGTTCGAGGAGCAGGCGATTTCACTGCACGAGGCCAATGCGGCGCGTGTCCGCGATGGCCTGTACGACGACGGCGTGAAGGCCAGTTACACCGCGCTGGCGCAGCTGCTGCCTGCACGCTTCGGCAAGACCGAGCTGCCGGTGGCGTGGAGCGAAAGCCTCGCGCTGGGTCCCGACGCCTCGGCATCCTGGCAACGCGCCGCGCAGCTGCAGGATGCCGGCAACCTGGCGGAGGCCGAGGCGGCCTGGGCCGATGCCGTGCGTCTGGCGCCGCTGAGCGCGGCGCCGCTGAACCAGCTCGCGCTGGCGCAGCGCCAGCGTGGCGAATTCGCGGCCGCGGCCGATTCGTATGCGCGCGCGCTGGCCCTTGATCCGCAGTACGCGCCGGCACTGCGCAACCTCGCGGTGCTGCGCGACCTGTACCAGGATGATCCCGCCGGCGCACTGCCGCTGCTCGAGCAGTACCATGCGCTGACCGGCGAGGACCGCCCGGTGACCAGCTGGATCGCCGATGTGAAGCAACGCGCCAGCAAGCGCGGGTCGCCACCCGCGCCGGCGCAGCCGGAGGCCGGATGAAGATGTTGCGCGCGTGCGTGGCCGGTGCGCTGCTGGCCGCCTGGGTGGCGGTTCCGGCGGCGGAACCGGCCGGCGTCGATCAGCCGGCGGCTCAGCTGCCGGATTCGCGGCCGGCTGGCCGGCATCCGCCCGCAGCGAAGGCAGCGGCGAAACCGCCGGCCGTGAAGCAGGACGCGGGACCTGCGGCCACGGCGGATTCCGTCGCGCTGGATACCACGCAGATCACCGGCAACCGCGAGCTGCCGCGCGTGCTGTACGTGGTGCCGTGGAAGCGCGCCGATCTCGGCGACCCCGGCGGCAAGCCGGCCAAGAGCCTGCTCGACGAGGTGCTCGCCCCGGTCGACCGCGAGGTCTTCCAGCGGCAGAACCGCTATCACGACGCGCTGCAGCCGGACGCGGCGGCGCCACAGCCCGCTCAGGGCGGCGGTCAGACAAAGGTTGAGAAATAGGTCGCAGCAAATCGGCTGCGTGGGTTTCATCGTGCGGACCTGGCCCGCCGGGCCGCGGAATTTCAATCAGGGAGCTATCCGATGGGCGTCATCTCCAGAATCGCCAAGTTCTTCCAGGACGGCGGACACTTCATGATCCCGATCGCGCTGGTGGCCGTGATCGGCATCGCCATCGCCATCGAGCGCTACCTGTACCTGACCGCGGCGCGCAGCCGCAACCAGTCGCTGTGGAAGCAGATCGAGCCGCTGCTGGGCGCGGGCAACTTCCGTGGCGCGGCGCAGGCCGCTTCGCAGTCGGCGTCGGCCATCGGCCAGATCCTCACCTATGGCCTGGCGCGCATCCAGGGCGCCAAGCGCCGCGACGACGTGGAGAAGGCCATGGAGGAGAGCCTGATGGGCATCGTGCCGCGGCTGGAGAAGCGCACGCACTACCTGGCCACCTTCGCCAACCTCGCCACGCTCCTCGGGCTGCTCGGCACCGTGATGGGCCTGATCCAGGCCTTCAGCGCGGTGTCGCAGGTCAACCCGGCCGAGAAGGCCAACCTGCTGTCGGCTTCCATCTCCGAGGCCATGAACTGCACGGCGTTCGGCCTGATGACCGCGGTGCCGCTGCTGATCATCCATGCGGTGCTGCAGACCAAGACCACGGAGCTGATCGACAGCCTGGAGATGGCCTCGGTCAAGTTCCTGAACTCCATCGTCGAGCGCCGCGCGGATGGTGGCACGGCGGCGGCGGCCGGGGCTGGCGCGGCCGCGGCCTGAGCCCGCCGCTTCCGGGTCAGCTCCCATGCGTCGCGGCTATGCCATGCGCAAGCTCGAGCGGCAGCACCGCAAGCCGGCGGAGCTGCTGCTGGTGCCGATGATCGACATCTTCACGGTGCTGGTCACCTTCCTGCTGATGACCGCGGTGTTCTCGCGCACCGTGGTGATGGAGCTGAAGCTGCCGGCACAGAGCGCCGCGCCGGTGGAACTGCCGCCCGGGCTGGTGCTGGAAGTGGTGCTGCGCAAGAGCGGACTGGTGGTGCAGGATCGCAAGACCGGCCCGCTGCAGGGCTTTCCGCGCCTGGAAGGCACGGTTCATTACGACCTCGCCGGCCTGTCCGCTTTCCTGCAGCAAGTGAAGGCGAAGTATCCGGACATGACCCAGGCCACGCTGCTGCTGGAGCCGGACGTGCCCTACGATGACATGGTGCAGGTGATGGATACCGTGCGCATCGTCGAGCAGCGCCGCGGCAACCAGATCGTGCAGGGCGAGCTGTTCCCGGACGTGTCGCTGGGCGATGCGCCGATGGATGCAGCCCCGGCCGGAGCGGCGCCGCGATGATGTCCGGCCGCGCCCGCCGCATGGTGACGCACCACCTGCGCAACCGCGCCGCGGGCGAGCTCAACCTCATCCCGATGATCGACATCCTGTCGGTGCTGGTGTCCTTCCTGCTGGTGTACTCCACCGAGGTCGAGGTGGTGCAGAACAGCAAGGGCATCGAGATTCCGCAGTCCATCGTCACCGCCAGGCCGCGCCAGACCGTGGTGGTGATGCTGACGAAGGATGCGTTGTTCGTGCAGGGCGAGAAGGTGGCCGATATGGCCGAGCTGCGGGCCGACAAGGACACCGTGTTCAAGCCATTGCAGCAGGTGCTGGCGCGGCCGCGCGTTGCCGGCACCGCGCCGGAGGCCGAGCCGGAGGTCACGGTGATGGCCGACAAGTCGCTGCCCTACGAGGTGCTGAAGAAGGTAATGCAGACGGCGACGATCGCCGGTTTCGTGAAGATTTCCTTCGCCGCCGTGGAGAAGGACAAGCCCGTGGATCTCGGCGCCGGTCCGGCGAGGTAAGGCAGTGGTACTGGCTCCTTATTACCGCCGCTATGAGCTGCCCTGGGAGGAAGACCGGGAGGAGAACCACCGCTTCCGGCGCCTGATGCTGTGTGCGCTGGTGCTGTTCCTGCTGTTCGCCGCCATCCTGCCGTGGATTCCGCGGCCGGCCGTGCGGCAGGCCGCGCCGGAAGTGCCCGAGCGCCTGGCGCGGCTGATGGTGCAGGAAAGGCCGCAACCTCCGCCGCCACCGAAACCGGTAGAAGCAGAGAAGCCCAGGGAGGAACCCAGGCCCGTGCCGCCGGAGCAGCGGGTCGACCAGGCACGCAAGAAGGCCGAGAAACAGCTCTCGCATGTGCGCGACGAACTGGCCGACCTGCGCCGCGAGTTCGCCAGCGACTTGCCGCAGACGCGCGATCTGACCACGGGCAGGATCGATGCGCAGGCCAGCTCCGACCGCTCGCTGATCGTGGCCAGGGCGGGTGCCGGCAGTGCGGGCGTGGCCTCCGCCGACAGCAGTCGCGGTTTCGGCGGCGGTGCCGGCGCGCTCGGCACGCATGCCGCGAGCGCCGTGAATTCCACCGTGGCCGCCATCGCCGGCGCCGACAAGCCGGCCGCCGGCGCCAACGGCAAGGGCAAGCGCGGACAGGAAGGCTTCGAGGAAGAATTCGACCGCAACAAGGGTGCGCTGTATGCGTTGTACACGCGCGCGCTGCGCGAGCGCCCGGAGCTGCAGGGCAAGCTGGTGCTGGAGGTGACGGTGTCACCCGCCGGCGATGTCACGGCCTGCCGCGTGGTCTCCAGCGAACTGGGCGATGATGAGCTGGAGCACAAGATCGTGGCGCGCGTGAAGCTGATCCATTTCCCGGCCGGCGATTTCCTGCCGACCACCTTCGTCAAGCCGATCGAGTTTTTCCCGGGCTGACACGCGGGTCCGGCGCGCAGCTGGGCTATCCTCGGGAGCGATGCTCCACGATCCGCTGACCCAGGTTCTCGCGCTGTTGCTGGCCGCCGTGCTGGTGGTCGGGCTGGCGCGTCGCGTCGGCCTGCCGCCGGTGCTGGGTTACCTCGTCGTGGGCGTGCTGGTCGGCCCGCACGTGCTGGGCGTGCTCGACGACCCGGGACGCACGCAGCTGCTGGCGGAGATCGGCGTGGTCTTCCTGCTGTTCACGCTGGGACTGGAATTCTCCTGGCCGCGCATGGTCGCGATGCGCCGCGAGGTGTTCGGCCTGGGCCTCCTGCAGGTGCTGCTTACCATGGCGCTGTTCGTGGGCATCGGGCGCTGGCTGGGTCTTTCCTGGCTGGTGTCGGTGGTCACGGGCGGCGCGCTGTCGATGTCGTCCACGGCCATCGTCGTGCGCCAGCTCAGCGAACAGTCCGAGCTCAACCGCACGCATGGCCGGCTCACCTTCGCCATCCTGCTGTTCCAGGACCTGGCCTTCGTGCCGCTGCTGGCACTGGCCAGCGCGCTGGCCGAGGGCACGCCCGCACATTTCGAAGTGGGCGCCGTGGCGCGCGCCGTCGCCAGCGGCTTCGCCGCGCTGCTGATCGTGCTGCTGGCGGGGCGCTACCTGCTGCGCCCGCTGTTCGTGGAGATCGCCGAGAGCCGGCTGCGCGAGCTGTTCACGCTGGCGGTGCTGTTCGTGGTGCTGGCTGCCGCGTGGATCACCGAGCACGCGGGCCTGTCGCTGGCGCTGGGCGGATTCCTGGCCGGCATGCTGCTGGCCGAAACCGAATACCGCCACCAGGTGGAGGCGGTGATCCGGCCGTTCCGCGAGCTGCTGCTCGGGTTGTTCTTCATCTCGGTGGGCATGCTGCTGGACGTGCAGCTGCTTGCCCAGCAGTTCTGGCTGATCTTCGCCACCCTCCTCGGCCTGGTGCTGCTGAAGGTGCTGGCCGCCACGCTGGCGGTGCGCGGCTTCGTGAGCTCGAACTTCAAGGCATTGCGCACCGCGTTGCTGCAGGGTGGCGGCGGCGAGTTCGGCGTCGCGCTGCTGACGCTGCTGATCAAGGCCCCGAACTCGGTGGCGCCGAACCGCATCGTGCAGCCGCTGCTGCTGGCACTGGTGGTCAGCATGCTGGCGGCGCCCTTCGGCATCCGCTACAACAAGACGGTGGCGCGCTTGCTGCTGCGCGAGCGCGGGCCGCCGCTGCGCTCCGTGGAGCGCGAGGACGCGGCCACGCGCGAGGTCGCGCGGCGCGAGCACGTGATCCTGTGCGGCTATGGCCGCGTCGGGCAGAGCATCGCGCGCGTGCTGGAATCGCAGGGCTTCGAATACATCGCGGTGGATCTGGACGTGCGCAAGGTGGCCTCCGCGCGGCAGGCCGGCCATGCGGTGATCTTCGGGGATTCCTCGGACGAGGAACTGCTCGAGGGCTGTGGCCTCGCCACCGCCAGCGCGCTGGTGGTGAGCTTTGCCGATACGGCGGCCGCGACCTCCATCGTGCGCGCCGTGCGCCGGCTGCGCGGCGACGTGCCCGTGCTGGTGCGCACCGCCGATGAGGGCGGCATCGAGGAATTGCGCGGCGTCGGCGCCACCGAGGTGGTGCCGGAGACCTTCGAGGCCAGCCTGATGCTGGCTGCGCAGGTGCTGGCGCTGCTGAACGTGCCCAATCCACGCGTGATCGCGACCATGGAGGAGATCCGCCGCGCGCGCTACGTGACGCTGCGCGGCACGCTGCTGCCGTACACACCGGGCGGCGCGGTGGAGGGGGAAGGCGGCGAGGAGGGCATCTCCTCCATCGTGATACCGCCGCTGGCCTGGGCCGTGGGCCGGACGCTCGAGGAAGTGCGCTCGCGCGGCGCGGAAGTGGCCTTCACGGCGCTGCGGCGCCAGGGCATCACCGGCCGCGAACCTCAGGCCGCCACCGTACTCAAAGGAGGAGACGTGCTGGTGGTTTACGGGCAACCGCGGGCCATCGAGCACGCCGAGGCCATCCTGCTGGCCGGCTAGGTAGTTTCCACGAGGAACCAACCCACCCGGCCCTGGTCCCATCGATTAGAATATGCACATGAAATGCTTATTATTGGGCTGCGCGGTTCTGCTGCTGGGATGCGCCGCCGCGCAGGCGGCCCCCGATCCCGCACAGCTGCGCACCTCCACGCGCTACGACCAGGAATATCCGGTGATCGGCTATTCGACAGCCGCCACCCACAACCGCGTATGGCGCCTACAGCAGCGGTTGGAAAGCGGCCAGACCCGGCTCGCGTGGGATCCGAAATTCGGCTTCCTGCCCGCGCTGCTGCAGGAACTGGACATCGATCCGGATTCGCAGGTGCTGGTTTTCTCGCGCACCAGCCTGCAGTTCGATCACATCTCCGAGCACAAGCCGCGCGCGGTTTATTTCAACGACGACACCTACATCGGTTACGTGCAGGATTCCACGCTGGTCGAGGTGGCCACCATAGACAGCGAGAAGGGCGCGGTGTTCTATGCCTTCCAGAACCGCCAGGACGACACCGTCACGCACATGGAGCGCGAAGGCGGCCGCTGCCTGACCTGCCACGACACCTATTCGATGATGGGCGGCGGCGTGCCGCGCCTGATGGTGCTGTCATCGCCCGTGGATGACGCCGCCGACACGCGCACCTATACCTCGGGCGATGAGACCGACGACCGCACGCCGCTGGCCGAGCGCTGGGGCGGCTGGTACGTCACCGGCAACACCGGCACGCAGACGCATTTCGGCAACCTGCCGCTGCGCGACGAGGTGTCCGGCGAGAAACTGCGCGAGCTGGCTGGCAGGCGCCTGAACATCGGCAGCGTGAAGCAGTACGTCGATGCCTCCAGCTGGCTCACCGACAAGAGCGACGTGGTGGCCTTGCTGGTGCTGGAGCATCAGACCTCGGTGGAGGACCTGATCACGCGCGCGAACTACAAGGTGCGCACCGTGATGGCGCGCGCCGGCGATGCAGTGGTGGCCGCGCCGCGCAGCTGGGAGGACATCACCCCCGGCGACCGCAAGCGCCTCGGGCAGATGATCGAGCCGCTGGTGCGCGCGCTGTTCTTCCAGGATGCCGCCCCTTACGGGCACCGCATCGAGAGCAGCAACGACTTCGCCACCCGCTTCTCGCAGCAGGGACCGCGGGATTCGCGGGGCCGGAGCCTGTACCAGCTGGACCTGAACACGCGGCTGCTGCGCTATCCGCTGAGCTACCAGATCTACTCCGCGCAGTTCGACGCGCTGCCGCAGTACGCGCTCGATTACATCTACTCGCGCATCGTCGAGATACTGCAGGGCCGGGACAAGACCGGCATATCCGCGAGCATCGCGCCTGAAGATCGCAAGGCCATCACCGGGATCCTGATCGACACCAAGCCGGCCTTGGCCGCGCTGTTGCGCCCGGTCGCTGCACACCAGCCTGGTTGAAACGCCTGGCTGCGCTGCTGCGAGACCACACTCAGGGGTCGCGGCGCGCCGGTCCTGCGGCGCGCCATTGGTTATACTGCGGCCGTGATTGCCATCGGTACGCACCCTGCGTGGCATCCGGTGTTCGAGTCGCTGGGTTATGTGGCCGGATACCTGGTCTTCCGCCGGCGGCGCGCGCAACGCGGCGATCCCCTCGATGAAGCGCAACGCTGGACGGTGATCGCCGCCGCCGCGGCCGGCGCACTGGCCGGCAGCCGGTTGCTGGGAGTGGCCGAGCAGTGGCCGGTGGTAGTGCGGTCGCTGCATGAGGGACACCTGCTTTCCCTGCTGCTGACGCCCGGTGGCAAGACCATTGTCGGTGGATTGCTGGGTGGCTGGCTCACGGCGGAACTGGCCAAGCGCATTGCCGGCATCCACGCCCGCAGCGGCGACCTGTTCGTGTTGCCGCTGTGCGTCGGCATTGCGATCGGTCGCATCGGATGCTTCGTGGCCGGCCTCGCGGACGATACCTATGGCAAGGCTACGCGACTGCCATGGGCGGTGGACCTGGGCGATCACGTTGCGCGCCACCCGGTGCAGTTGTACGAGATCGCCTTCCTGGCGCTGCTGGGCTGGCTGACCACCCGCCCGTGGGGCTGGCCCGAGGGCGCGCGCTTTCGTTTCTTCCTGGCCGGCTACCTGGCCTGGCGCATCGCGATCGATTTCCTCAAACCGCAACCGCTCATGGGCGGCATGAGCCTGATCCAGTGGACCTGCGTTGCCGGGCTGTGCGCGCTGGCCCTGGGCATGGCCGGCGTCCCCGGCCGCGTGCGGCGGGCCGGGGTTTGAGGCGGCAATGCAAACGCTGCTAGAGTAGCGCCGGCCCGCAGCGGTCACAGGGATGTGCTGGTGATCCGCGTGCCTGGAGTTTCCGCATGGACCGCAAGGAGCTATTCACGCTGGGTTGTGCGGCCGCGATCGTGGCGAGCGGAGCCTGTGCGGTATCCGGATCGCGGCTGCCGCCGAAG
>DATJXQ010000051.1:0-14102 GCA_035500015.1 Steroidobacteraceae bacterium
TGCTGCGCCACGACGACTCCAGCGCCGGTTTGCGCGGGACCGATGGTGCGCGCCACCAGCACGGCAACCAGCGCGACCGCGGCGGCGATCGCGCCACCCATGGCCCCGCGACCATAAAGGCCGGCCGTACCGCGGGCGCGCGCGGCACCGGCGGTGGCCGCCTTCGCCGCCACGATGATGTCCGCCTCGGCTGCGAGCCGCACACGCACGCTTTCGGCCACCCCTTCCGGCCGGTTCGCGCCGGCCAGCGGTTCGCCGCGCAGGCAGGCGCCGATCAGCGCATAGCGCTGCCAGCGCCCACGCATCGTGGCATCGCGCACCGCCCGGCGGATCACCATCTCGGCCTGCTGGGGCTGCAACTCCCCGTCGAACAAGGCCGACAGCTGACTGATCTGTTCCTGCTCGCTCATCCCGACTCCTCGGCGCGGCCCAGGCCGCCCTCGAACACATCCGACAATTTCCGGTCGATCGACTCGCGCGCCCGGTAGATGCGCGATCGCACCGTACCCACCGGACAATCCATCGCCGCGGCGATGTCTTCGTAACTCAGGCCCTCGAGCTCACGCAGCACGATGGCCATCCGCAGATCCTCGGGCAGCTCCTCGATGGCCCGATTCACCGTTTCGCGAATTTCTTCGGTGGCCAGCAGGCTTTCCGGCGTTTCCGGATCGGCCAGCCGCCCCTGCATTGCGTTGGATTCCTCGACGCTCTGCAGGTCCAGATCGAACTCCACCGGATTGCGGTCACGCGACAGCAGCGCATTCTTCGCCGTGTTGATCGCGATCCGGTACAGCCAGGTGTAGAAGGCACTGTCGCCGCGAAACTGGGGCAGGGCCCGATACGCCTTGATGAATGCCTCCTGTGCCACGTCCTCCGCATCCGCCGGATCGCGCAGGTACCTCGAAACCAGCTTCACCACCTTGTGCTGGTACTTGCGGACCAGCAGGTCGAAGGCCGATTTGTCGCCCTTCTGCACCCGCTGGACCAGCGCGAGATCACCGGTGTCCGGACTCATCGGACTCTCCGGGGGGTGAAAAGTTCGCCCCGGGGCACGCGTCGCAGGCTGGAGAAGAAGTGGTTCACGGGTCGGAGGACTTGCTGCCTGGGGCCGTGACCGAGTGTAGCGCAGTCCCCGCGGAGGAACCGGGTGCCAGCCGGCGACGCAGGCAGGCCAGTTCGGCCGCCGCCATGTTGTCCGGCCCCAGCAGCAGGCGCTGGACGCCACCATGGCAGCGCAACACCAGCAGCAGGTGGGACCCCAGGCGGAAGCTGCCTGGATCCAGGTGCACTGGCACAGGCGCCCCGCCGTCCACGAGCCACAGCCGCCCCGCATCCAGCACCAGGCGGCGGGTCCGGGCCCCCGTGCCGGCCCCGACCCCCGGACCGAAACCCGCGGCGGCCAGCAGGCACACGGCTGCCGCCGCCGCCGGATGGCCGGTCAGCGCCAGTTCCACCGCATACAGCAACGCAAGGCCCCACAGCAGCCGGATCGCCCATCGCAGCCGCGGCGACGGCCGCAGCGTTATCTCCAGGACATCGGGAATGGCAGGCAGCGGCCGCGGAGTTTCCCGCCACAGCGCCGCGACGCGGCGCGCCAGCCATTGCCTGAGCCTGCTGATGTGGCCGATGCCCACACCCCATCACATGCCCGTGTGGCCTCCTCCGCAATGCGCATATCTGCGCGAAGCGAAGCCATTCGCGAGCGCCGTGGTCCGGCGCCGACGCAGCCAGTGCGCGCCGGCCGACAGCGCAATGCGGCGTGCCGCTCAGTGTTTTGCTTCGATGGCGACCTTGCCGCCCTTCACCACCGTCCGCACGCGCAACATGTTCCAGAAGCCATCCAGCGGATTGCCGTCCAGCAGCACGATGTCGGCCTGCTTGCCGGCCTCCAGCGTGCCGATCTGGTCGCCCATGTCGAGGTACGCGGCCGAATTGGGCCCCATGATCCTGATGATGTCGCGCGGCGAGAACACCGCGCCCATGGAACGCAGTTCCACGGCCAGGCCCTCGCGCGGCTCGTAGTTGGTATCCATGCCCACGCCGAGCACGGCGCCGCCATCGAACAGGGTGCGTGCATTGACCGCGGCATAACCGACTTCCTTGCCGCCCCCGACACCGTCGGTGATGCCATCCGGCCACGGGCGGCCGTCACGCGTGCGCGGCTTGTTGTCGTCGGCGAACACGCCGAATACCGGCGCCCAGGTGCCTTCGGCCGACAGGATGCGCGTGTTGGTGGCGAGGAGTTTCTGCACCTGCTCCTTCGTCACCCAGTCCTTGTTCGGCGTGTGCACCAGCAGCCGGATGCCTGCATCCACCGCCGCCATCATCGCCGCAGTGCTCACCGCGTGCACCTGCACCTTGACGCCATCCTTCGCGCCTTCATCGAGCGCTGCCGCGACGATGGCCATCTCGGCCGGGGTGGGCCCCGGCACCGGCGTCAGCAGCATCTCGCCGGTGTACTTCACGCCCAGCTGCGCCAGCTTGCGGATTTCGGCGCGCACCGCGTCCGGGTTCTGGCTGGCGAGGAACAGGATGTTGCCGGAGGCAATGATGCGTGGCCCGTTGATCTGGCCTTTCTCGATCTGCTCGCGCACCGCGACCTGCTGCTCCGGCGCGCCGCCGCCGGACAACACCGTGGTGAAACCGGCCTCGAGGAGCTTGCGCATCTCGGTGGCCGCATCGGGACGGAAGGTGAGATGCCGGTGCGCGTCGATGAAGCCGGGCATCGCGCTCATGCCCTGCGCGTCGATCACGCGGCCCGCAGTCTGCGCCGGCTTGCCGGCCGCGACCGCGGCGATCCTGCCGCCGCGCACGACGATGGAACCGTTGTCGATCACCTGGCCATTGCCGACGATGATGCGCGCATTGGTGATGGTCAGTTCCTGCGCGTGCAGGGCCGGCGCGAGCAGCAGCAGGGCCGCGGCGCGCAGCAGGATTCGCGAGAAGTGCATGAGTGGACCCCGTGTATCGATCTTGTGGCGGCAATGTACGCCGGATCGGATTTCGCAGTCCACGGCCGGCGTGGCGCGCCGCCGGATCACGCGCCCGGAGCGGGCCCGCGCAGCAATTCCAGCAACCGGCCGGTTTCGGGGTCCGGCGCCGGCTCACTTCCCATCAGGCAGGCCGCCAGCAACGGATCGGGCAGCTCGAGCAGCCGTTCGAAGCGCGCCCGCTCCGCGGCACCGGCGTGCGGCCAGCGCTCGCGCAGGTAGCGCGCCAGCACCATGTCCAGTTCCTTCATGCCGCGCCGGCAGCGCCAGGCAAGGCGTCCCTGCTCGGCCGCCATCTCAGTTGCGGCGCTGGTCGATCATGCGCTTGATGTCGGAGATCGCGCGCGCCGGGTTGAGATCCTTCGGACAGGCCTCGGTGCAGTTCATGATGGTATGGCAGCGATACAGCCGGAACGGATCCTCGAGCGCGTCGAGCCGCTCGCCGGTGGCATCGTCACGGCTGTCGATGATCCAGCGATAGGCCGCCAGCAGCGCGGCCGGGCCGAGGTAGCGGTCCGGGTTCCACCAGTAGCTCGGACACGAGGTGGAGCAGCAGGCGCACAGGATGCAGGCCGAAGGCCGGTCGATCTTCTCCTGCTCCTCGCGGGACTGCTGGCGCTCGCGGTCGGTGGGGGCCGGCGAGCGCGTCGTGAGCCAGGGCTTCACCGCGGCGTACTGTGCGTAGAACTGCGTAAGGTCGGGCACCAGATCCTTCACCACCGGCATGTGCGGCAGCGGGTAGATGCGCACGTCGTTGCCGGCGATGTCCGCGCAGGCCTTGGTGCACGCCAGCGTGTTCAGGCCGTCGATGTTCATCGCGCAGGAACCGCAGATGCCCTCGCGGCAGGAACGGCGGAACGACAGCGTCGGGTCGATCTCGTTCTTGATCTTGATCAGTGCGTCCAGCACCATCGGGCCGCAGGCCGCCATGTCGACCTCGTAGCTGTCGATGCGCGGGCGTTCGCCGCTGTCCGGATCGAAGCGGTAGATGCGGAACATGCGCGGCTGCTTCGCGCCGGGCGTGGTGAAGCGGCGGCCATTGCGATTGACGCGCGATCCGGGCGGGAGCGTGAGCTGGACCATCGTGCGTTCCTAATAAGTGCGCGCCTTCAGCGGCACGGTTTCCACGTCGCGCGTAAGCGTGTTCATGTGCACACGGCGGTATGACAGTTGCGTGGCGCCATCGGGCTTCACCCAGCTGAGGGTGTGCTTCAGCCAGTTGGTATCGTCGCGGTCCGGGAAGTCCTCGCGCGCGTGCGCGCCGCGGCTCTCGTGGCGGTTCTCGGCCCCGACTATGGTCGCGGTGGCCTGCAGCAGCAGGTTCTCCAGCTCCATGGTCTCGATCAGGTCGGTGTTCCAGATGAGGCTGCGGTCGCTGACGCGCACATCGGCGAAACTGCCGAACGTAGCGGCCAGCTTCGCGACGCCTTCCTGCAGCGAGGCCGCGGTGCGGAACACCGCCGCGTCGCGCTGCATGATGCGCTGCATCTCCAGGCGGATCTGCGCGGTGGCGCGCTCGCCGTGCGCGTTGCGCAGCCGGTCGAGCCGCGCGATGGCCAGGTCCGCGGCGTCGCCGGGCAGCGGCGCGTGCACCGCGCCGGGCTTCACCAGCGTGGCGCAGTGGCGCGCGGCCTCGCGGCCGAACACGACCAGGTCCAGCAGCGAATTCGAGCCCAGCCGGTTCGCGCCATGCACCGACACGCAGGCCGCCTCGCCCACCGCCATCAGTCCCGGCACCACGGTGTCGGGATTGGCCGCCGCGCCGTTGACCACCTCGCCGTGGTAATTGCACGGAATCCCGCCCATGTTGTAGTGCACCGTGGGCAGCACGGGAATGGGCCCGCGTGTCACGTCCACGCCCGCGAAGATCTTCGCGGTCTCGGCGATGCCCGGCAGGCGCTCGTGGATCACCTCGGGGCCGAGGTGCTCCAGGTGCAGGTGGATGTGATCGGCGTGCTCGCCGACGCCGCGGCCTTCGCGGATCTCCACGGTCATCGCGCGGCTGACCACGTCGCGCGAGGCCAGGTCCTTCGCGTTCGGCGCATAGCGCGGCATGAAACGCTCGCCTTTGGAATTCGTCAGGTAGCCGCCCTCGCCGCGCGCGCCCTCGGTGATCAGGCAGCCCGAGCCGTAGATGCCGGTGGGATGGAACTGCACGAACTCCATGTCCTGCAGCGGCAGGCCGGCGCGCAGCACCATGCCACCGCCGTCGCCGGTGCAGGTGTGCGCCGAGGTGCAGGAAAAATACGCGCGCCCGTAGCCGCCGGTGGCCAGGATGGTCATGTGCGCGCGGAAGCGGTGCAGCTGCCCGGTGGCCATGTCCAGCGCCACCACGCCGCGGCAGGCGCCGCGCTCGAACATCAGGTCGATGGCGAAGTACTCGATGTAGAACTCGGCCTGGTGTTTCAGCGACTGCTGGTACAGTGTGTGCAGCATGGCGTGGCCGGTACGGTCGGCAGCCGCGCAGGTGCGCTGCGCGATGCCCTTGCCGTAGTGCGTGGTCATGCCGCCGAAGGGCCGCTGGTAGATGCGTCCCTCGGCGGTGCGCGAGAACGGCACGCCGTAGTGCTCCAGCTCGATCACGGCCTTCGGGGCTTCCTTGCACATGAACTCGATGGCGTCCTGGTCGCCGAGCCAGTCCGAGCCCTTCACGGTGTCGTACATGTGCCAGCGCCAGTCGTCCTCGCCCATGTTGCCCAGCGAGGCGCTGATGCCGCCCTGGGCGGCCACCGTGTGGCTGCGCGTGGGGAACACCTTGGTGATGCAGGCCGTGGTCAGGCCGGCCTCGGCCAGGCCCAGCGTCGCGCGCAATCCCGCGCCACCGGCACCGATGACGATCACGTCGTGCGTGTGATCGACGAAAGTGTAGGCGGCCACGGCTTCAGCTCCCGAGCGCCAGGCGCACGACGGCCAGCACTCCGCCCACGCCCAGCAGCACATGGATGAACGCCGAGACCACCAGCGCAGCCGGGCGCAGCCAGCCCCGCACGTAGTCCTCGATGACCACCTGTACGCCGAGCAGCGAATGCCAGCAGGCCGCAGCCGTGAACAGCGCCAGCAGCGTCGCGTTCCACAGGCCGGAGGCCCAGGCGTGCACGGCCGTGTAGCCGTAATCCGGCAGTCGCGCCAGCGCGATCACGAACCAGGTGCCCAGCAGAAGGAGCGCGATGGCGGTAAGACGCTGCGCACGCCAGTGATGCGCACCTTCGTGCGCCGAACCGCGGCCCAGCACCTTCGTCAGCGCCTGCGCCACGTCGCTCATGCGTGCCCACCGCGCAGCAGCAGCCAGCACAGCAGCACGCTGCCGGCGAGCACCACCGCCACCACGATCTTCCATGAGCGGCGCGCCGCGGGCCGTTCCAGGCCGATGCCCGCGTCCCACAGCAGGTGCCGCACGCCATTGGCCAGGTGATACAGGAAGGCGGCGATCAGCAGCGCGAACAGTCCGCGCGCCGCCCAGCTGCCGCCGAACGCAGTGAAGCGCGCGTAGCTGTCGCGGCCACCGGCCAGCGCCGCCAGGAAGGCAATCAGCAGCAGCAGTCCCATGCTCAGCACGAGGCCGGTTGCACGATGCAGGATGGACATCGCCATCGTGTAGGCGAAGCGGTAGATGCCAAGGTGCGGTGACAGCGGGCGCGTGGACATGGCCGGCTAGAAATCGATGCAGCGCCCGCGCCGTTCCCAGTCGCCGTAGCGCGTGGGCTCGGGACCGACCGGCCCATCCAGTTCGGGAACCCCGGGCCGGACCGCATCCTTCACCGTGGGTGCTTCCGCCGCCGCGGCAGCATCGGGTTTTTCCGCCAAAGGCTGCATGAGCATGTATTGTGCCAGAATTCGGATAGCCAGATGCCCGATCTCGCCATCACCCCACTCGAGGACCTGACCGCGCTGGCCGTGCGCGGCGCGGACGCCGCGAGTTTCCTGCAAGGCCAGCTCTCGCAGGATGTCACGCTGCTCGCCGCGCAAGGCGCGCTGCTGGCCGGCCTGCACAACCCGCAGGGACGCTGCCTTGCGGTGCTGCGCCTGTTTCACCTTGGAACCGACCAGATCATCGCGGTGCTGCCCGCGGAAATCGCCGCCGGCGTGCGTGCGCACCTGTCGCGCTACGTGCTGCGCGCCAGGGTGCGAATCGAGGACGTGGCCAGCAGCTGGCGCGTCTATGGCCTGGCCGGCCCGGATGCCGCCGCCGCCGCCGACACGCGCCTGCACCTGCAACTGGAGAACGACGGCTTCCGGCAGCTGATCCTCGCGCCGCGCGGCGAAACCCTGCCGCAGGGCCACATCGCCACCCGCGCCGAGTGGCGCATCGCGGACATCGAGGCCGGCATGCCCGAAGTGCTGGCGGCCACTTCCGGGGAATTCGTCGCGCAGATGCTGAACCTGGATGCCCTGGGCGCCATCGCGTTCGACAAGGGCTGCTACACCGGGCAGGAGATCATCGCGCGCGCCCACTACCGCGGCCAGGTCAAGCGCCGCATGCAGCTGTTCCACACGGACGCCGCCACGCTGCTGCAGCCCGGCGAGCGCATCGCGCTGGCTGATGGTCGCCGCGCACGCGTGGTGCTGGCCGCGGGCATCGAGGATGGCGGCCAGGAATTCCTGGCGGTCACCGCCCTGCCGGGCGCGGCCGGCACCGGAGAATCCGCGCAGGAAGCGGCAGTCGCGTGCCTGGAAGCCATGCAGATGCCACTGCCCTACCCGTTGCCGGACTGAAAACCCCGGCGCGACGCATTGCCCTGCAGATCCACGCGCTCGATGGAGGCGACAGCGATGCCGGTGCCGAGGAACACCGGACCCACGCGCGCGAAGCGCTCCTCGCCATCGCTGACCAGAAAGCGCACATGGCCGCCCGGCACATCCGTGCGCAGCGCACGCGCCTCGAGCAGCCGCGCCAGCATGCCCGCCGAGGTGAACGCCGAATCCACGATCTGCACCCGCAGGCCGACGACGGCACGGATCGCCTCCAGCAGCGGCAGAAAATGCGTGCAGCCCAGCACCAGCGTGTCGGGCGCCGCGGCATCTCCGGTGAACAGCGGCGCGAGATAGCGCTGCGCCACACGCTCCGGAATCTCGCCGCGCACCCAGCCCTCCTCGGCCAGCGCGACGAACAGCGTCGCCGCGACGGCAGTGACCTGCGCATCCGGCAGGCGCCGGCTGATCTCGCGCTGGTAGGCGCCGCCACGCACCGTCCCCTCGGTGGCAAGCACCGCGATGCGCCCCGTCTTCGTTGCGGCTACCGCGGCGGCGGCACCAGGCTCGATCACGCCAACCACCGGCAGCTGCGGATGCGCGGCGGCCAGCGCCGGCAGTGCCGCGGCCGAGGCGGTGTTGCAGGCAATCACCAGCGCCTTCACGCCGCGGCGCACCAGCTCGTCCACCGCCTGCAGCGCGTAGCGCTCCACGGTGGCCGCGGTCTTCGTGCCATAGGGCAGGCGCGCCGTGTCGCCCAGGTACAGGAAGCTCTCGCCCGGCAGCCGTTCCATCAATGCACGCAGCACGGTCAGGCCGCCGATGCCGGAATCAAAGACGCCGATCGGCAGCTGGCGCTCCACCGCGCTCACCGGCTCAGCTGCTCTCCGGCCGGACCTGCGGAAACAGCAGCACGTCGCGGATCGCGGCCTGGTCGGTCAGGAACATCACCAGCCGATCGACGCCGATGCCCAGGCCCGCGGTGGGCGGCATGCCGTACTCGAGCGCGCGCACGTAGTCGGCGTCGTAGAACATGGCCTCCTCGTCGCCGGCATCCTTGCGCGCCGCCTGCGCGCGAAAGCGCGCGGCCTGGTCCTCGGCATCGTTGAGCTCCGAGAAACCGTTGGCGATCTCGCGGCCGGCGATGAACAGCTCGAAGCGGTCGGTGAGGAAGGGATCGGCATCGTTGGCGCGCGACAGCGGCGAGACCTCGGCGGGGTAGCCGAAGACGAAGGTGGGATCCAGCAGCGTGGCTTCGACCGTCTCCTCGAAGAGGATGGTCTGCAATTTGCCGGCACCATCGGCCGGGTCGAACTTCGCGCCAAGTTTCGCGCACCATGCGCGCAGGTAATCCACGTCGCGCAGCTTCGCGGCATCGAGGCCATCGTTGGCACCGAGGATGGCGTCGGCCATCGACACGCGCGCGAAGGGCCGTGCCAGGCTGTATCCGCGTCCCTGGTAAGTCAGCCGCGACGCGCCGGGCTGCACGACTTGCGCCAGCGCGATGACCAGCTCCTCGGTGAGATCCATCAGGTCGCGATAATCCGCGTAAGCCCAGTACAGCTCCAGCATGGTGAACTCGGGGTTGTGCCGCGTGGACAGCCCCTCGTTGCGGAAGTTGCGGTTGATCTCGTAGACCTTCTCGAAGCCGCCCACCACCAGGCGCTTCAGGTAGAGCTCCGGCGCGATGCGCAGGTACATGGGCATGTCCAGCGCATTGTGGTGCGTGATGAAGGGACGGGCCGAGGCGCCGCCCGGGATGGGCTGCATCATCGGCGTCTCCACCTCCATGAAGCCCTTCTCGTCGAGCAGCGCGCGCAAGCGGCGCACGATGCGCGTGCGCGCCTCGAACACGCGGCGCGATTCCTCGTTGACGATGAGATCCACGTAACGCCGGCGGTAGCGCGTGTCCACGTCGGCCAGGCCATGCCACTTGTCGGGCAGCGGGCGCAGCGACTTCACCAGCAGCCGCAGCGCGGTGACCTTGACCGACAGCTCGCCGGTGCGCGTGCGGAACAGCATCCCGGTGGCGCCCACGGTATCGCCCACGTCCCAGCCCTTGAAAGCGTCATAGTCATCGCCGAGCGTGGCCGCCTGCAGGAACAGCTGGATGCGGCCCGTGGGATCGGCAATGGTGGCGAAGCTCGCCTTGCCCATCACGCGCTTGGCCAGCATGCGGCCGGCGACGGTTACCGCAATGCCCTGCGCTTCCAGCCGTTCGGCGGTCGACTCCGCGTACGTCTGCTGCAAGTCGCCGGCATATGCATCGCGGCGGAAATCATTCGGAAAGGCAGCGCCCCGCCCGCGCAGCGCCGCAAGCTTCGCACGCCGCTCCGCAATCAGCTTGTTCTCGTCGTCCGTACCAGCGGATGTGGACATGTTGCCTGCCGTCGCAGGACCCGGATCGATCCTTGTCCTGTCATTCATCTACAGCCCCGCCTTCAGGCTGGCTTCCATGAACTGGTCCAGGTCGCCGTCCAGCACCTTGTCGGTGGCGCCCACCTCCACACCAGTGCGCAGATCCTTGATGCGCGACTGGTCGAGCACGTAGGAGCGGATCTGGTTGCCCCAGCTGACGTCGGACTTGGATTCCTCCAGCACCTTGGCCGCCGCGTTGCGCTTGTTGACCTCCAGCTCGTACAGCTTGGCCTTCAGCATCTTCATCGCCGTGGAGCGGTTCTTGTGCTGGCTGCGCTCGCTCTGGCAGGCCACCACGATGCCCGAAGGCAGGTGCCGCAGCCGCACCGCCGATTCGGTCTTGTTCACGTGCTGGCCGCCGGCGCCGCTGGAACGGTACACGTCCATCTCGATGTCGGCCGGGTTGATCTCGATGTTGATGTCGTCGTCGACCTGCGGCGAGATGAACACCGAGGCGAACGAGGTGTGGCGGCGGTTGCCGGAATCGAACGGGCTCTTGCGTACCAGCCGGTGCACGCCGGTCTCGGTGCGCAGCCAGCCGTAGGCGTACTCGCCCGCGAAGGAAATCGTGCAGCTCTTGATGCCGGCGACCTCCCCGGCGCTGGAATCCATGACCTCGGTGGCGAAACCTCGCCGCGCGCCCCAGCGCAGGTACATGCGCATCAGCATCTGCGCCCAGTCCTGCGCCTCGGTGCCGCCGGCGCCGGCCTGGATGTCGAGCCAGGCGCTGTGCGAATCCATCTCGCCGCGGAACATGCGGCGCAATTCCAGCGCGCGCACGCTGGACTCCAGCTGCGGGATCTCGCGCTCGATGTCGGCCACCGCGGCCGCATCGTCCTCGGCCTCGGCCAGCTCCAGCAGCTCGCTGGCGTTGGAGAGCGCCGAGCCGGCGGTATCCAGCTGCTGCAGGTCGGCGCTCAACCGCGAGCGCTCGCGCCCCAGTTCCTGTGCCCGCTCCGGCTGGTTCCACACGTCCGGCAGTTCCAGCTCGCGCGTGACTTCCTCGAGACGCTCCTTCTTGGCGTCATAGTCAAAGAAACCCCCGAAGCGAACTGGCGCGTTCGGCAAGGTCCCTGAGGTTCTTCCTGATCAGTCCGGTCTCTACTGGCATGCCGGAATTATAAGGGCTGCGGCGGCGGTTTCACGGCGATTCGACGTGCTCGATCAGCAGCTGCAGACGCCGCTCGCCCTGCCAGTGGTTGATGTCGAGGCGGTATGCCACTTTCAGCCTGCCCTGCGGCGGTTCGCTGAAGCGCTCCCCGTCCAGCAGGTTGAAGGCGATGGCATCGAAGCGCGCGCGCGCGCCCACCGGCCGGAGCCAGTACTTCACGTGCTTCCCGCCGACCACGCGCGCGGCTTCTGTTTCGAATTCTCCCTGGAACGAGGGCTCGGGAAAGGCCTGGCCCCATGGCCCGGCATCGCGCAGCAGCTGCGCCGTGGCGAGCGATATTTCCTCTTCCGCCAGCTCGCCGTCGGTCCACACGACGTCATCCGGTTCGATGCGTGCCAGCTCGCCGGCGACGGCGGCGTCGAAGGCCCGCGCGAAGCGATCCAGGTCGGCGGTACGGATGCTCAGGCCCGCCGCCATGGCATGGCCGCCAAAGCGCGCGATCAGTCCCGGATGCTGCGAGGACACCGCTTCGAGCACATCGCGCACATGCACGCCGGGAATGGAGCGGGCCGAGCCGCGCAGTTCCACATCATCCGCGGGCGCGAACGCGACCACCGGCCGGCCGACGCGATCCTTGATGCGGCCGGCGACCAGCCCGATCACTCCCTGGTGCCAGCCGGCATCGAACAGCGTGACGCCCGCATGCCGCTCTCCCTCCGTCCAGGCGGCCAGATTCCGCACGGCGGCCTGCGCCTGGGCCTGCATGCCGGCCTCGATCTGCCGGCGCTGGCGGTTCAGCTCGTCGAGCCGCGCGGCGATCGCGCCGGCCTCGGCGGCATCGCGTGCCAGCAGGCAGCGGATACCGATGCTCATGTCCTCGAGCCTGCCGGCCGCGTTGAGGCGCGGCCCCAGCGAGAAACCCAGGTCCGCTGCCGCGACACCGGCAAGGTCGCGCTGCGCGACGGTGAGCAGCGCGGCCAGTCCCGGCGTGCACTGCCCGGCCCGCATGCGGCGGATGCCCTGCGCCACCAGCACGCGGTTGTTCGCGTCCAGCGGCACCAGGTCCGCCACCGTGCCCAGCGCGACCAGATCCAGCCACTGCGTCACCGGGCGCGCACCCGCGGGCAGCAGGCCGCGCTCATGCATCAATCTGTGCAATGCCGCCAGCACATAGAACGCCACGCCCACGCCGGCCAGTGCGCGGCTGCCGAAGCGGCTGCCGGCGAGATTCGGGTTCACCATTACATTGGCCGCCGGCAGCACGGCGCCGGGCAGATGATGATCCGTCACCAGTACTTCAGCGCCGAGCGCGCGTGCGGCGGCAACGCCCTCGATGCTCGATACGCCATTGTCCACGGTGACCAGCAGCGTCGGACGCCTGTCGCGCGCCGCTTCGACCAGGCCGGCAGTCAGCCCGTAACCGAAGCGGAAGCGATCCGGCACGAGAAAATCCACCGCGTCGAAGCCCCACTCGCGCAGCGCGTGCAGCATCAGCGCGGTGCTGGTGGCGCCGTCGGCATCGAAGTCGCCGACGACCAGGATGCGGCCGCGCGCATGGCGCAGCAGCAGTTCGGCGGCCTGCGGCACATGGTCGAGCGAACCCACCGGCAGCAGCGCCCGCAGGCTGGTGTCGAGTTCGGCCGTATGCGCCACGCGCCGCGCACCGTAGATCCGGCGCAGCAGCGGCGGCAGGCCGGCCGGCAGCGAGACCTCGCCGCAACTGCGCGGCTGCAGGCGGCGCGGCGCGTTCAGGTCAGCACCCGTTGGTGCCAGGGGCGGCGGCGGCGCAGCCAGCGCAGCGGCGAGGGATCCGGCAGCTGCCAGGCACTGGCGCCGATCTGCAGGCGCAGCGCGCCGATTTCGCCGGCGCGCAAGGACCGCGCCGCGGGGGCGAACCACTGCTCCTCCAGCATTTGCCAGTGCGCCGCACCGGCGCCTTCCGGCGGCGGCGCCAACACCAGTAATGCATCGGCGCACGCGGTCAGCGACTGCCAGTCCGTGGCATGGACCAGCGGCACCGCGCAGTGGGCCGCCAGGCCGGCCAGCCATGGATCGGGCTCTCCGGCGACCAGCAGCGCGCGCGGCGCACGTGCGCAATGCGGCAGTTGCACCGCCGGCGCGCCGCCCCAGAACCACAGGCAGTTGAGCGGCGGCTGGCCACGCGCCTCGCGTGCTCGGTTCAGGGGATGACCGGCGAGCCAGAGTTCCACCTCCGCGCCCAGCCGGCGCAGCGCGCGTTCGGCCTCGTCGCGTGCCGCCAGGCGGGTGAGCGGATCGCCAATCAAGGTTTCCGGCGCGGCGTCACGCGCCGCCGCCGCGAACGGCGCCGCCAGCAGCCAGCCGCCGCCAACGGAATGCAGCCACAATCCCGGACCGCCGAACTCCTGGTTGAAAGCCTCCACCCACCGATCTTCCTCTTCGGCGGCCAGCCGCAGCCAGCCACCCGGAGGCAAATGCACGCGGCTGATGCCCGCGATCACGTGCAGTGGCGCCGCGAAGCACAGCCCCGCCCCGCACGGCAGGGCGACGGCCCGCGCGGCCACTGCCGCCGCCGGCAACTGCGAGCCACCGGCGACGCCGCACAGCGCCGCCAGCACCCCGGAGCGCCAATCCGCCGCGGGCGGCAACCGCCGCGCACGATCCAGCAGACCGGCCAGTGCCGGCAGCACCGGCAGCCCGACTGGTCCGGCAAGGTCTCCATGTGGCAGCCGCGGCCCCGGTGCGGCAATCAACAGGCGCATATCGCGTATCGTAACGACTCCATGAAACTGCACGAACAGCGCGCCCCGGGCATGCACCTCATCGGCCGTTACGATGCCGGCGCTGTACATGTCGAGGGCCGCAATCGCACCCTGCCGCTGCTGGTCGCCCCCGGCGTGCTGCGGGAAGCCTGG